>JAJRTK010000083.1 GCA_024278345.1 bacterium | reverse complement strand
GTTGACAAGTCCACGCACGAAAGGAACCCACCGTTCAATTCCGTGAATCCCGTCCAGCCCGCCACCGGCAAGATGCCGGTGCCACCAGGGCGGCGCCGCGGAGTGTAAAGCAAAAACGCGGGGATTTGATAGGTCCCGCTCGACCTTTGGTTTGGTGGGTATCCACGTACCATGGAAGTACACGCAAAGCGGACATCTGTCTTGCCGTGAAAGTACACGCCGGCATGGAGGCCGGAAGGCCTCCATGCGAAAAGATTGGGGGGCTAAAACACCGGAGGCATCGGCGTCCTGCCTTTCATCTTCCGGGGTGTCGGCCACTCCACCATGATTGTTAAAGTGGGGCACTTCATGGATTGTGGCAATACCAATCGTCCGGGCCACGCCTCGCGCTGCTCGGCGGTCGTCCGGGGACGGTGTCCCCGGTCCCCTGGCAGGGCTTTGCCCTGCACCCACCAGGGAGCACCTGCTCCCTGGACCCACGTGGATGGACGCTGCGCGTCTTTTTTTGACGCTCGGCCTCTTTTCTTTCATTCTTCGGGGTGGTTCGATAGGTCTCCATGACTGTTCAGGGCATCATGACCCACGCCTACGGCGCGAGTTCCCCACCGTCCGCCGCCGGCGGTTTCATTCTTTGGTTGCCAAGGATGGTTCGAGGAGGGCGAGAAGGCCTTCGGGGTCGTCGGTGTGGAGCCAGTGTCCCGCATTGGGGAGGAGGGCCAACTGGATCCGGCCTCGCTGCTCCAACCGCGCAAGCTCCAGGATCTCGGGGTCTAGCCAGGCCAGGCTTTTTCCTCCCCGGATGAATCCGATCTTCAGCCCATAACGGGCGGCTTCCTTGACGAGGGGAATCGCGTCCGTCTCCAGGTAGGAATCGATCATTTCGCCGATGGCCTGAAGGTCCAGTGTGAAGGTATAGCCTCCGGTCGGTGATGCCACCAGGTTCGTGGTCATCCAAAGGCCAATCTCCCTGGAAAACCCTTGCCGCTGAAGCCAATCAACCATTCGGCGACGCTTCTCGAACCGGGGCGGCGCCTGGGCTAGTGCCGCCAGTAACTTGCGGACGAGCTCTGGTTCGGAGCCACCTGGACGTCTACCCGGCGGTGAGTCCAGGGACCAGACCTCCCCGATGCCCTGCTCTCTGCCAAGATGCCCCAGGAGCAGAGCCACCTTTCCGCCGAACGAATGGCCCCAAACAAGGCGGGGAAACCTTCCCAAAGAGCCCAACATCCGCAGAATGTCCCGGGCGCAGGCCTCCACGGTGTGAGGTGGTTCCGCGTCCCGAAAAGAGCCGTGGTTCCTCAAATCGGCAAGGATCACTCTCCAGCGGGGATGCCGACTGACAAGACGGCGGGCAAAGGCGCGCCAATTCCCCTTGGACCCCAGGATCCCGTGGATCAGAAGAAGCTCCTGGCTGGGATTCGAGCCGGGAGCCTCCTCCATGAGGGTCCTGGAAATCACTGGCATTTCGGGCCGGAGAGCGCCATGGGGCTTGGGTGAGGTCAAAGTGCTTGTTTCCTTTAGAGATCCACAGATGGCCGAAGGCGGATCCGGGCTGCGGCCTCCGTGATCGCGGCTCCTTGGCCATGGACGAAATTCAGTCTTCGTGGGCGGCTTTCCGCTCCGGGGCACGGAGGGCTTTTCGCCCCCATGGGATGGAGACTCGCTCCAGATCTTTCACAGCCTGGACCAAAGTGTGCTCCCGGGCTGCCTCTTCCTGGAACTGTTCGGCTGCCGGATACCGTTGGGAGAAGTGGCCCAAGATGAGCTGGCGAACCCCGGCACGGCGGGCGATTTCTCCAGCTTGACGAGCCGTGAGGTGGCCGTGATCATGGGCCAAGTCCGAATTGTCTTCCAAATAGGTCGATTCGATGATGGCAAGATCGGCGCCCTCCGCCAGGCAAAGAGCAGCCTGGCAAAAGCGCGTATCCATGATAAACGCCAGGACCATCCCGGGCTGGGAATCGGCGACATCCCAAAGGGAGACCTTCCGCCCCCGGTGCAGGATCTCTCCTTCCCTGCCAAGCCTTCCTATGTCGGGTCCGCGGAGTCCCATGGCATCGAGCCGCTGCCGGTGAAAACGGAAAGTTCCGGGCTCGGAAATCCGATAGCCAAAAGTGGGCACGGGATGTTGCAACGGCCGTGCCTCAACCCTCCAGCCATTGCTGCACCGGCCCTCCCAATGCTCCCCCTCTACGGGGCGGGGCAGGATCGTCAGGTGCCGATTGTAGTGGGTGGCATCCCGAAGCCGATGAAAATAGATCTCGTCTTCGGCGGGAAAATAGACTTCCACTGGGTGGGGACACCGGTCGAGATTCAGTCTCTGGAGCACTCCAGCCAAGCCCAGGGAATGATCACCGTGGAAATGGGTGATAAAAATTTTCGTGATCGCCCTTGCCGGCACGCCAGCCAAGATGAGCTGGCGCTGTGTCCCTTCTCCCGGATCAAAAAGGAGCCCCTCGCGATCCCAGCGCACAAAATAGCCGTTGTGGTTTCGATATCGGGTGGGAACTTGGCTCGCGGTTCCCAGCACCACCAGTTCCCGATTGCTCATATTCGCCACCCCTCACGGGAGCAGGTTCGGGAAGCGTTCCTTCGCCAGTCCCCCTTTCTCATGGATTCACAGAGCCCCCAACTTCGAGAAGGCCACGTCCAAATTGCGGACAAGTCCCTCCACCTCGGCCCGCGTATTGTAGTGAGCCATGGAGATTCGAACGACGCCGCCACGGCTGGACAATCCCAGCTCATCCACAAGGCGTTGGGCGTGAAAATGGCCGGCCCGCGATCCGACGCCAGCATCGTCGAGGAAGCGCGGGATTTCCCTGGAATGCACGCCGTCAACGACAAAACTAACGATGGCCACTCTCTCCCCGGGATCGTGACTCTTGGGACCCATGAGACGGACACCGGGCCTGTTGAGCAGGTCATCGAGAAGGATCTCCAAAAGCTCTGCTTCGTAGCGTGCTATGGCGCTCCAGGTCCTCTCCACACAGGCTTGCCCTCCCGCGGGAGAAACTCCGCCCACCCCTTTGGTGCCAAGTTCTTCCAAGTAATCGAGGATTCCCAACGATGCGTAGGAGAGCTCAAAATTGAATTTGCCGGGCTGGATTTTGTAAGGAAGGTCGTCAGAATCAATAAAATCGTGGTTGATGCTGTCGAGCTCCGTCTGCGCCTCCCGTTTTGCCAGCAACAGAGCGTTGTGAGGCCCGAAAAACTTGTAGAGGCTCACAAGATAAAAATCGACGTCCCAACCGGCGATGTCCAGGGCCCGATGGGGTGCGTAGGCTGCGCCATCGACGCAAACCCTGGCGCCGCACTGGTGAGCCAGCCGCACGATCTCCGCAACGGGTTCGATGGCGCCCAAGATGTTGGAAACGTGGGGAAAACAAACGAGCCTCGTCCGGTCCCCAAGGAGCGACTGGAGGTCCTCCAGCTCAAGGTGCCATGAATCTCGGTTCACCTCCCAAACCCGAACCTTCACTCCCACCTCTTGGAGCTTTCTCCAGGGTCCGATATTCGCCTCGTGATCCACATTGGTCACCACAATCTCGTCGCCCTCCTGAAAGCGGCTCCGCATGGCGAGCGCCAGGTTGGCAAGAAGCTGAGTTACGGACGGGCCAAAAACGACCTCACACGAATCCCTGGTGCGGCAGTACTCGGCAAATCCAGTCGCGGCCTGAACAATCCGCTCGCCGGAAAGCTGGGACGCCGGATAACTGGCCCCGACCATGACGTTCGACTGGAGCAAATAGCGGGAAATCCGGTCCACGACCCGCTCCAGAATCTGTGTTCCCCCCGCGTTGTCAAAGTAGGCGCACTTGCCAACCAACGCAGGAAACTGCCGTCGAACGAAAGCGATATCCAAACCCGGCGCGCTCATCTCAGCGCTCCTTTCAAGCGGTACAGAAACAAAGCCAACCCAACGATCATGTTGGGAGGTGACCATGACCCCGGAAGGAGGAAGACAAAAATCTGTTGACAATGATTTTCACGGTAAAAACTGGACTCGCTCACGGGTGGGCGGCTGAAGGAGGGTGCCAAAAAACTCAACGGCCCGCTTCCAAGGCAGGAGATCATCGAGCGCTCGCCATCCGTTGCTCGAGTCCCGCAATCTGCTCCTCGGCCCGCCGAACCAATTTGTCCGGACAACCAGTCTCCCCGCAATAATCCTGAAACTCCCGCCATGCCGCCAATGCGGCATTCTCTACCTGTCGCCGGCGCTCCGGGTGGGTTTTTAGCTGCTGTGCGGCCAGGCGATCAGCGGAATCAGCAAGAAAATACCGAGCCTCCATGAGCGTTCGTTGCTCGATGGGCACGATCCGGTAGAGCTTCAGCACCTGGCGAAGCGCGGCCTGCGCCTCCTCGTAACGGTCGAGCTGGTAACTGGAGTATCCCTTCATGAACCAGAGGATCGTCTGACGGGGATCCACCGCCAACCCTTTCTCCGCCGCCTCGATAGCGCCTTGGTAGTCCTTGCGCTGAAGGAGCTTGATTTCCGCCAACAGGCCCTGAGCCTCGATGAATTCAAAGTGGCAATCCCTGGTCCGATCCACGCGCCCGGCAAGTTGGACAGCGACCTCGAACTGTTTCTGCCCAGCGTATTCTTCCGCCTTGGCCAGGAATTGCCGGTTCTGGCGGCAAATCGCCTTTGCATCGGGCATGGTCTTGGGGCGAATCACAGCTCGAAGGGAGGGCAATTCCACTTCTTCTTCCCCAAGCGCCGCATCTTCTCCATGGGCCCCCTGGTCCGGGGCCCCCAATGGCTCAGCAGGTGGAACAGACGCTGGAGTGGCAACGGGTAACGGCTTCCTGGTTGGAGGCGGTATGGAGCGCCCCACAGGCTTCGCCTCGCCTTCCGGTGTCAGGAGCGCCACGATCTCCTGAGTCCGGCCCGGAATCAACAATAAATCCTCTTCGTAAGGATGAAAGCCCATCCTAGAAATCACGGCCCGCGCTCGGCCGGCGGGCACCTCCAGCACAAGGTAGAACCCCCTTCGCGTCAGTCCCCGTTCAACGCCGTCCAATTCGACGATGCACTCAGGCTCCGAACAAAAGATCCGCAACGTGGCCAACGCCGCCTCAAACCGTGCTTCGTCTTGAGCCAATACGGAGAAAGGCAACCACGAGCAAGCCACCACGGCAAGCCACAGCAGCTTCCAAGCCTCCAAGCCGAGCACGCATCCACCGGACCCCAATCTCATTTGCCCTCTCCTTCCCCCTCAAGGCACCCGATCTCCATCATCTTGACCCACTGACCGAGGATACCCCAAAAGGACACATCCGCGCCACGGCCCTCTCGGATCGCGTGATTCCGTTGCCAGATTTCAAACCACCACAAGGCATTCAACACCAGGCCATGGGTGATGGATCCCGAAGCCACTAGCTCCGGAAGCTCTGCGAGACCGCGGACCTCCAAAACAATGTCCTCCGCACTATCGTGGGCCGGCTCTGCAACACGCTCACAGTCAAGGGCCAAGAAACTGTGGCAACGATTATCCTGGAAAGCCGGATTGGGATGCACGAAGCCCAGCGTCCGCCAACGCCCGGCGCGATATCCCGTCTCCTCCAAAAGCTCGCGCGCCGCCGCCTCCCGCGGAGTCTCTCCCGGGTCCACCATTCCTCCTGGGATCTCCAGAGTAACGCTTCCGATCCCATGGCGTACTTGCCGGATCAGAACAATCTCATGGCGCAGTGTCACCGCCACGACATTGACCCAATCCGGAGTCTCCAGGATGACAAAGGAATGGACCTTTCCGGTCCTGGGAGATCGAGCGCGATGGACGTGCAGATCAAAAATCCTGTAGCTGGCACCGGGCTCGCTCCCAACGCGCTCCCAGGGCCGAGGCGATTCTGGCGTCACGGGTAGTTCTCCAGTGTGGTGGTCTTTTCTTCAAAAACGGTCTCTTCTCCAGAGGCGTCTCCGCCGGCCAAGCTCCAGTCCAGGATGGGCCAACCACGCTTCAGGGCCGTCCGCCGGAGCCTCGGGTCCGGGTTGACAACCCTTGGATGCCCAACCCGTTCCAGCATCGGCAGATCGGACAAGGAATCGGTGTAGAAATAGGAATCCCGAAGCTCCACGCACCGCTTTTCAGCCCAGCGCTCAGCCCAAACCACCTTCCCTGGCCCAAAACAGAGCGGCGATTCGTACTCCCCGGTGAGCAAGCCGGCGCCATCGACCACAAACCGATTCGCCAGCCAGTCATCCAACTCCGCCTTGTCCGCGAAGAGTTCAGCCAAATAGCAGGAGCTGCTGGTGAGCAAAACCAACGGGTGCCCTTGGCGGCGATGCCAGTCAAAAGCCGAAACCGCTCCCGGCTGCACACGTTCCACGACCTCGCGCCCAAACCAATCCGCCGTCCGTTCCCGCAAGAGTTCCGACGGCAAGCCTCGATAATGACGCAAGGCCCTGTTGTAAGCCTTTTCCACGTCCAGGAGCGACAGATGATACATGGCAAACCAAAAGAAGGACTCCGCCAGTTGCCACGCGCTAATCCGCCCAAGCCGCCGCTCATTCCGCACGTAGAGCCGCCCACTATTGACGTCGAGGATCGTTCTGTCGAGGTCGAAAAATGCTGCCGGGGCAACTTTCTTTTTTGCTTTGGCTTCCGCTCCCATCGTGCGCAGGCCTGCACCCGCTGCTCGCACCGTTCGCCCCACTCCCCCTCCCTGCCCCCCCGGATCTTCAAACCTCCCCATCATCATCAGAGTTCCTCCAATCTCCACCCAGCGCATCCCCAAATCAATCGTTTTTCCGCTCCACAAGGAACAACCTTCCCCATCGTAACACCAAATACCCAATGGAATCGATTTCACACCCCTCCCCCAAAGCCCTCCGGGAGACCGCGATGCCCGAGCTTCATGTCTGGCAAGAGATCCGGCGGAACGACCGACAAACTCTCCTATTCGGAGCCTTGATCTCGGCCTGCTTCCACTTTGTCATCCTCCACATCCACGTTTCTCAGGCCCAACCACACCTTCTGAGGCGCTCGTCGCCCAAAGCCGTCAGGATCTATCGCTACACCCCGCCCCGGCAAGCCGTTTCCAGACCGCCGCCCAAGGTCGTCCTCAAGAAAAGAAGCGGGCCGCCCAGGCCCATCCCCGATCCCTCTCCCACCACCCCAGAACCGCCACGGGCACCCAGAGCCGCGCCAGAGTTCATCGCCGAGGCCATTTCTCTCCCCGAACCCGATCTCAGCGGTTTCCAACCTCCGGCTCCTCCGGAACCGAACCTCCCAAAGCGCATAGGCCCCGACGGCATCCAACCCCAAATCATCCGTCAGATTGAGCCCGTTTACCCCGTCACCGCAATCCGCGCCCGAATCGATGGCTATGTGATCCTCGAAGTCGTCGTCCGAAAAGATGGCACCGTGGGGAGAATCAAGGTCCTTTCCAGCAAGCACGCAATCCTGGAAAACGCGGCGCTGGAGGCTGTCCGCAAGTGGCGCTTCCAACCTGGCAGCATCCGAGGTGAACCGGTCGATGCCCTCATGAGCCTCACGGTCACTTTCACGCTGAACCGCTAGACTCTCCGTAAACTCGCGAGGCAAGCTCTTGCAAAGCATCCGTCGATAGGCCAAGGCGTTGGCCCTGCTCGATATAGGTCCGGATCGATTCCTGCATCTGATCTCCGACTTTCGTGAAATGAGCCTGGAGGTAAACCTCAAGATCGAGGGGCACCAAAACCGAACCAAGCCCAAGAACAAGGGAGAGGACCCAGGGCCGAACAAGTCGTCTCTGCCACGGCGGTGAACCGCCGTGGTAGGCAGCGCCGATGGCCAAGGCTTCCCGGGACGCCCGGGATGCCATGGGAAGCAGCTCTCCCCGGCGAAAAGCCCGGAAAGACCAACCCTCGCCCTTGAGCGCCACCAGGTGCGGCATCATGATGGCCGAGGGCAGGGCTCCCGCCCGAGGCGCGTCCGAGGAAACGACTGCCGGACAACCTCCCTTCTTCAAAGTGCCGACGATCTCCTTCACGATCCGAGGCGGCCCGCTGAAGAGACTGGGCGAAAAAGGCGGAAACCAGTAGGCGATTCCCGGACGGGGAACTTCTTCTCCCTGCAATGGCGCCCAATAGGCAATGAATGCGATAAGCCCGGAGACCAGGCGTTCTTTTGGAAAAAACTCCAAGAGATAGTCCCGATCCTTGAGGCCAGGCTGAAGAGAGACAATCGTCGCCTTGGGCGCTGCTTCCGCCAGCTCCTTCAGAGGCAAGGCACGAAGGGCCGTGGAAGAAATGGAGATCCAGACCTGGTCCCATTGGACTTCGGCAAGCTCCTCGAGCTTCGTGTAGACCCCGAAGCCCGTGTAAGAAACCGGGTCGCGGCGACGCGACGACTTGAGAGGATAGAGGGTCAACCCCTCTCGGCATTGAGCCGCGTATTTCTCCTTGACGAAGAAACCGACTTCGACACCGGCCAAGCTCATATGCCGGCAATAGACCTGTCCCACGGCTCCCGCCCCAATCATAACGATTTTCAAGTGCTCTTCTCCATAGTTTTTCTCACCCACGGCGGGCAGTCGTCATCGTTGGCCGTTTTTTTATAAATCGAATTCCGCAAAAAAAACAAAACCCGCCGCCCTCATTCGAGGAGCAGCGGGCTCTGAACCCCCGCCTGTGGATTCGGCGGGGAGGGCCGGACTTACTGGCCCAGACTCGGCCGATAGACGCTCACTTGGTCCATCATCCGGTAGATCTGACCGGACGTGAACTCATACATGCAGACATCGTCGGTGTAGTCCATGTAGTTGTGGATGGGGTCCGGAGTGCTGCAGCTCGTGTTGCTGCTGGGGCAACCGAAAACCGGGTCCTTTTCGGGGTTCGTATCGCTCACCTGGTCGCCGCCGGAACAACCACCCTGGAAAGTGTGGTAGAGGCCCAAGAAGTGGCCGATTTCGTGAGTCGCGGTGTCACCCTCGTCATAAGGAGCCGACGCGCCGCCGGGAAGGGAAGAGTGGAGAATCACGACACCGTGGCGTGTATCACTTTCATCATAGTAGGAGGGGAAGGTGGCCCATCCCAGGTAACCGCCACCGCTGGTGGTGTAGAAGTTCAGATTGTGCGCCGGGTCAATAGCCAAACTGCTCTTCATGCTCTGCTCGGCTGTTGTGTCAGGCTTGGCATCGAACCAAGTGGCATTCTCAGTGTAGTCCAAAGAGCCCTGGTAGAATCTGTAGGGTGAGTTCGCATAGGCCGCGTTCAGCACGTTGAGCTGCTCGTCGAGCATCGACTGGGGGACATTGCCTTCCCCATTTTTGGTGATCACGTGGAAGGCGATGGGAATGTTCACCGTGCCGCTGGCCTCGGGAGCAAGGACGAGGTTCTGGAGCAACTGCTGCGTTTCAGCTTCGAAATATTCGACTTCTTCCACGGTGGGCTGGTAAGCGCCGCACCGGACACCGCTCTGGACGAAGCCCATGTCATCCAGGTATTCCACGGCTTGGTCGGCTACGGGCCTGGCCTGCGCCCCCACGACGAACAACCCGGTGGTCAAGGTAGCGGCCAACGCGAATCCCGAAAGTCTGTTCATTCTCATCATCCCTCTCCTCTGGCTCCGATTTATAATGCTGTAAACGGTAAGAAAATCATCTGACGAGAGATAGAGCAAGAACCAGGCCAAGCCCTCAAGGGCAAAGAAGGAACCCTGGAATCAGATTGTATAATAAGCTTTCCTCGCATCATTTCGCCCCAGCGCCTTCCCCTGCTCCACAGAGTCACCCGCCCCATCTGTAACCTATTAGTCACGCTTCATGGCCCTTCTGTGATATCCGAAGCCGCTTCTCTCCAAAAACGTGACAATTGCGTCACTGGTGCCCGGCTCATCCCACGCAATCGACCCCACCGCCGCGACCTCTTGCCCGACACCATCCCTCACCACGGACCGCTCGCAGCCTGAGCTCCCTCGTGTTATCCTGGCCTCGGTCATCGGTGGTTGGCGGAAGCCGACTCTCCCATCGGTGGGCACCGGCCACCCTCCCAAAAGACGGGTAGCGCGAAAAAAAAGAGTCAGGGAGGGAACTCCCTGGCGAGGTCCGGAACCGGAGTTCTCACTCTCCATGGCAGGTACAACATGACCCAATCGGCGAAACGCCTTTCAGAAACAGAGATTCCTGCCGCACTGGTCACGGGAGCCGGTCGGGGAGTCGGTCGAGCGGCGGCTCTCTACCTCCTGGAACGGGGGTGGGAAGTTTTTGCGAACGTGCTCACCGAGGACGATGGGGATATTCTGCGGATTCTTGGGTCGGAGCGGCTGCGAATCGTCTCGTTCGACGTTCGGGACTCTGCCGCCATCCGCACGGTGGCGAAGAAAGTTGGAGAACTTCTTGGTGATCGAGGTCTCAGCGGCCTAGTCAACGCGGCGTCGGTCTTTGTTTTTGGCCCATTGGAATTCCTGGAGATGGAAGAGATTCGACGCCAGTTCGAGGTCAATGTCTTCGGTCAGCTAGCCGTGACCCAGGCATTCTTACCGCTGCTGCGGCGGACCAAGGGTTTGGCGCGCATCATCAATATCGGCGCGGTGACCGGAAGGGAGGGCATGGCATTTGGCGGCGCCCTCAGTGGGGCGATGCAAGCCTTTGTGGGGATGAGTGAATCGCTTCGGTTGGAGCTCCAGAAATTTGGGATCGACGTGATTCTGGTTGAAAGCGGCACCATCTCTGCGCCAGCTCTGGACTGGCTTCGAGCCGAAGCTGAGCTCATGCGCCACCAACTTCCACCGTTGGCCAGAGACTACTATGGAAGCGAGATGGAGAGCTTTGTCCAGAGTGTCATGGAGGGCGTCGAGCATGGTGTCGCCCCCAAAAAAGTCGCTCGGGCGATACACAGGGCTTTGACGCATCGCCGGCCTTACGCGAAGTACACGGTGTAACCCTCAGCGGGTGGGAAACGCGGCCTCGGTCATGGTACCGGCCACCCGAAAAAAGCGCGCAGCGCACAAAGATGTGGATAGGGGTAGGGAAAGCGCATTGGTTTGCGCCTCCCCTCCCTCCGAACCGTACGTGCGGTTCTCCCGCATACGGCTCTCCAGTCG
>JAJRTK010000082.1 GCA_024278345.1 bacterium | reverse complement strand
GCCCTCCCGGGGCTCGCATTTCGATGAAGGCATCTCTTCTCCCTATTCGTTAGGGGTTTCACCGATCCTACTGAGAAAAAAGCAATTGTCAATGCCCTAGGGGTAGAGCACCACCTACATTCCGGGCTAGGGCAGACACTCCTCTTTCTTAGGGACAACTGGCATCTTCTTGATGAGATCGCACGGGATAGTGATCTTCACCGTGATGTCCGGTTGGACCCGGATCGCTCCCAAGAGGGCGGAGTACGGGCGAATTCCGTAGTCTGGTTGGTGGAGGCGAATTCGGCTGACGTGGCGATTGTCTTCCACGCGGGTTTGGAACTCAAGCCGCCGCTCGTGGCCGTGGAGCCAAAGGATCCCGGTGAGCTGGTGGTGTCCTTCATCTTGGGGAGTGATGGAGAGGGTTCGGAATCGAATTTGAGGGTAGCGCTCGGCTTCGAGAATGCGTTTGACGATAATCTCCTGGATCTCCGCCTTGTTTTTCTCCGAAAGGGCGGTGGGGTCTTCATGCCCTTCGTTCATTGCGCAGATGACCTCCAGGGAGGCGGCATCAAAAGTCGCTTCGATGCAAGAAGGATCGCCATCCTCGAATTCGACGGCGAAGCGTGTGGCGCGGATCTTGAGATCGTGGGCAACGCTGGACAGAAGACCTTCCCGGTGGGTGAAGATCAAGAGTTCCACGCCATCCATGTCAGGCGAAAGATGCATTGTTTCAGCAGGTTCCTCAGTTGCGGGAGTCGCCGGTGTCGCCGACTTCAGGAACATCCCCGGCATCCAGAATTTCCGCCGGCTTGGTGCCTTTGAAGTCGTCGTCCGTAGAGAGATCGATTTCATCCCCTTCCGTGGCCTCATCGGCCGCCTCATCGACCGCCTCATCAGCCGCCTCATCAGCCGCCTCATCGGTCGCCTCATCAGCCGCCTCATCGGTCGCCTCATCGGTCGCCTCATCAGCCGCCTCCCGCGGGACGTCCGGATCGGCGACCTCATCCCCTGCCGGAGAGTCCTCATCGGGTGTGACCTTTGGCTTGGGAGCCTTGTCCACCGATGGAGGGATCTCCTCAGGCGCGGTTTCAGGGGGGGTGTCCGCTTGTTCATCGATGGTGAGGCCGTTTTCAGAGTCAAAAACCGAATCAAGGGTCTCTGGGTCGCCCCGTCCTGACACCTTGATGGAGCGTTTTTTGCGCCCCTCGATGCCGTCGCGGGCCAGTGGAATCTGCCCGATCCAGCGGACTTCGGCGGCGCCGTCATCCGATTTTACGGCGAAGGTGATGAAGTTCTTCTTGCCGTTCCAGGAGCGCAAGTCAGACTGGAGCGGATTTTTCCTCGCCTTGCCATAGGCTTGGCTCAGGGCTCGATAGAGGGACGAGGAGCTGTCAAAGTTGTCCGTGAATAACCAGATGACGTTCAGACGCCCATCCCGGAAGCCGTAGCGGATTTCCGAAAGGCGGGTTCCAGCAAACTCCAGGGTATCATTGGTACGCGTGTAAATCTCCATCACGCCCTCCCGGTGATGAAGCTTGAGGCGTCCCATTTCTCTTGGAGTCATGCCAAAGTGAGCGTCCCGAAAACCGGTTTCGGCATCCAGGCGCTCCAACCCACCGGCCAAAGCTTGCATGGAGAGACCAAGAATAAGACAAGAGACGAGCATTAGAGCTTTTCTCATAAGGTGCGCTCCTTTTTCCCAGTACCTTTCTAACGATTCATGGATTCCGGACCCAGAACCCTCAGAATATCCCCTTCGACCCGCTCTTTGACGAGCCGCCAAAGCTCCCCCGCAACAGTGTGGTGCGAGAGATAACCCAGCGGGATCTGAAAACCTCCCATGTGATTTCGGCCGCCGCCGTAGTAGTTTCCGTCCTCATCCTTTCCGAAGATCTCTTTGAGGAATGAATCGGGATCGATCTGATCGCTC
This sequence comes from bacterium, assembly GCA_024278345.1. GTDB lineage: Bacteria > CSSED10-310 > JAJRTK01 > JAJRTK01 > JAJRTK01 > JAJRTK01. The sequence continues at coordinate 32,214 of JAJRTK010000082.1, read as the reverse complement.
TTCGTTCGCAGGGAACCCTGCACCGTGCCGTCCACGTTCCCATACACGATGGCGGACTCGATCCCCTCCACCGTCAGAAAGAAATCGGCAGCCTGGGGAATCGCATCCTTGTGAGCTCCACGAAGGTTGCCCACACCGGCCAACGCGAAGGTCCCGTGGACCTCCATATTGTCCAGAGCCTTCCGAATGAGATCCAAGGTCTGTCGCGAACGAGTCTGGCTCTCCACCCGCCGGACCATGGCGGCATCTGCATGGCCACATATCCTCGAGGCTTGCTGGTAGTCGAATGCCGTGGCCGTGAGCATCTTGCCCGTGTCCGCCCGAATCCCCACCAAAAGGGCTGTAGCAGCCCGCTGAAACTCATCCTTGTCCCTTTCCAAATGCCGATCAGAATCCATGAGATACTCCACGTAAATGGAGGCCGTGGCTCCCACATCTGGCCGAATGTCAACGAACTCCGCATGAAGATCGTTTGGGCCGGCGTGGTGATCCACCACTGAAAAGAGGCAGAGAGATTCAGGGATCTTCTGGAAAAACGAGACCGTCGCCCCTTGGCTGTCTACAAGGCAATAGGTGTCATAAGCGGAAAAATCGAAGCCTTCCCCATAGGTAGAGCTCTCGATCCCAAGCAGCTTCGTCAAAGCGCGATTCTCTTGGTGGCTGACCTCCCCAGCGTGGAGAAGCGTGGTTTCGATCCCCTCTCTCGCCGCAAGAAGAGAATGTGCCAGAGCGCTCCCCAGGGCGTCCGGATCAGGGGCGTCCTGGAGCACGATGAGCATCTTTGTCCCCGCCTGTTTGGCCAGCTCTTCCGTAAACTCTTCTGCCTTCTGCGTCACGCTGCACGGCTCCTTCGGGACGGATTCAGGTGGCTCCCGAACCTGATGCACCCAAGTCCATCGAGGGGTTGCCCTGTGAATTGGCTGCTCTTCTCCCCCAGGGCATGAATCAATAAAATGCATTTTTTGCGGGTTGAGTCCGCTCGCGTCGGCGGCAATCCGTCCGCCGCCACTCGCCTTTCCATGAGCCCTTGGGGCATGATTCGTGTCAGCGCGGCAAGACCCGCCAAAGGGCCCACCGATGACTGCCCCCAATCTTGAGTCGTGCCCTGTCCAGTTATAGGTCATTTTCCACTAAGAACGTACCCCAGGCCGCGGAAGTTTGGCAAGGTCAGCTCCCCAGGGTCTCCGCCGCTGCCTCTTTTTTTCGTCTTTTGTCTCGTTGCCGGGCGATGGCTTGGGATCGGAGCGAGACGATGGGCTCCACTTTTTCCCGGACCCTGGAAACCTGTTTCGAGGGAGCCTCTCCCAAAACCTCTCGAGGCAATTCTTTGGGCGGCTTCCGCCAGACCATGTTTCCCGCTACGGAACCCAGTTTTCGGAGCAGCCCCAGCACAAGAGATGCCGCCAGCCTTGGATTCTTGAAAATCGAGGCGTGCTTGCGAAAGAAACGCCTGGGATCCGTCGCCAAGGTGTAAAGAGCGAACCAGCAGAACTCCACAAAGACCAACCGCTCGATCTGTCGCGGGTTGAACTCCGGAGTCGTGAGCACGGCCCGAGTGTAGAGGGCGTCCTCGAACTTGAAGTCTGGAGGCAGATAGCCATGTCTTTCCGCACTTTCCAAGAGCTCTGTCCCCGGAAGAGGAGTGGCGATGAAAAAGGCCGCGGAATCCACCTTAACCCGGCGAGCGAACCGGAAGGTCTGGCGCATCTGCTCGACAGTTTCCCCGGGGAAGCCTACGATGAAGTAGGCGTTGGTCCGGATTCCTATCTCCTTGATATACCTAGTGATCTCCTCAGCCTGCGCCAGGCGGAGAGGCTTCTTGATGATTTCGGTCAAGACCTCCTGAACACCCGACTCGAACGCCAGAGTCAGCTCGTAGCAGCCCGCCTCCTTCATCAAGTCCAGCATCTCCGGGGTCAACGTCCAGAGGGCGATGCCGTTGGGAGTGCTCCAGTGGAGGTCCATCTTTTCCGACACCATCGCTTCGAAGATCTGCCGAGCCGCCTTTCGGTTGGAGGTCAGGTTGTCGTCCACGAACTGGAGCTCCTCCACCCTGTATTTCTCCTTGATCTCCCGCATCTCCGCCAAGACGTTTCCCGGAGAACGCACGCGGAGCGTGCCGCCCCAGAACTTCGTCGAGGAGCAGAAGGTACAGCGGGCCGTACACCCCCTAGACGACATAAATGTCGTGTTTCGCCGGCTCTTGCAGGCCAAGGCCTGGGGCCGGCTGATAGAAAAATACTTTTCCATGGGCACCAGGTCACGCGCCGGGAAAGGTAGATCGTCCAGGTTTGGGATATATGCCGTCCGAGGGCTGACATGGAGCGTCCCATCCCGGTTTCGGTACGCCAGGCCGTCGATGTCCGAAAGATCACTCCCCTGACGAATCCGGCCCAAAAGGTCCCGGAAGGTGTACTCCCCTTCACCCAGCGCCACGAAATCCAGGTTCGGATCCTCCAGGCACTCGCCCGCCAGGTAGGTGGGATAGGCGCCGCCAATCACCGTGGGAACCTCGGCGTCGATCTCCTTCACCATGCGACACAAATCCCGAATCACCGGAATCACCTGGGAAAAAAGGCAAGTCATCCCCACCAGGTCCGGCTTGAACGCCTCGATTCGCCGCCGGATCTCCGGGTACGATAGCCCAAACTGCTGAAACCCGCCAGCCAGCGGAACGACGTTGTAAAAATCCTCCACTGTCGCGTCCAAAATCTGAACATCGTAATCATCGCGGATCACGGATGCCAGATACATGAGCCCCATGGGCGGCAGGCAGGCCCGGTGGTTTTCCTTGGCGTTCCGCATGGGAGGGAACAGGAGCAGGACCTTCTGGATGTCGCGTTGAAGCTGCATCGCATCGGTTCTCCATTGAAGTCTTGGTGAGAGGACAAGAATCAGCTCGGCACATCCGGTGTCCAGATCTCCTCGTCCTTTGCGGAAACGCACCCCCCAGCCTTCCTGGAATCCGCCATGAGAGTTGCGGGACTTACGCTGTGGGGTCGGCGAGTCCACACAAAGCAACATTTGTCAAACTTTATTGAGTGGCGCAAGCATGGGACAGCGGAAGGGAAGGAGTCACGGACTTGATTCACCTTGTTCCCAAGCCGTTCTAGACGGCTCCGAGCTCTTCCTGATCTCGATTCCTTGGTTTTCCGCACGGTCGATCCGCCGGAAGATCTTCGCCATCTCTTCGTAACGGCTTGGCGGGATGGTCTGAGGAGGAAAGAGTGCCGTCCGGGCCAGGGAGAGAGTCTGGCCGTCCTTCTGAAAATCCAGGGAATAGAGCCCAAATTGGCTCGTCACGAGAAGTGGCTCCGGAGCGGACCCCAATTCCAGGCCCGGCGCGAGATGGACCGTGACCAGAAGCTGTTCGCTGGACGGGAAACCCTCGATCTCCAAAGGGTGCCGCCGCTGAAGCAGGCTCGTGAGGTTGGAGAGCGATCCCTTCAGAAGCACTGGTTGAAGTTCCACGGACGGGAAGGACGACAGGAGATGGGCTATCCGACCCCGGATCTCCAGGGTTAAGGCCGGGGCGTCGGCGCTGGATCCGTCCAGCGTTACACTTTCGATCTCCATCTCGGGCAGGAAAGAGGCTGCCATGCCCGCGGCGAAAGAGGCCCTGTCGGGACTGCTCACAAGAAGCTGCCGGAAGTTCCCCGCCAAGGCATCGTGGATGGCCAGGCGGGCATGGACTCGTGCATTGCCAGACAAGTCGATCCAAAGCTCCACCTGGAGGTCCAGGCGATCCGGTGCCGAATCATCTCCCGGAGGTGGAAGGACCAGGATTTGGCCCTGGCGATCCACCAGAAGCGCCTCGCCCCGGATGATGGGGTCGGTGATCTCTGGACCCACGTAGGCTGATCGGAACGTCCAGAGCCATGGTCTTGCCCCGCCGGGCCGCGGAACCACGAGCACCGCCTCACCGGCGCCAGATCCCGTCGTGGGATTCTGGCCCAGCGTGGGGCTGTCAAGGCTCCAGCCAAGGTGGGCCGGGATTCCCGCGCGCTGGCACAAGAGTTTGGCAAGGGCTACCCGAAGAGCGGGATTGCCCCCCTTGAGGATCAGTACGTCGGTCGCGCTGGATGCAGCGCCGCCATCGGCAATCTTGTCCCGAACGAAACGATAGATCCAGGCAGCGTCCAGATCGGCGCCTTGAAAGATCTTGTAGGCTTCCAGAATGAACCGTTCGTCGTAAGAGGCAAGTCCGGCAAGGGAGCGGAGGAGAAATCGTCTGAACTGACTGGAATCACGGCGCGGAAGGAGCCGCACACCGGGCGCAAGATCCGTGATATCCGGCATGAATGGCTCCTCCCCCAGGGGCGCAATCAGAGTCCGCTCCCAGCACCTGAGTTGCCGGCCAGCCAGATATCCCCGTCGTTCCTGGAGATTCTGGGACCGCTGGATCTTGATCTCTACGGGATCCGAGCCTGGCGGCGTCGCAAGGCAGAAGCGGCTCAGAAAGAGAGGGTCGTTTTGAGCGCCGAAGACAAACTGGATGTCCAGCTCCTCGATGGGCCGCGCTGGCCGGCGCCAAGAAAAATCCGTCACCGCCTCTTCAGCCAAGCCGTAGAAGGAAATGACCTGAGTTTCCTCGCTCTTCTGGATCTGCTCCGGAAGCAGGGTTTCGCCAGTAGAAAGGCGCACGAAAGCACGAAGAAGGGTCCCGTCGGCGGGAAGGCGGAGTTCTCCCGCTTCCTCCCGGCCCCGGGCAGTCAGCGGCTGAATCGAGCCGTGGTAGAATTCCCGGAAGCGACCGGTCCGGTCAATATCCACGATGGAGATATCCAGAAGCTGAACCGCGTCGGCACCCTTGGCGATCTCTGGGAAAACCTCTTGCCCCATTGAGGGCAGAGGCCTTGCGAGCCGGTTGGGTGCGGAATTCGGCCGTTGGAATGGGGAAATCGGCAGCGGCCTTGAGGCGGATTCCAGGAGCTGCTCAAGATTCGTGTCAAGATCCCGGACCAGCCCACGGAGGGCCCCTGGCCCCGTTCCCTCGATTTGAGCCAACTCCTGGCGTTCCTTGTCCGCTTCTTTCCCAAACCCCATGAGATCCAGGGCGGAGATAAGGATTTTTCGGACTGGAGCCAGGGCGGGAAGATCGCGCGCCACGGGCCGGAGGATCTCTTGGGCTTTTTCAGGTTGCCCGCCTTGGATCCAGGCAGGGGCCTCGCAAAGATCCTTCGCCTGGGAAGGTGCCGCCAGCCCAGGATTGGCGCAGAGCTCCAGAGCTTCCGCTGTCTGGCCAATCATCGCAAGACGGCGTACCGCCCAGGCCCGCAGCTTTGTGTGCCGCCGGTTTTGAGAGAAGGCTCGGCGAGCAATCCTCAGAGCCTCCAAAGGCCGGTGGTCCGACTCGAGAGCCCGGGCGAGCTCGAAAGCCACTGGAAGGAAACCCGGCGCGATTCTGTTTCCCTGGCGCAGGAGATCGAGCTTATCTTGTTCCAGGCCGTAGCGATGAAGCCACTCCGCGGCGACGAGCTTGTAAAGGAGAGTCGTACCGGGAGCGGTCTGGAGCAGCGCCAAAGAGCGGCGGCTTTCTCCCGCTGCCGCCAAATGCCGCGCGGCCAGGAGGCGGAGAAGAAGCGAGCCCCTTTTGTCGGCGGCGATCTTCCCCAAATAGCGGTTCAACTCGGTTTTGTGCCGCCTGGCGCTTCTGCTCCAACGAGCCAGTTTCTTCTGGCAGAGGACCTGATAAAAGGTGACAGCTTCGTTTTTCGGGAACTTCTCCGCAAGGATCTCCAATCGAGCTTCCGCGGTGGTCAGATTTCCCCGTTCCATCTCCACCGCCGCCCGATCCAGCTCATCTAGAAGGTTGTCCCCCACGGCGGGTAGAGGGGGAGCTGCCGGAAAAGCCCTTGGAAAGCCGGAGAAAAACCGGTTTTTCTCAACTTCCGCCATAGCCGGCAGCGGAAAAACTCCCAGGCTGGTTCCGGTATCGTCCTGGACCAAGAGCCGCGTGCGCCAGGGAAGCCCGTGATCCGGTCTCCGGGTTAGAAGCAGCAGAGTATGGGATCCCGAATCCAGGTTAGCCAGGATCTCAAGGCGTCCCGCGGGCCGACCCAGTTCCGGATCGGCCACCACGACGATCTTGCCATCCACCGCCAGGAGAGCCGGGCCATTGGTTTCCAGAACAAAACGGGCGGCCTCTTTTTGGCCGATCTGGAAACCACCCCACAAAATGGCGCTTTTTTTCCCCGAGCTCCAGAGGTCGGGCTCGAAAAAGAGCGGGGGCTTCGTCCCTACGCGGTAGTCCTTTCTTTCTTTGGGTCCGGGAAGGTGCCCGGTGGCAAAGGGATCGTGGCCTGGAAGCGGAAAGGAGATCCGGACAAATTCACGAAATGTCCCCTGTTGTCGTGAGATCCGCCTGATTCTTTTCCCGGCTCCAAGCTGCAGGGCCAGGTCGAGACGCAGCTGATTCAGCAGTCTTCGCGTAGCCACGGGAAGCTGGCGGGAGCTCATCTGGTCGAGTTTCTCAAGAATCCCGCGCCTCTCGGTGAGCCACTCGAACTGTAGAGCCACCTGGGCCAGGCTAGCCGCGAGCTTCGGCTCGCGGTCCAACCCTTGGATCCAGAGGTTGGCTGCGCCGTGGAAATCCGCTTGGAGCAGGGCTTTCAAAGCCTGCTCTCTTAGGTCCCGGTCTTCAGCTTCCTCCCTTAGGTCCCGGTCTTTAGCTTCCTCCATCGGGCCTGGCCGGGACTTCGGGAAAATCCCCGCTTTGGCCTCCAGTGGTTCGGTGGCTCGACCCTCGGGCCGAGGCGCCAAAAGTCCCCCTGGCCCGCCGGGATTCGCCCGGGCGGTTGGGCCCTTTCCTGCGAACGCCGGCACACAGAGCAGAGAGAAAAGCAGGATCAGCTCAATCCAGGAGGCTGTTGTACACGGAGACAATCTCCGCGGTTTCCGGCGGCTCCCGCCTGATCGGCACGAGATCGGCCGGCGCCGGGTTCCATTCTTTGCTTGATGGGCGGGCCTGGGCATTTGGATTGCTTCCGAAAGACATTGCCTTTCCACTATAAGCAGATTCCCCGGAAAGTTCAGGCTCGATGGGTTCACGGGATCGGAATTCTGTTTCAGGGCAGGAAAAAAGGCGATTGGCGCGCGGCGGCTGCCGCACGACGAGAGCGGCCGCAACCCCAAGAAAAAAACATCTTCAAGATCGTGCCCCCGTGGGTAAGAGATGACTCTTCTCGGCACTGTTTCGGGAGCTTGCCCCTGGATCGGGAGTATCGTAGACTCTACCCCTCGCAAGTCGAAGATCCATCGGCCCGGTTCTTCCGGGTCAACCAAATTTGGGAGAGACCCATGAGTCAAGCCAAGCTTTCGCGAGTACATAATTTTGGGGCGGGCCCGGCAGCCTTGCCGCTAGGGGTATTGGAGAGAGCTAGGGCCGAGCTTCTCGATTTCCAGGGTGCCGGCATGTCGATTCTTGAGATGAGCCATCGTAGCGCGGTTTACGATCGGGTTCACAATCAGGCGATTGCCGATCTCAAGAAGCTTTTGGAGATCTCGGACGACTACTCTGTCATCTTCATGGGCGGCGGCGCTAGAACACAGTTCGGCCTGGTTCCCATGAATCTGCTATCGGAGGGGTCGGAGGCCGAATACATCGTCACCGGCCGATGGGCATCGGGCGCGCTTTCCGAGGCGAACAAGATCGGGCGGGCCAAGGGGATCTGGTCCAGCGAGGAAACGAATTACTCCCGTTTTTGCCATCTACCTCGTGGGGCTCGTGTTGGATGATCTTCTTTCCCAAGGTGGCCTGGGGGAGATCGAACGGCGAAATCGAGAGAAGGCCAGTCTCCTCTATGGATCTATCGATGGCTCCCAAGGCTTTTACAAAGGCCATGCCCAGCCCGAGAGCCGATCCTGGATGAACGTTTGCTTCCGATTGCCCTCCACCGAGCTCGAAGAACGGTTCGCCGACGGCGCAGAGAAGGAAGGACTCTTCGGACTTCGCGGACACCGGTCCGTGGGAGGGATCCGCGCCTCCACATACAATGCCCGCTCGGTGAGCTCAGTCCGCCTCTTGGTGGAGTACATGGAGGAGTTTCGCGGTCGCTGGAGCTGACGCCGATGTTTTCATGCTGACCGGTGGTGCCCACCGGCCAGCATTCGTTGTCGGATGAGCCTCTTCAGCGATGGGTGACCACCACTTCGCACAGGGGATTCCCTTGACTCCTGCACCGGGTTTCTTCCACGACCCAATTGGTTTTGGAGCCGTGGAAGAGGCGAAAATAGAGTTCTTCCGTGAGCTCCGGTCGCGCTTTCCAGTCCACTTCGTGGGCCAGGAGCATGATCGCGTGGGCGGCTCCTTGAAGGAAGTAGCATCGGGCTTTTTCCGAAGTCCCGTACTGGTGGATGTAGAAGGGCGACTCGTAGTTGCTGGGAGTTTGGAGAACAAACCGTTTGCTGGGTTCAATTTCCTTGATGGTCCAGTGTCCGAATCCCAGCCCGCGGGCAATGGTCATACAGGAGAGGACCGTCTCCTCGATGGCGCCGCTGGGAGCCGAAGCGAGCCCCTCCCATTCCGGGGAAAGCATCAGGTTTCCAAAGGTGTTGAACACGCAGACCCGGCCCGCCTCTCGAAGAAGTTGCACGGCGATGGGGAGCATTTTGGGGTTGCCGGATTCCAGGTGGTGGATGAGGCCGAAGGCCGTACGGTTGTAGTAGGCTGTAAGGTGCGCAGCGGCAAAGATATTGAATGCCTGGATGAGCCCACGCTCGTCCCCTGCGACTCCCGCTAGGAATTCCCGAAGGGGTGCCAGAATCCGGACGATTTCTCCCTCGTGCTCTCCAGGGAAGCTTGGCCCCACAAGTTGTTCCAGATCTTGTTGAACCGGAAGAGGCTTGGCTGACTCGGATCCGCCCGCGCTGATTGTGAACCCGCAGTGTGTATGTTTTTGGGCGATACAAGTTGTTTCAGTGGCCTGAAATGACCCCGGCTCAAGGTTGAAACCGGCTTCGCCTATTGCCGCTGAAAAACCGGCGCCTACGGCATCGACAGGGAAGCGACAGCGGATTTTTGAACCGTATTTCTGCTTCCAGGCAAAGCTGTAGTGCAGGGGCATTCCCCTGGTAGTCCCACCCTCCGGAGATAAAGAAAACTCCATCTTGCCCTGCCCCATCCAGGCGAAGAGGCGGGCTGCGATCTCAAATCGCTCGGGCGGCGTGTCGGTCCCCAGAGCCTGGAAGATGCGATCCAAAAGCTGGGAAAAGGCCCGGTGCGCGGCTCGGGAGCGAAACTCTAGACCCCGTTCCTCTCCCAACACGTCGGAGATTGTCTGGTCGTGGAAGAGGTTGAAGTGGTGGCAATGGTAGACGTAAGGAACTCCAGCTAAAAAAGTCAGATCGTGTTGAGGTAGCAGTGTCTTCAGAGAGTTGAGCTCCTGCATGACGTTCACTCCTTGGTGGCGCGGCTGGTGCAGGCGAATGAAAACCCGGCCTGAAACAAAGTGTCGCGTTGGTGTTTCATCTCTCTTACCGTCCGAGGTGACCGGCGCAACCTGGTGCCGAGCCGTTCATGTTCCCCTCTTGGTTTCTGAGGATTTGGGAGCACGGCGGGGAAGCAGTATCGACATCCCCCGGGACCTCAGATATTGAGGCTGTCCAAACCGAGGATCCGTTGAGTCGCTTCTTCCACTTGATGCACCTGCGCTTTATCGAGTTTTTCTGGTGTTCGGAGCATTTCCAGATCGATGCCTGTCTGCATGGCGACGCGAAGCATGACCATGTGAGGATCCGGAGCATACCGTTGAAGGAACTCCATGACGCGGACCCCTCGGGGGCGCTCTTCCACCTCGAAGGAAGGAAGATGATCGATAAGGCGCTCCGTTACCCTCTTGAGGTGGAGACGGACCATGCCCAACGGTGTCTTGCGGTCGAAGACTCCACCGCAAACGAAGTCGTTGGTGAGCTCGCGGAGAACCACCAGTGTATCGGCCGATTCGATGGTGACTTGCATTTCCGAAGACCAGGATCCCAGGGCTTTGAGGCCCTCGCGGTTTGCTCGGATGAGATCCCCGAAATAGGAGGCGACATCTTCCGCAGACCAGTTGTCGTTTTCCCGGATCCAGTAATCATACAGGAGAGCGTCAGGCATTGCCGTAATGAAGATGGCTCTCATACCTGGCACGTCTTCCACTGCTTGGGCGACGAAGTTCTGAGGCATCTCAGACTCCTTTCTCTGTAAAGACCTGTTCGAGCTCGTGCTGGATCTTTCGCAAGGTCTGTTGAGGGAGGCTTTCTCGGAGCACGATGCCAAGGGCCATTTGCCCCCAGCGGGTTGTACATTCGATGCAGTAAAGCGTGAATTCGTCGTCGAGGTTGATGGAGGCGATTCCCCGCCTCGACACTCCGAACCACCGGCGTAGGTCAGCTTGGAAACGAAGGATGAGTGCTGAAAGAGAAATATGCGCGGGCCTGCATTTGTGCTGCGCAAGTGCCAGACCATCCTCGTCAGCCAGATAGACAGCGGAGCAGACGGTCGTTTGATCCACCCAATCCAGAAATGCGGCGATGCGCGTTTCAAGAGGACCGGACAGATCGAGGTCCGCAACCACGCGGACGACTTCAGCTTCGTGGCCAGATCCGGGGGGCTTCTCCGTGACACCAGCTTCATCAGACCTCGGCGGTACGGAGCGAACTTTGTCCGCCACCTTTGATGGCTCGACGGAGGGCCGGGAGCTTCCATCGCTCTTATTCGTTTCCAGCGTTCCGAAGCTCTTGAGGGAGTCCAGGCTGAGGAAACCTTCCTGCCCGTAGTCCGAGACAGGCGGCTCACTTCGCCGGACGGACTTGACGAGCTTCCGCCAACGTGTTCCGTCAATCCAGGAGAGAGAGCGGTTCATCTTCGCTTTCCTCGCAGGTGAGTCCGATTCGATGTTCCAGCTCTGCCGCGAGCTGATCGAAGACGATGGCAACCCTGGGAGGCCGGCGACTCACAAGACCCAGTGGAGCTCCTTTTGCGCTGGCATCAAGGAAAGCGGGTTCCCGGGGGATGAAGGTGTCCAGGAGAAGCTCCTTGGGAACGAGCTTCCACGTTTCCCTGAGCACTGACAGGGAAACCTCATTCTGCCTTTGGACCATCGTCAGCAGAAGTCCGGCGATCTGCAGGTCGAGGCCCCGCTCTTGCAAACCCGTGACAATCTCCAGAAGCTGTGGCATTGCCCGAAGAGAGAGAGGTTCGGATTGGAGTGGCGACAGGAGATGAGTAGAGCCGCTCATGACTCCATAGGTGACTCCCGACAAACCCGAGCCCGTGTCTGCGATGACGAGGTCGTATAGTTTTTCCGCCTTCTGGAAAAGCGGTCTCAAACGCCTTCCATCCGACACTGAAACGGCCCACTGAGCAAGCTGACGGAATGGAATCCGCCCGATGGGGAGAATGCTGAGACCCCCAAGCCGGGTTGTGAGGATTGCCTTCTCCAAGGGAATCTGATTCGAAACGCACTCCACAAGACCGGGACTCTCTTTTGCCCGGCCCATGAGGGACAGTCCGATGGCTCCCTGGGGATCGGTATCCACAAGGAGCACTGACCATCCGCGCCGAGCGAAGGAGAGGGAAAGGTTGAGGGCAACGGTGGTCTTACCCACACCACCTTTTGGGCTCACGACTGCTAACACCGTCATGGCAGTTCTTTCTTCTTTCTGATTTTTTCAATGTTATGGATGGTTTTTGGGTCTCCGGGCCGCATCGCGAGACACTTTTCGAACAGCTCCAGCGCTTTTTGCTCACGGTTCTGGATGTAGGCCATGACCGCCTGTTGGAACTGCCAGTCGAACTCGATCTCCACTTCCAAAACACTCGCCTCGTCCCGATCTCGCAACAAATTGTGGGGGCTCGTGGACCTTTTAAGAGATGGAGCTTCCAAGGCCACTTCGCTCTCCAACCGTGTTTGAAATGTGTCGCTGATGGTTCGTGGCTGGACGTGCTCCGGTTCGGTGCAGAAAACCCGCACATGGCCAGAAGTGACGTTAAGCATCGATGTTACGGCCTTTTCGCTATGAGAATCCCTGCTAAAAGCATCCAATAGCCGGCCGCTGGACAACCAGATGCATCCCACCGTTCCTTCTGGATCTCCCACTTCAATGCAAACATTGTACTGCCCGCTGAGAAGAAAGCGCAGAAGGTAGATCAGCGATCCCGCCCTCAGATCGCCGGCGAGGGAGATTGATGGTCAGTCTTTCGACGAAGCCTCGGGATAGGAAAGATCCGCGGCGGGGTTGAGAGGCATTGTCTGTCTATCTGGTTGAAGGAGATCACACAAGTTGTGAAAGTTGTGAAGGGGGTCGTGGGAATGGGGCCGGCTTTCATCGAGCCGCCGAATCAAGACGAGCAGCCCGGCCGGACCAGCACACTCCTCTACGCCAAAAAAGTTAGCTTTTTCATGCCTTTGCCTTTTTCAGTTCCCTTCTTCCAATCTGAGGCTCTGGAGACTGCGTTGAACCCGCGGCTCATCTGGCCACAGACAAGCCAGCATCTCGAAGACTTCCAAACTGCTCTTGGCATCGCCAGAGGCATAGGCATCCACCGCTTTCATGAAAAGGAGCGCCAGAGGAGCTGATTCCCCTTGTTTTCGCTGCCATTCATCATTCTTCTGAGCCACGAGAAGGCGGATACGTTCCTGGGCCTCCTTGTGGGTGAACTCGATGGCTTCTCCTGCAACTTGCGTGGCAAACCGCTTCATGGCATCGGAGAGCTGAATCCGTGTGGACCGGATGAGTCTGCCCCTGCAGAAGATCGTCGTCACGATGAGAGGAGGGGCTCCATACACTTCTGTTTCCAAGTGCAATGCCGCTGAGCCAGCTTCGAGCTTGCTCGTAATTCCTGGATATGCCCTCCCGGGGGCTGCGTGATCTCGAGAGGGTTCCTGCTTTGCCAATGTTGGAGACGGAGACATGATTTTCCAGCTCTGCGGCGAAACCGCGGTGGAATGGAATGCCCGTGGCCGATCCTGCTTCGCTTGAAGCTGACCAACTTGATGAGTTTTCTGGAAATGGGGCGGTCCGAAGCCTGCCCCTGCCCATTCTCTCTTTGTCAGGATGAGTGTGGCTCTCGTTCCGTTAAATTCCCCGGTTTTTGATCTTGGCAATGTTCTGCCGAACCCGGGACGAGTCAGGGCGAAGTTCCGCGCAGGCCTCGAACAGCTTCAGGGCCTCGCCATAGTCGCGTTTCATGTACGCGCCCATCGCCTGCTGAAACAGTGGGTCAAACTTTTCTTGTCGTCGATCCTTGTCGGATATCGGGCTTTGCTCCACCGTGGAAGGATCAGAAAAACCGAGATCAGGCTCCTCAGACGCCATGAAAGGCAATTCTTCGGTCTTCCGCTTTCCGCCTACCGCCACACGAGCCCGGGTAATCATCCAGGACGCAAGCCGGGGAGCCATATCAGCTGGGCTCAAGATCGAAGCTTCAAAATGCTCCCAAAGACTTGAGGTCACTGTCTGGCGCTTCAGGGAATCGGGACTCGCCGGGAGAATGCAAAGCTCCGCTCGCGGCATTTCGGCAAGGAGCTTGAGAGCTCCATTTCCGATTTCACCAGGAACCTCGGCATGGGTGATGACACCGCAAAGTAACTCCATGCGACCCACCTCAATTGCCCCAAGAAAAACATCGATTATCACCGAAAGTTGCTCGTTCTCTATGGCCGCAAGAACGTCGGAAAAACACAGTTTATTGGGGGCCGAAGGGGAGTCTTGATCTCGGGATTCCCGGGCTGAGGTTTGCTTGGCAAGGTTTGGCTCTTCGGAGCTTGGGATGCCAAAATTCCAATCGCCCTTGTTGATATCCATCTCTGCAACTTTCTCTGGAGCTTGTCACCAAAACATCGACGAGGCGATTTGGCTTTTCATGGAAGAAAAATCCAACAGTCACCATATACATAATAACCAAAACGCCAGTGTCAAGGTGGCACACAGATCGCCCCATTCACTCTCGGCCTTTGGCTTGCTCTGTTGATCCTGGCCGAAAGAAGGATCGAGGCCCACTTTCTGGTCGTAAAACGCCTTCAGAACATCACTCCCAAGAACCGCTTTTTATTCCTTACGGTTGTGGTCCGCTCCCGTCGGCGTCCGTCCGGCCACCGCCGTCCGCCGGGTTCATGACCAAGGCCATCTTCTTACGGGTTCAGCCTTTCGATCCGCCAACCTTTTTCTTCTTGTATGTATCGGATACGGTCGTGAAGCCGGTTCTCCCGGCACTGCCAGAACTCCACCACCTCGGGAACCAGCCGGTAGCCTCCCCAGAACGGTGGGCAAGGTGGGCAATCCCCATACTTTTCTACCATTTTCTTCATGGTTGCATGCAGATCGCCTCGATTGCCAAGAGATTCGCTCTGGCGGGAGGCCCAGGCGGAGAGCCTGCTGCCCAGCGGGCGGCTGTGAAAATAGATTTCCGATTCTCTTCGACTCGTCTTGTGGACCTCCCCAGAGACCCGAACCTGGCGGCCTTGGCGTGGCCAATGAAAAACGAGGGCGCCCCTGGGATTCTGTTTCAAGTCCTCTGCCTTGGGGCTATGGTAGTTCGTGTAGAAGACGAAACCCCGGTCATCGACCTGTTTGAGAAGTACGATTCGGGCAGATGGTTCACCGCTCTTTGACACCGTGGCCAAGGTCATGGGGACTCGTTCCGGTTCCTCCAGGTGAGCGACATCTTCCATCCATTCCATGAACTGCATGATAGGGGTGGATCGGACTGAAGATCGGTTCAATCCTTTCAACCTGGATCTCTCTGTCATGGGGCCAGCCCCCCTCGTTTTGCAGGAAGGGCGGAAAAAAACATGACACGGCCCTGGAGCTTATCGATGAGAGCACAGTTCTTTCGGAACTCCTCGTACCCGGAAGCCTGAATCTCGGTCTCGTGAAAGACAAGATCTTCCTCAATGAATATCTTCTTGCTTCCCACGGCTCTTGCTTGGAACCGATAGGTTCCTATTCCGAAGTTGAGATCCACAGGCGCTGGAAGCTTAGGAGGAGCCGTTACGGAAGCAAGATCGATTTCGATTTGTGTCCGATAGGCGAAAGGGTGCGGAAGGCGCAACTTTTGCCGGCGTGTACTGGATGCCGCGAAGCGCTGGACCAGCCCCAAGGGAGCCAGATTGACACCCAACCGGCCCTCCTGTAACGGAAACCGCAGACGGTAGGAGTGATGGATTTCTCCGGGCTGATCATCGTATCGGATGTCACCCGCTTCCAAAGTCGCTGAGGGAATCCGGAGCGGTTCAATTCCAGGATTCCCTTGCGTGGCCACGGAGGCCCGGATCGGTGGACAGAAGAGACCTGTATAACGGGCCTGACGTCGGCCATCGGCGTAAATCTCCTCCCCGGTGCCAGACAATTGCAGCTTCATGGTGATCTCGAATCGATTGGAAGCCGCGGTTGAGACCGGTGCATCGTACAGATTGCTGCCGGGGGCGACCCGAAGAGCCAGAGCGCCCTGGAGATCGCCGGGTAGCTCCCCAAAGCGGTGATGGGCCGCCGTGGGATCGGCATACTCGCCAAGGTCGGGGAAGTAGACGAGAGCATGGTTGAAGATCCCCAGGTAGGGTACCTTGAGTTGGAGTTTCCCCGCCGCTCGCGTACGAAGCAAAACCATTTCCGCTCGAATCCCGCACTGGCGGGCAAGCTCGATATAAAGTCGACTCTGGTCCTTACAATCTCCATAACGGGAGCTCAAAACTTCCAACGGCGTATGAGGCTCGAAGTCGTATTCTCCAAATTCAAAACCAAGGTAGCGAACTCGATCTCTAAGGAAATCCTGTATCTTTGAAGCGATCTCCCGAGCCGAAGGCAGGTGTTTTTCGTCTTGGCCCCGGTCGGTTCGGGGAGTGGCGCACAGATCCGCCGCGGTCTTCGAGATCGCGTTGTTGGGCTTGGCTGCTGAATGATCGAGCTTCGCAAGCTCAAGATACCACTGGGCCATCTCGGCAAAGCTCGACATCGTCGATACGACGACCATCGGTAGTCTTTCCTGGATGGGTGGCATCCCAGGCTCAGGTCGGATTCCCTCAATGTTTTTCACCGTGAAAACGTGGGTCGTCGAACCGGCGGTCTCCTGGATTTTCCCTTGGGCTGTTGGCGAGCCAAGAGCCTCTATTCTAATCGGAAAAGCCCGCGGCACCTGGAGGGTGTAGCGGCCCAGCACCGTGGGGAGACCGGTGGCCAGAGGAAACAGATCACCAAGGAATCGGCCGGATGAGAGCCCCGTGCCTTCAAGACGATACTCAATGTCCAGCAGATCGCCTGGCCGAACTTCTTCGAAGAGGATGCGCACTTGTCGATTTCGGTTGTAAATCCGGGCTGCACTTTCGTCCAGAAGGGAGCTGGGACGGTCCTCGAATTGGCCGAATCCCAGATTCTCCCCCCTTGCCGACCGGCGTTCGGCCCGAAGCAGCTCGAAGCGCTGTTCGTCGGCGGAATACTCCAGATTCCAGTGAGAAGTCAGTTTGGATCGACCGAGCGCTTGAAGAATGATGTGGCGCCTGGTTTGGATGTGGCCGTTACTGGTTAGAATCAGGTTCTTTGAGTTCAAAAGTTGGATATAGTCGAACCCGGTTGCGTCCAGGCCATCTCTCCTTTGGAGAAGCGAAGACACAAGTCGTTGCCAGCTTTCCAAGGTAGCGGCATTTCGAAACCTATAGGAACCGCTGATATCCGAGTTTTCAGGGTTTTCGGAGGCCAACCTTGCCAGTAAACGGTTGGCTGCGGAGAAGTCGTTCTCCACAAGGACCAACTTTCGAAGCAGTAGGAGATCCGAGGTAGTGGCTCTCTTTTCACGAAGCCGGCGCTCCAGGATCTGTCGAGCTTCGAGAGGCATGATCCGCGCCAAGGATTCAAGAAATTCCCGATCTTGCGTGGAATCCCAAGGCAAAATCCTCCGTCGATTGCGAAGTCTGTCCAAGGCCGCCTTGGAGCGCCCTTGCCACAGCACGGAGCTCACGAATTCCTCCCAGTAGCTTGGGTTCGTCGCATCACTCACCAGGGCGCGTTGAGCCAGAGCTTCTCTCTCCGATGCCGACTGGTAGGAGGCGAGTCCATTTTTGAGCAAGAGGCGAAGGGCCGGAGCGTACGTTGGCGTACCTTCAAGGGCGCTGCGGGCAAGTCGCAAGGCCGCGGTGGTGCGACCGCGTCTTAGATCCAATCTAGCCTCCGCCACCAGAACCAGCGGAGAGGCGGGGAGAAGCCGCCGGGCTTTTTCAAGCCTGACTTGGGCACGCTCCATCAGACCTTTGGAGGCGAGTTGCTCCGCCGTGCGGAGGATAGGGGAAACGGCCTCTGGATCCAGTCGCATGGCTTGGTTGGCGGCTTTCCACGACGCGTTGAAATCGGCTTCCGACTCTGACAGGCCAGTGGCAAGATCAGAGAATCGGGGAAACAGTTGCCTCAGTTCCCGGAGCTCACTGAGCCACGGCCGATGCCGAGCTTTTGATATACGGTAGAAACGCTCGAGGCTGGCTCGTTGATAGCGAGCCCAAAGTGTCGTGAAAAACGGCAAGGCATGGGCGTCAGCCTCTTCGTCGTCCTGGTTGAGTCCTGGCGGAGAAGCAGTCGTCAGCACTTCAATCCGGCCCTCTTGAGTTGCTCCATCGGAGGATGCAAGATCAACCTCAAGACCGTCGATGTCGTGAATACGGATGTAAAAGCCTGATGGCTTGCGCCCCCTTTGGGACAAGGATATTCGAAGCTGGCAGCGACCTCGGTGGGCTCGAATGACAACCCCGAACTGATCGGGAAAGAGTGCATCTGGTTCCCCATGCTCAAGCACGAGTTGGCCACATAACTCTAATTGTGCCCCGGAATCGCCACCCATCCGTACCCACAGCTTTGGCGAGTCGGGAAGTATCACGTTCCGAGTCAGAGTGACCGGCAGGCTCTCCGGTGTTCCCCGAAGTCGATTTGCGCCGTACTTCGATTCCACACGGCATCCATGACACTCGAAGCCGTCAATAAAACCCATGGCTTCCAGAATGTGACTGGCTTCAGCAAAATCGCCTCTCCGCAACCGAAGCCTTGCCAGGGCATAGGAAGAGAGGAATCGTAGGCCCAGGTCCCGTGGGGCAAGGAGTGATTGCTCTTCGAGAAATGCCTCGATCTCCGCCGAGGGTAAGCCCAAGAGATCGAGGTCGAGAACCCGCAGGAGAAGAAAGTGGCGGAGAGGAAAAAGAGGTTCGTGCCTCAACACGGCTCGAGCCGCTTGCAAGGCTCCCAAGAAGTCGCCGTGGGCCTCCGCCAGAAGAAAACGGCCAAAATGAGCACTTGAAAGTGTGGCATCCAACATAAGAAGCCCATCGAAACTCTTCTGGGCTGTAGGAGTATCCGAGAGCTCCACAAGCGCTTGCCACCCGATCCTCTCCAGTCTTCTGATTTCCAGTGAATGCTCGGAATGAAATCGGTCTTGACCTTCGGCCACCGGGTGACGTGACGATGAATGGCCGGCACAGCCCGATCCGGCAGCGACGAATAGGAGAGATATAATGAGCCACAACACCTTGGGTTTGGTCATGAACCGAGTCAATCCTGGAGAAAGTCGATGCTCTGCTTTTTCAAAAACTCCGCGGCACGTCGTCCCCATTCACTCTCTGTCATTTCAGCGGAGCGTTTCATCAAATCGATCCCCTCGTCCACTCTCCCCACGCGATAATAGCTGATTCCAAGGCAATAAGTGTAAGCAGCGAAACGGCTTTCATCAAGATCGAAATCTTCAGCTATCCCTTCCAGGAGGCTGATGGGGTGCCGAAATTCGTTCCGGCGGATCATCGCCAGAGCGTAGACAAGCTTGTACCATGAATCTTTCGGTTGACTCTGAGTGGCCGCTCTGGCGAGTTTCTCCGCGTAACCAGGGCTTGCATTTCTCTGCAGGTAGGCAAGGGCCACCTTGATCTTGTCAGCCGCTATTGTCGCTTGTGTCGAGTAGGTCTTGAAATAATCATTGTAGCTGCGGTTGGCCAGTTTAAGGTCCATCTTATTAAGGAAATACTCTGCGGCGGCCAAGAGAAATTCACGAGTGGGCGGAGCTTTCCAAGCCTCGGGGCCATAGAGACTGCGAGCGACGGTTGCTGTATCGATGGTGAGCTTGCCGTGAAGCCGGCGGACCAGGTAGGCTAAATCGCCTGGGGTGACTCCCGTATCCCTTAGTTTCCGCGCGATCCTTTCAACTGCCGGCCGGGAACAGACCCCCTTTTCATTGTCCAGAAGATCGTTGACGGCGGTGGCAATGAAGGCAAAGAAGAGAGGCTGGAACCTAGAGCCCTGATAAGGCATGAGGTAGCCGGTTTTCAACTTGCTCAAGAGTTCATCCAGGGGCTCCGTGAAGAAGCTCAGATCCCAGATCTTCACCGTGAGATCCTTACTTCCGGATACCAGATACCGCCCCGACGACGTGAAGCTCACGGAACTGACTGCTGCCCGGTGGCCCCGGAGTGTCGCCAACAATCGCTTTTCCGACAGATCCCACAGCTTGACGGTTCTGTCATCGCTTCCCGTAGCCAGGAGTTTTCCGTCAGGACTCACCGCAACGGTCCAGACGAGATCCGTGTGCCCCACAAGAGTTGCAAGCTCCCGTTTCTCCGGCAACGACCACACCTTACCCACAAGATCGCGGCCCGCGGAAACCAGCGTCTGCCTGTCCGGTGTAACATCCACTGCATAGACATAGCCTGTATGCCCCGAGAGCACACCTTCTTCCAGGCGGTTCTTGACGTTCCAGATGCCGATCGTCAAGTCATCACTTCCGGAAACCAGCCGGGTGCCGCCGGGCATGAATCGAACGGAATTCACGCTCGCATAGTTGTGCCCCGTCAGCGTAGCAATCTCAGATCTCTTGTGAAGATCCCAGAGCTTGATGGTTCCATCTTCACTTCCCGATGCCAAGATCTTGTCATCAGGCCCGAAGGAAACCGACCAGACCAGATCCTGGTGTCCCCTCAGAGTTTGGACTTCCTGGAGCGTCCGCAAATCCCATATCTTGATGGTGCCATCTCCGCTTCCCGATGCAAGTAGGTTGCTGTCGTGGCTGATGGTCACGCCGAACACTTCGTCTTCGTGACCGGATAGCACTGCTGTCTGCTGTTTGGTCTCAAGGTCCCAAAGCCGGATGGTCCGATCACTGCTGCCGGAGGCAATCAGGCTGTCGTCGGGACTGACAGCGATGCTGTGGATGATTCCACTGTGGCCTCGCAATGTCACCTGCTCTGGCCGTTCGGCCAAATCCCAACCCTTGATGGTGCCATCATCACTACCGGAGAAAAGCCAATCACCAACCGATGCAAAAAGCACTGAACGTACGGGAAGGGAGTGGGCGTTGAGGATTGCCTTGAGGTTTCGTTGGAGGCTATCGTAGAGCCTGATCTCGCGGCCCGAAGTCACGGCGATGGAAAGACCGTCCGGCGAGAGTGCCATGGAGAACGCTGGTGCATCCAAAACAACATTTCCTGTGGAGCGGTGGCTTCGCACGTCCCAAAACCTGAGCTCTCGACTCCCAGCCGCTATAAGCGTTTCATTCGATGGCAAAAAGGCAAGCGACTGAACCTTGGATGCACCTTCCTCAAAATTCGCCACTTCTTGAAAACGCTCCCGGTCCCACAGTTTTATCGACGTGTCGCTGCTCCCGGACGCAATGAGTTTTCCGTCATGACTGAAGACGATAGCGTTCACGGCGCCTCCATGACCTGTCAAGTTTTTCAGCAGTTTCCCATCTTGAAGGGTCCATACGAAGATTGTGCCATCTCTTTGCCCCGCTACAAGCAGTTTCGAGTCGGGGCTGAGAGCCATCGACGCGATCCGACCATCACCCTCAAGGGTGAAAAGCTGCTCCAAGCTCTTCAGATCAATAACCTCGATGGTGCCCGTTCCACCGGCAACGACCAAATACTGGTTGTCAGAGCTGACGGAGATCGCCGCAATCTTCTTGCCTTCCGTCTTGATCCGTGCCCGCTTCTTTTTGCGTTTGAGATCCCAAAGTACGACCTGCCCCTGTCCGCCACCGGAAGCCAAGATCCGTGAGTCAGCGCTCAGTGCCAGAATCCTGACTTCCGATTGTGGACCTGAGAGGACGGAGGCTAGCCTCGGCGTTTGAGTAATCGCTTCAAGAAGTCCGGCTCGGATTTCCCAACCATCGCTCAGGCGAAGGGCTTCATAGAAGGAAAAAGCCGCCTCTAAAGGGCGTTTCCTCTCCAAGTAGGAGGTTCCTTCGTTGGCATAGGCTAGGGTCAAGTTGTCTTGGGCCAAGGCCAGGGCATTTTGAGCCACGATCTTTTCAGCATTGATGTTCAGAACACCCAGAACGGTTCCGGCTATAAGAAGGAGAAGTGCGGCGAAGGCGGTGATGGAAGCCTCTTTGTGGCGTCGGACCGTTCCGCGAAGAACCGCCACTAGCGATGGCGGCCGCGCCTTGATATTTTTCCCAGCGACAAAGTTCTCCAGATCGTCGGCGAAGTCTGAGGCATCCGCATACCGATCTTCAGGTCGCTTAGCCATCGCCTTGTTTACGATGACTTCCAGATCTGCCGGAATCCGCGGATTGAGCTGCCTAAGCGGCTCAGGATCGTCGTAGATGACCTTCGTGATGACCTCCGCTTCCGAGTCCGCATCGAAAACGGGACTGAGGGTTGTCAACTCGTACAGAGTCGCTCCCAGGCTATAGATGTCGGTTCGATGATCGATGGCCATCTTCCGAGATTGAAGCTGCTGGGGCGATGCGTAGCGCAGCGTCCCCAGAGCGTGGTCCGCCACGGTCATCGTGTTGTCACCCATCCCTTTGGCAAGACCGAAATCCATGAGAACCACATGCCCCGTTGGCGTGAGCATGATGTTTGACGGCTTCACGTCTCTGTGAAGGATGCCCATCTCGTGGGTGTATTGCAGAGCGTCAGCAACGTCCCGGGCGATCAGAGCCACGGTCTCATAATAACTGCGACCTGCGTAGACGGAATCGCTTCTTGTCTTTCTCCCCTTGAAGACAAATGCCTCACGTATCTTGTCCCAGTTCTGCTGGGTCAGTGGCTTGAGCTGGGATGCTTCTCCTACATGGGAGTATAGCTCCCCCAACGTGATGCCATCGATGTACTCCATCGCATAGTAGTACTCGCCCTTTTCAAAACCACTATCAACGATTTTGACGATGTTGGGGTGGTCGCAGGATGCCAGGGTCGCAACTTCGCGCTTGAATCGGGCCACCGTGATCTCGTCGGAGACTCGACGGTGATCAAGCATCTTTAGGGCCACGATGCGATTGAGCGATAACTGCCGGGCTTTGTAAACCGTCCCCATCCCACCGATACCGATTTTCTCCAGGATCTCGAAATCCCCCGTGACTCGGCCCTGGGGCTCTTCGCCCTCTGGCAAACGCTCCGCATGGGTCTCCCACATTTCTTGCCGTAATTCCCGGAGCTCGTCGGCTGTCACCTCCCGGTCGTAGACTCGGGTTGCCAAAGCCAATTGTTCTTCCGCCAGCGCCACGGAGAGGTAACGGTGACCCGTGTTGTAGGACAAAAAGTGGATGTCGGCGTTTCTCCAATTGCCACTCAGGAAGTAAAAATCTCCACCCAGGTCGTGCTCCAAGTAGGTCACAAGAGGCCCTAGAGACCAGGGCTCCTGTTCTCCAGCCGGAAAATAGTAGAGCCGGTCAGAAGCATACCGCGCCTCGCTGGGAGGACAGCGAAGTGGAGAAATCCGAAGCGGAGTGGAGCCGCGCAGGTTGAGACGCGGGATCTCAACCTCCGTCATGGACATTTGCACGGCCTCACCAAGAAAGAGTATTTCCCCGGTGCGCATGAGTGGATCGACCACGAGCAGCACATCCGACAGGGCATTGAAGATGCAAACGCCCAGCGGATCGATCTGATCCATGGGGAGATCCTCGAGCATTCGCATCTTGCTCTTCAGTTCTACGACCAGCTTGAGAAGCGTCAGAACCGTTGCTTCCTCCTGGGCGAGCCCCAACAACTTGGAGAGGGTCTGGCAGCCCCGCGCCAAGCCTTCCCGGTCGGCCCTCACCTCCAACATTGCCTGGTTGAGGCGTGCGGGATACTGCGTGTCGGTCTCGGACAAGAGCCCGGCGTACTTGCCGATAAGGAGCATCCAATGCAACCAATCCCCAAGAGAGGGAAGAATCAAGGTCTTGAGCCGGGCATCGATCTTCTTGTTCCTGGGCATCTTTTCCAGGTAGAACGTCACACACAAGGCGGCGATCAACGTGATGTAGGCGTCAGCCAGCAGCATTGTGTTGTGAAGACGGTCCCGCGGATCCTTCGTATTAAACGCCCTGGAGTAGAGGCGGGACAACGGAAGGGGCAACCGCTCGACCAGACCCCGCCGGAAGCTCATTCCTTCCAGGGTCTCAGTCTGATCGAAGGTTGTCAGAGCCAAGAGGTTGCGAACCGCCTCTCCCGCTTCCGCGGCCGACGGAAATCTTGCTTCTTTCTTCTTGGCAAGAAACTTGGCAAGGACTTGATCAACCACCGGATCAAGATCTTTGTTCTTCGATGAAACTGGCGGGGGTTCAGAGAAAAGAACAGCGGCCAAAACCTCTTCGAGCTTCTTGCCCGAAAATGGCTTTTCGCCCGTCAATAAAAGATAAAAAACGCTCCCAAGACTGAAAACGTCCGAACGGTTGTCGATCCCCTCGTTCTTGACTTGCTCCGGCGGCATGTAATCCGGCGTTCCTACGATGAAGCCGCCAGTTAAGTCGTGCGGCGTGTCGTCCACGTGCGCCAGCCCAAAATCCATTACTTTCGCAAGGCCGTTGTCCAAAATCATGATATTGGCCGGCTTGATATCCCGGTGGACGATCCCCGCACGGTGGGCGAACTCCAAGCCATCGCAGACCTGGGCGATACAGCTTGCAGCTTCGTCAAGAGGCATGCTCTTCTTTTCACGGATAATCTGCTGCAGAGTCTTGCCCTTCACGAACTCCATGACCAGATAGAGGATTCCTTCCGACTCGCCAGCGTCGAAAACCGTCACGAGATTCGGGTGGTTGAGGCTGGCTACAACCTTGCACTCACGGATGAACCGCTGCACCAAACGATCCATCTGTTCAGGGCTCTTGTCGGCAAAACGAACCGTCTTGAGCGCCACGATCCTCTCGAGGCGAATATCGAAAGCCCGATAGACGACCCCCATGCCACCGCGGCCAATCTCGTCGTCAAACCGGTAACGGCCAGCGAGGAGAACAGGGACCTCGGCCCCATGGGACACCTCCGAAAGCTGCGACCCAGCACCGAAGCTATTGGCGCAAAAACCACCCTGGGATAACGGGGCTTGCTCGCTTCCATCCACTTTGGCTACAGCTTTGACGCTGGCCGGGGCCATACGGATTGTCGGCTCTGAAAAAGAGTCCAGCATTTCCTGTGACGAGATCTTTTCTTTTTCGTCGCCGGAATCCGCAAAACCCAGATCTTCCGGAATCGGATGCGCCTCGGAAAGATCGATCTCAGCCAGCTCGTTGATGTGCTTCATAAAGTCCGACAGCATCGCAGAGCTCTCTTCAGCGGATCCTTCGTCTCCCGGTGATGTCGGCTTGTTCTTGTCCAGCATGTCGTTATCTCTGTGGAATCGCTGCCAGCCACCTTCCCGTTGGTCTGGATCATTCTGGCGCTTTTTCCTGATTTTTCTGACGAAAAGTGGTTGCTCCACGATGAAAACCCAGATGGATTCCCGCTGCGCCACCAACCCAGTGGAAATCCACTTTTCAACTGAAGCATTGATTTCCCAAGTAAACTAGCAGACTGTAGTTGATGGCCCAAACAGCGTTCGCCCTTGGATTGGCTCCAGCATCGAGGCCCAAACAGGATGAACCGACTATTCTACCTTGAGTTGGCTTCCGCTCCCATCGCTCGCCACCGCTGCACGCTGGCCGCCCATTTTGCCACCGGCGAACTTCCTCACCAAAGAGGACCCAATCGACTCCGTCCATTTTTCATTTCAAATGCCGAACAGGTGAATTGCGACTCCTGCAGCGGCGATGGCCAACCCTGCCAGGACGTCGGCGTGGCTTTCTAGCTTGCGGAATGTCGGAAGGCCAAGGCCAATGTAACCGATTGCCACGATAGCGAGCATGGTTCCGATTGTAACCAGAGAAAAAACCGCCACCACAAGCACCGTCGAACCCACTCCGATTTCAAGGGCTGGGACCATCATAAGGGGGATAAGCGGTTCGCAGGGACCCAACACGAAGATGATGAACAAACTCCAGACCGTTAAGACGTTCTTGGAGTCGGCGTGAGGATGGATGTGTCCTTGGTGGTGGTCGTGTTCGTGCGTGTGGACGACGCCCTCGGCGTGAGCGTGGAGGTGGGTGTGGCGTTTCCCCCGGTGGCGCCGGACCATGGCCCAACTCGCATAGGCGAGGCCAAATCCAATGAGAAGCCACACAGTGATCTCGCCGCGATTGCTTTCGATCCAGTTCAGGCGATCAACGGCGACGCCGAAACCAAGCCCAACAAAGCCGAGGACTACCGACGAAAGGACATGAGCGAGGCCGCATCCAAAGGTCAAGAGGAGCACCTTACTCATGGACCACTTTTTGGCGCGGCCAATGGCAATGAAGGGGAGCGAGTGATCCACTCCGATAAGGGTATGCACGAATCCGACGCTTGCGGCTGTGCCCATAAGAATCGATAGTGTGGGATTAGGGTCCATCGTTGGCTCCGTAGGGTGTCTGAAGATGAAACCTTAGACAAGGGGGCGAATCGCCTTTTTCCTTGACTGCTGATTTCAGTGAGAGGCCGTACCCGATACCTTGAAAGGATGTTTTTTGGGTTGACCACAGGGGGGATTAGAGAGTATGGAAGAGTAGGCTCCAGCTTTGTGGGACGCAAATGGCGTAAGCCCGGAAATCTCAATCGGGATCGTAGCGAGGCAGTCGGGCGCATTGGTTCCGCTTCGCGATGCCCGCGCCTGATCCGGTCGATTGGATCGTGGTAGCCGGGGCATTTGACCATCGAGGCTTATTCAGAAAACTGGCGCGGAAACTCCATGGTATTTTACAATTACAAAGAGCGAGAAATCACCGGGAAGATTGTCTATTGCGGTCCGCGCAAGGCCGGAAAGAGCACAACGCTTCGGTACATCTTTGATCGGGTCGATGCCGAGGCCCGCGGGAAACTCGTTACAGTTGCTTCCGGTGAAGGCAGTCTCATGTACTTCGACTTCCATCCGGTCAATGTCGGAGAGGTCACCGGAATGCGAATTCGTTTTCAGTTGATGACCGCGTCTGGCAGTATCTCCGCCGAAGAAACCTGGGACAAGGTCTTGCAAGGGGTCGATGCCGTCGTCTTCGTAGCCGATTCTGGCCCCGGGGCCGCTGAAATGAATCGCGGGTCCTACGAGGCGCTTGTCAAAGAATTGTCGGCTCGAGGACCCGATCCTGATTCTGTTCCCCTGATGTTCCTTTACAACAAAAGAGACTTGGAAACGGCGCGCTCCATCGAGCAGCTCAACAGTGACTTGAACATGCGCCGGGTTCCGTGGTTTGCTACTTCGTCCCTTGATGGCGAGGGCATCTTGGAGTCATTCCAGAGTATCGGTCGAATGCTTCTCGTGGAGATTGGGCGCCGATACCGGGAAGATCTCTTGCGGAGAAAGCGCGAGCAAATCCAAAAGGCGCAGGAAGCATTGGGGAGCGGCGAAGCAGCGGACCCGGATGAAGAGACGCGCTCGATTCGCATGCCCATCATGGCGGACGAGACCACTCGCCTCCCCAATATGGTCCCAACGGATACGGGCCGGTTGGGGCAAGTGGGCGCCCGCCGCATGGAAGAAGCCGAATGGCGAGTTCGCGCCGACCAGGGGGAGACCACAACTTCCCTCGATCAATGGGAAGGGGGCGCCGAAGCCTCTGTCTTGAAACGGGAGCTTGCGGAGCTATCGAGCCGAGCGATCCAGATATTGGAAGCGCAGGCTGACCTCATGCGGCGCATCGAGAATCTGAGAAACAGATTGGACGGCTGAGATCCTCATAGTCCCCCGACGAGAAGCGCTCGTCTAGATGGTTCGGGAGACTTAATCTTGTGGTGATTGGGTAGGGAAGAGATACAGCGATGGCTCGACTGCATGAGTACCAGGGTAAAAACCTATTGCGCCAGGCGGGTGTCGGAGTTCCGGCGGGGAAGGTCGTGAAGTCGGCGGAAGATGCGGTTTCCACCGTTTCTGATCTCGGAGAATCCGTTGTGCTAAAGGCCCAAGTTTGGACCACCAGCCGGGCGGCCCAGGGCGGCATTCGCTTTGCTGATGGGCCAGAGGATGTTGCACCCATCGCACGGGAACTCCTGGGGCTAAAACTTGGGGGGTTTCCCGTGGATAGACTCCTCGTCGAGCAAAAGGTAGAGATTGCCCGGGAGATGTTTCTTTCGATTTATGTGGACGATAGCGTGAGTCGCCCGGTGCTTCTTTTTGCACCAATCGGCGGTTCCGGTATCGAGGAGATTCTTGGCAGCTCCCCGGACAAAGTTGTCAGGAGGGAGCTCTCCATGTTGAAGAGTTTCCGTGGTCACGAGGCTCGCAGTATCGTTCGACAGGCGGGGTTTCGCGGGAAACGTCTCTTGGCCGTGTCCAGTGTGTTGGTCAAAGCCGTGAAGCTTTTTCGCTCGTGTGAGGCCCGATCGTTGGAGATCAACCCTCTTGTGGAAACCCGCGATGGCAGGGTGTTGGCTCTCGATTGTCGGATCGCCGTGGACGATTATGCGGTGTTTCGCCATCCTGAGCTTGGAATCGAGATCGCCCGCGAGCTTTCCAGACCACCTTCCAGATTGGACCGGATTGCCTACGACGTGGAAAAGAACGACTACCGGGGTACCTTCTACTTCATCGAGTTCGACGATGACGATGATCGCCCGCGTATAGCATTCCACGGGGCTGGTGGCGGTGGGTCCATGATGAGCATGGATGCCGCCAAGAACGAGGGGTTTTGTCTGGCAAACTTTACCGATACTTCGGGAAACCCACCCGCCTCCAAAGTGTACCGAGCCGCCCGAATCATGCTAGCCCAGTCGAATATCGTCGGGTATTTCGGCTCGGGATCGGGAGTTGCTAGCCAAGAACAATACAATTCTGCCCGTGGCCTGGTGAAGGCGTTCTTGGAGACGCCCTTGACCGTTCCGGCGGTCGTTCGCCTTGGAGGGAATTGCGAAGACGAAGCTGTGGAGCTCTTGGAGGTTTACACTAGCCACTTGCCAGTACCCGTCGAAGGCTACAAGTCGGATGATTCAGCCGCTGAGTGTGCTCAGCGGTTGCGAGAGCTCGTGGACCATCCGGACCGGTGGCCATTGCCGGGTCCAAAGCCCCGAGAAAATGAGGCGGAACTCGTTGTCAATTATGGGTTCGACACGGTCACCGGGGGCAGGGTTGACTTTGACCACGATCGTTGTTTCCGATGTCCTGAAGCTGTTTGCATCACCGCGTGCCGACCAGGGATTCTGACCCTTGTCGATGGCGTTCCCAGACTCAAGATTACGCCACGAGAAGCAGCTCGGGGAAAATGCACCGAGTGTTTGGCCTGCGAACAAGAGTGCTTCTTTCGCGGCGAGAATGCTGTTTGTATCACTCTGCCAATTCCGGGCTTGGACACCTGAGAGTTCGGTGTCCCCGTCGGTGATCCATCGAGCCGTTGAGAAGATCTGGTTTCCGTCCTTTTGCTCGGTGACGGCCGAGCCCAACGTTGGAGCCAAGAAGTAACAATGTCGATACTCGTCGATGAGAAAACACGGGTGCTGGTGCAGGGAATCACGGGTCGAGAGGGCCGTGTAAGGACTCGCCTGATGCTGGACTACGGGACGCACGTTCTGTGTGGAACAACCCCCGGGAAAGGCGGCGGCGAAGTCCATGGCCTGCCTGTGTACGACACTGTGGAGGAGGCAGTGGAGTTCCACGGGGCATTCGATGCATCGGTGATCTATGTCCCCGCGCCGCTTGTCAAGGAAGCCGCGCTGGAGGCGATTGCGGCAGGGGTACGCTTGCTCGTGCTCGTTCCGGATCGCGTGCCAATCCACGACGTCTTGGAAATTGCGGAGGAAGCTCGTCAGGTGGGTGCCGAGTTCATTGGCCCCAACACCTTGGGAGTCTTGTCGCCGGGAAAGGCTGTTCTTGGCATGATGGGTGGCAGGGCGGATGCGGCCCGACGTTGGTTCTTGCCTGGAAGAGTCGGCGTTTGTTCCAGAAGTGGAGGGATCACTTCGGCGATTGGATATTACTTGAGTAAGAAAGGCATTGGGTTATCGACGATGGTTCACGTTGGTGGGGATGCAGTCGTTGGTTTTTCGCATCCCTCGGCGTTGCAAGCGTTCGAAGCTGATCCCGACACGGACGTTATCGTGATGTTTGGGGAGATCGGGACAAGTCAGGAAGAGCGGGCCGCTAAGCTCATGGCAAATGGGACCGTTACCAAACCCGTTGTCGCTTTCATCGGAGGTGCAAGTGCTCAGAAGGGAACCCGCTTTTCCCATGCCGGTGCCATTGTGGAGGGCGACAGAGGGAGTCACGAAAGTAAGGTCCAAGCGCTTTCTGAGGCTGGAGCTTGTGTTGTCTCCAAATTTGATGATTTGCCGACTGCCGTCCAGGCCGTCGTTGATGCGCTCTAAATTTTCATGGGGACTGTTCGCATGGCGGAGAATGTTTGGAAAACCGCGCTGACTCGTATTGCACCCAATTTGGTGAGTGTCCGCGGGTTCCCGCTGGATCAAGCGGTGGGCCAAGTCAATTTTGGGACCATGGTCTACCTTTTACTGCGCGGAGAACTGCCCAGCCCTCGGGAAGCTGCGGTGATGGAGGCGATTCTTGTTTCCTCCATCGACCATGGGGCTTCGCCGCCATCGACCTTGGCTGCCCGTACGGTGGCGTCCACCGGTGCGTCACTTTCGGCTTCGGTTGCAGCGGGAGTCCTTTCGATCAATCGACATCATGGCGGTGCAATAGAAGCCTGCATGGAGCTGCTGTCGGAAGGGTGCCGCTCCGTGGAGGGAGGCGCCCTTCCTTCCTCTGTTGCGTCGGACCTGGTGGCTGTGGCCAGAAGCCGAAAAGAGCGGATTCCAGGATTTGGGCATCGCCTCCACACCAGCGATCCCAGAGCAATCCGCTTGCTGCAAGTGGCGACCACCAATGAAGTTGCGGGAGTCGGAGTGAAACTGGCTTCAGAGATTGCGGAGAAGCTTAGTTTGGCGCTACGTCGCCAAATGCCTCTCAACGTCGATGGGGCTATTGCCGCCTTGCTTGTGGACCTTGGCTTTGAGCCCGCCGTGGGCAATGGTTTTTTTCTCATGGCAAGAATGCCGGGACTGGTTGCTCACGTGCTAGAAGAGAAAAAACGGCAAAAACCGATGCGCCGAGTTTCTCCGACATCCCATTCTTACGATGGTCCGCCGCCGCGTGGTTTCGAGGAACATTGAGCTTGGCGGGAGGACAACGGGTCTGGAATCCCGCCACTCTTCTCGTACCAAACCGACCCATTCCTTGAGTGGCAGGGGAAGGATCGGTTATCATTATCGGGGATCTCCCATGAACCCTGATTGGGGTGCCGCATGACCTCTCTTGTCGAGAAGAACCCGGCTCTGAGTTCGAGGCTGAGAGCCACCATTGGAAAATTCGCCCAGGCCATCAAAGTTCGGGCCTTGGGATCCGACAATACCGATGCGAGACGCTTTTGTACTCAAGTCTATTTTGAGCTACTTCATCTTGCTGTTTACCACTCCCCCCTTCGACTCGATCTTTCCGAGAGGGGAATGGAATACGATGGATCGTTGATCATCAATGGCGAGGACGCTCCATGGGTTCGTTTCCTGCGTAGAGCGGGTTTTCGACGGATCGAGATTCTGCCAGGCCTGGAAGAAGCAGAGCTCTTGTGGCTTCTCGATGCGCTTTGTTCGGGGCAGAATCCCCAGGAACTTGCGTGGCGAACCTGGGTGCGAAACCTTCGCCATCTTCGTTTTTCCATGCAGGAATCTTCACCGGCCACCGAAGAAATGGTCTCGGAAATAACTGATCTCGATACCCAGGTCACTCGTTCCGCGAGGGCCTGGAGCGGGGCAGGGGAGTTCGAGATTTGGGATGGAGCATTTGTCGTCGGCGGGGTACAAGAACTTTCGATGTTGAGCGACGAGCTGCTCCAGGAGTTGTCCAGGGAATCACCTCAAAAAATGGGCCGCCGTTTTCTAGGTGCCCTCGTAACGGTCTATTCGGAGGATGATCTTTCGGAGAACCCCGAGGCCATGGTCGATCTGCAAAAGGTACTTAGCTACCTTTGCGTGGCACCCAATATCGATGAGCTCGATCCCTTGATGGAAGAGTTGCGTGGCATCCAGTTACGGCTCAACAGTGCAAGATCCGTTGCGATGTCCGGATCCCTTGATGCCATTGAGGCCGCAATGGAGGTTCCGCAGAGGGTGTCGGATGAGATTCCCGAGAAGCTGATCGAGCTCGCGGAGCGCTTGGAACGGGCGGAAAGCGGTTTGTCGGGGGAGCATCTCATCGAAGTCCACCAGGACGAAGGGGGAGATCAGGATCTTTTCCGGGCATACAAGGGGATCAAGCTCACTGTGACTCGCGAAGAGGGGGCGGATCCAGAGCCTCCGGCGGCGGTGGAAGAAAAAGAAGAAGAGGAGCGGGAAGAGTCCGCGGCGGAGTGGATTGCCGAGCAGAGCCGGGAATCCTTCTTCGAAATGCCCGACGTGACGGATACGGGTGTCTTTGATGATCTTTTTGGGCAAGTTTTTGGAGATCTGGACGACGAGGAATTCGAAGATGGAGCGGTGATACCACCGCCCTCTTTGAGTGTCGATGAGGGCTCTATCGATCTTGCGGCTCTCGGTTTTTCCGCTGACAGCGGCATGGGTGACCCAGGCACTGAGGGAGGAAAGGGTCTCGAAGACGAGGACCAGTCCGGGGAGCTTATTGGGGGGGAGGAAAGTGACCAGTTTGACCCTGTCGGCGGTTCTGAAGGATCGGAGTACCAAAAGGACCCGGAGGCCCTTGAATCGGGATTCCTGAGGCAAGAAGAGGAGGGAGATTTCGGGGAAGTTGGAAAGCTGCCCGAAGAGAGTGAGGAGATTGAGGCCGAGGAATCTTGGGAAGAAGAGGGCGAGCTTGAGGGTGTGGAGCAAGGAGCTGATTCCGGGGAGTACTGGGAAGAAGAGGGCGAGCTTGAGGGTGTGGAGCAAGGAGCTGATTCCGGGGAGTACTGGGAAGAAGAGGGCGAGCTTGAGGGTGTGGAGCAAGGAGCTGATTCCGGGGAGT
>JAJRTK010000081.1 GCA_024278345.1 bacterium | reverse complement strand
GCCAAATCCTCTTTCAGGGAACCCCAACCACAAAGCTCCACTCACCAAGCCCCACACTTCCTTCTACCGCGGGATCAAAAAACACCGCCACAAGGCGATCCGTTTTTTCCGGCGGTGAAGGATCAACACGGCATTCATCGAGCGACAGAATGGAACCGACCGGACACACAACGCCCGCAAGGCGCGCAAGACCCTGTGCTTCTCCAAGGATTTTGTCATGCACCTGGCGGTCTCGTGGTGGGTGATGGTCTGCTACAACTTCCATTTTGTGAATAGTGGTCTGCGTCTCATGCTGGAGCCCTTGCAGGTGGTGCATCGAACGCCAGCGATGGCCATGGGGCTTGCGCAGAAGCCCATGAGTGTAGAACAGTTGATTTTCACGCCTGTGAGCGACCTACCGTTGGTCTCTGGACCGAGGCCGGAAACCTTCCAGCCATGGAAGCGGGCTGGGCCCCAGTGAAGCGACCCTGGCGTAAATGCCCTAACTATAGAGCACCACCTTTTGCTGAGCCATCCCCTCATTTTTTTGCTTGTGGGACGCATCCAGGTCAAAGACTCCGAACAACTGCTTTTTTCTGCTGGTTGGGGTCCGGTCGGGTCGGCGGCGGTCCGTCCGCCGCCCCTCCCCTCTCATCGCCCTTCAACCGGTCAACGAGCCCCCAAATCCTCTTTCCGCCTGGAAATGAGGGGATGTTTCAGCCCTGTCCCCTGGCAGGGCTTCGCCCTGCACCCACCAGGGAGCGCGCTCACTTCCCGTTGCAACTTGCGGGCAACGGGATCCCTACCCACGTTTTTGTGCGCTGCGCACTTTTATCGGGTGGCCGATACTATGAAGGTCTACATCGGCTCCAGCGTCAATGGGTCGCGGAGAGGCAGGTGGCTCACCTTGCCGTCGAAGAACTCTTTCATGCTGGCCTTTCCCTCGGCGTCGCCGGGCTCAATCTCCGCCCAGCGACCGATGACCAGGAAGACGATCCGCTCGGGATGCAGATAAGTCTTGGCTATGCGAAGCACGTCGTCCGCGGTGACCCCAGCCAACCGATTTTGGTACGTGTCCCAATAGTCGTGACCCCGGCCCAGGAATTCGTCCGCGGCAAAGAGCGTTGCCACGGAGACTGCCGACTCGAAGCGCCGGGGAAAAACGTCGATGAATGAGTTTTTCGAGGTTCCCAGCTCTTGAGGAGTCACCGGTTCCGTCTGGATCCGCCGGACCTCCTGGAGCGCCAGCTTGGCGGCATAGGCCACCGTGGCACTCTTGGACTGGAAGCCGATGCGGAAGACGCCCGGCCAATGCTGGCTCATGCCGAAGACGGAATAGGCGCTGTAGGCCAATCCTTCGTCGGACCGGACCCGCTTGGTGATGCGGGAGGTGAAGCCGCCACCACCCAGGATGTCGTTCATCACCAGGATTGGCGCGAGGTCCGGGTTCTTCCAATCGACAAGCTGGATGCCCATGTGTCCGATGCCCACGCGGCCCTGGGGAACATCCTTCTCCACGTGATAGAGCCCGGGTTTCGGTTTGTGGGACAAGATTGGCGGCGGCCACGGGATGGAGGCGGTCGCGGCGCCCCAGCCAGCGACCTGTTTCTCCAGCTTTTCCATGATGGATTCTGGATCGACGTCGCCAGCGACGGCGATGACCAGGTGATCGGCCTGGAAGGCACGCAGGTGAAAATCCAGGAGATCCTGGCGGGTGATCTTTTCGATGCTCGCCTGTGTAGGGAGGCGTGTGCTGAAATGGTCCTGGCCATAAAGGAGCCACAACCACTCCCGTCCGAAGATGCTCCGTGCGTCGTCGTTCCTCTGTCTGAGGCCTTCGATGATGCTCGATTTTTCGACGTCCAGGCGGTCTTGCTGAAAGCGGGGTCGCCTTAGCATGTCGAAGAAGAGCTCCAGGGCGTCGTCCAGGACCCAGGAGAGGCAGTCCATGCTTCCGCCTCCCGACGTATCATCGATGAAGGAGCCCATGTTGGCGGCGATGAAATCGACTCGTTCGTCGAACTCTTCCGCCGTGAGGCTTTCGGTGCCGCCTTCTCGCAGCATGGAACCCGTTAGGCTGGCAAGACCGATCTTGTGGGGCGGCTCCAGAAAACTGCCGCTCCTTAGCGTCACGGAGATGGTCACCAGCGGGAGAGAATGGTCTTCCACGACATAGACGGGGATGCCGTTGGACAGAGTGTGTCGAAACTCCTTGGCATCGGGGACTTCGAAATCGAGAGGGCCGAACTCGAGCTCCCGGGGATGCGCTGGAAGCGGCGGCTCCTTGCTGTTGGCCACGTCTGTCTGGGCCGGAACCGTCGCTTTCGGTCCCTGCGCATTCAAGGTCATCGCGGCGGGCGCCCTGGAAGCTGCCTGGCCGGATTGCGCGGGTGCCGGAGCTGTAGAAGGCGCAGATTGGGTGGTCGGGGCTTGGCTGGTGGCCGGGGCAGGTGGACCAGTGTTCCCCTTTTCCTTGGGTTGACCGGCATCCCCCTGGCTCGCGGGCGGGGCTTCATTTCGATAATAGAGTCCCACCAACCGGTTCTGAGGCGCGAAATAGCGTCGCGCTACTTCCCGCACTTCTTCGGCGGTCACTTGCCGCGTTTTCCGCGCCCAATCGTTGAGGTAGGTCCAGTCGCCCAAGCCGTCGTAGTAAAGAAGTTGGATGAGCAGCGACATGGGTTTTCGGAGGCGGCGGAATGCGCTGGCAGCCGTGCGGTTTTTGATCTTTTTCAGCTCGGCCGGCGCCACGAGCTCCCCTTGGAGCTTTGCAAGCTCTTGGTACCAGGCTGCCTCCAGTTGTCCGGGGGTCACCTCGCCCTTGGCCTCGATATCGACGCCGAAAGCACCGCCATATTTGTTCGAGTTCTGGTACACCCCGGCGGACGTGGCAATTTGCCGGTCCAAGACCATCGATTTGTAGAGGCGTCCCGTCCGGCCGTTGAGGATCCCCGCAAGGACACTCAGTGCGTAACTGTCGCCGTGGCGGAAGGGCACGGTGTGATACAGGATCTGAACCCGGGGTTGGCAGTTACAGCGGGCCACCATCCGTTTTTCGGCTTGTTGCTCCATTTCTAGCGTCACCACTTCGGGCGGGTCAGTCCCTCGTTTCAACCTCCCGAAGTAACGTCTGGCCAGTCGCCTTGCTTCATCAATCTCAAAGTTACCCACCAAGACCTCCGTCAGGTTGTTGGGAGCGTAGTGCGTGGCAAAAAACTTGTCCGCCTGCTCCTTGCTAATCACCTCCAGATCCGACGGCCAACCCAGAACCGGCCATGAGTAGGGATGCGACTGCCAGAACATCGCTTCGAGCTGCTCCTCGAACTTGCCCGTGGGGGTCGATTCCGTGCTCCGGCGCCGCTCTTCATGGACCACGCTCCGCTCCGAATAAAACTCCCGGAACACTGGCTCGTTCAAGCGATCCGACTCCATCCAGAACCAGAGCTCCAGCTTGTTCGCCGGCACCGTGACGAAATAGACGGTCATGTCCTGGGTCGTGAAAGCATTCATACCGGAGCCGCCAGCTTCGGTGTACAGCCTGTCAAACTCATCCTTGAGGATGATCTCCCGCTGTTCTTCCACCAGCTTCTCGAACTGCTGTCGCAATTCGATGAGCTCGGGCGACCGGCTATCGTCGGCATAGGGATCCTCGATCTCCCCTCGGCGCCAACGTTGCCTCCGCGCGGTGTAGAGTCGTCGAATCTCCTTCTGGAGTGCCTCCTGCCGCTCGATGATCTCAAGGTCCCGGTCGATATCTTTCGAGCCGATGGTGCGGCTTCCCTTGAAAAGCATGTGCTCGAAAAGATGAGCCAGGCCGGTAATCCCGGGCCGCTCGTTCGCCGAACCCACGTGGGCCACCCAGCCGCCCGAGACCGTCGTCAGCTCTGGCCGCGGCACAAGCAAAAAGCGCATGCCATTCTCGAGCTCCAAAGTTTGGACATCCACCTGGGCCGAGCCCGTTTTTTCCCCGGCTGCCAGACTCTTCTCACTAGCCGCGGCTGCGTCCTGCCCCGCGGACGCAAAGCCTGCCATCAGACTGATCCCCACAACAAGAATCCACCCAGTTCGCCCTCTCATACAAGCTCCTTTCGCGCCCTCACGCGATGCAAAGCGACCCACGCACCTTGGCGCCGGCCAAGCATTTCGCCTCTTCTTCTTTCCTCCAGTCACCGCTTCCATCCCGCCAACCCCAAATGACGAACCGCCCACAAAAGCCGCACCCCGAATAAGACAGCCAGCACGTAACCCAGAAGACCGAACAAGGATTGCCCGAACACCAGCGGTGGCACCTTCGCGCTCAAAAGAACCGTCGATCCCAGAAACAAGGCCGCCGTCAGAATCCCCAGAGTGAGGCAGTTCGCCGAGTACCGTAGCTCCAGCCCCAATTCTTGAAGGCCCTGATGCTCCAGTTGAACCCGAAAATCCCCCTTCCTGAGCTGCGCCACGATGTCCACCAGGCCCGTGGGCACGACTTGCGCCGCCCGCTCGAGGTCCCGGTACAGCCGTTGCATCTTCTTCATCTGCCGCTCCGGAGACAGCCGCCGCAAAATCACCTGCGTCTTGTACGGCTCCAAAAGCTCCGCCAGGTTGAACTCCGGCGACAAAGCTCGACCGGTCCCCTCCAGCGTGATGAGCACCTTGATCAGCATGGAAATAGCCGGAGGAAGCACGATGTGATGCCGCTGGATAAGGTCCATCACCTCTGTGAGAAGCTGCCCCACATCGATCTCTGAAAGCGCCTTCGTCACATAATAGCCCGTGAGGTCCATGAGCTCCGTCCGAAGCATCCCGACATCGAGATCCCGTGGCGGTGTGCCCACCCGGACGATAATGTCGGTAGCCCGCTCCCCCTGCCGCTGCGCCAGGGCGATGATCAGATCCTCCAAATCCTCCCGGAGCTCATCCGTCAATCTGCCCACGGTGCCGAAATCCAGAAGTCCGATGGTCCCGCCGGGAAGCACCAGAATGTTCCCCGGATGCGGGTCGGCGTGGAAACGCCCGTAAACGAACACCATCTTCAAGTAGAGATGCCCGCCCCGCAGAGCAACCTCCACGGGATCCCCGCCCAGCGCCCGAATTCCATCCAAATCCGACGCATGCACTCCGTCGAAGAACTCCATGGACAGCACCTTCCGTGCGGAATGCGTGACGATGGGCTCGGGGATGCGAACCTCCGCCTGCTCCTCGAACAACGTGCGAAACTGCTCCAGGTTTCGCATCTCATGGCGAAAATCCATCTCCCTAAGGAGCGCCTGCCGGAACTGCTCCACGAAGTCGCGTGGCCGATAATTGCGGCTCTCTTCCACATTACGCTCCAGGAGCTCCGCCAGGTCCAGAAGGATCTCGAGGTCCACTTGAACTTTTGGCTCAATCCCCTTGTGCCGGACTTTCACAACAACCTGGCGCCCTCCCGGAAGCGTCGCCCGATGGGTCTGGCCGATGGAGGCCGAAGCAAGAGGCTCCGGGTCGAATTCGGTGAACAGCTCGGTGATTTCCCGTCCCAGCTCTTCCTCGATGGTCGCCTTCACGTACTCGAAATCGTCCGAAGGAACGTCGGCCTGAAGGCTCTTCAATTCCTGGGACAGCTTGACCCCCACCAAATCCGGACGAACGGACAAGATCTGTCCCAGCTTGATAAAAGTTGGTCCAAGCTCCGCCAGGGCCGTGCGCACGCGCTCTTCGTACGACAGCCCCATCACCTCTTCGCCGATGGGCTTGCTTAAAATATCCTGAGCAAAATCGAGGTGCAGCCGCTCCAGCCCTTCGGCGAGCCCATAGCGAATAAGAACGCTCAATATCTGTCGGTACCGCTGCAAGTGCTTGTAAGTGCGCCGGATCTTCATCACCACCATCGGGGCCTCCTAGTTCTAAACCAAAGACTAACGGTTCTCGCCCATGAGATCCACCTCGAACGCCAAACCGCACAAGACACCGCTCTTCTCTTTGGCTACGTTCCGCTCCCGGCGGCACGACTCACGCCCTCGGCACGAGGTCATCCCATCCGCCACCACTCGCGTCTCAACACCACGAATCAGGCCGGAAACCCCAATCCGGGAACGACCCAGCATCAGTGGGCTGGGAGTGGGAGATTTGTCCAGTCATTGGGGGACCCGGTCATCGGTGCCAAGAGCTCCAAGCGCAGCCCCAACCGGGCCTGGAATCCGGCGAGATCTCCTTGCCCGGAACCCTCGTTGGGAGCTTCTACTTTCGACATGAACCAGACAAACCGGCATGATGCCGCTTGTGCTCATGGACGGACCCACCAGGAAGAGGCGCCGCGATGGAAAGTGAAAAGATTGTTCAATGGCAAAAGAAGCAGACCTCTAGCAACCGGCTCGCCCTTGGGCTCGATCCTGACGGCGCTCTTTGGATAGCGGAAAAGAATTTTGGGGGGAGCTATGATCGAAGCCGCCTGGCTGCCGGAAAAATGGAAACCGCCGAGGCCGTTCCCCCCCCCGATAACGCCACGGGATCGCCTCACCTGCTGGGGGGATCCGTTCTGTTTGCCACCCAGAGTGGCCTCTGGACCGACGGGAAGATCGTCCTGGCTGGCCAGTTCAATTCGGTGGCCACAGCCGCGGCCTGGGGGCAAAATGTCGTCCTGGCCGCTGGCAGGGAGAACCAGGAAGGAGAGGGAGTCTACCTCCTCTACTGGAGCGGCAGTGAAGATCTGGCAATGCATCGTCTTGCCGAAAGAGGGTGGGAGGTCTCGGTCTGCCACAATGGCCGTTGGGTGGGAATGGCTTGGACGGATGACGAAGGCGTCCACACCGTCGCGGCGGAGTATGAAAAGCTCTCTTCGGACGGGCTGCTCCGCGACCTCACGTCGTACTACCGGGGCGACGGCGAAGTTTATGCCATGCCCTCGGTGGCTGTGGATCCAAGCGGGCATCCTCACGTACTGTTCGGCATCTTGCGGAAAGAATCTGGTGCGCTGGTTCCCACGGGGCAGCTCCAGCTCAATTTCGAGAGGATTTCTTTCCGTGCCAGAACCGACGGAGCCGGCGGGAAACCGGGGCTCATCGTCCACCGGCGGCGCGTTTACATGCTCTACACGGCCAGGCCGGAGACAACCACGGTCCGGTGGCGGATTCCGGGAACCTCGATCTGGGATGGCTCGCAGAACTTTCCCGGGGCTCACCCCAGCGCCATCAGCACCGGAGACGACCTCTATTTGGCGACGGACCAGGGCCTTTGGCGGATGGCGGCGGGGAGCGCCGATGAGGGTTCCGACATCCTCCATCACTCCTGGGCCACTCCAGACGCGGGAGAGGGGGAAGCCCGCCAGGCGAAACGCCTGGCGGGCCGGCAGTTTTCCTTCGATCATGACGAGGAAGAATCGCCCGGTGGCCTTCTCAAGCGGATCGCCGGCTGGTTTCGCCGTTGACCCGCTCGATCTGGTTTCCGGTGGTGTTGCCCCCCGGGAAGTCCTTGTGAGGTGCGCCGAAAGGCGAGTGGCGGCGGACGGATTGCCGCCGCCGGGAGCGGAAGTCAACCCAAAGAAAAGACCTCCGCGAAGTCCCACCATGCCCGGTAAGGGAAGGGCTTTTCGGTATCCCGCGGCCCCTAGAGTGACAGCTCCAGGGGACTCCGATCCTCTGACTCGATGGCATCGGCCAATGCATGGGCTTGTGGGAATATATTGGCGATGAAGAACCGGGCCGTCAGTGCCTTGTTGTGATAGTGAGCGGCCTTGGGATCGGCTTGCCGCAGTGCTTTTTGCTCGTCGAGACTCGCAGCGCCCTCGGAGAAATAGAGAGCGTGGAGACGCGACTCGGCTTCCACCGCTTGCTCCAAAAGAAGCCACCCGACAACGGTGTATCCAAACATGTAGAGGAAGGGCACCGACGAAAGCGCTGGGTACTCGAAGTCACCCCGCATCTGGTAACCGCCGAACGACATGATCACGGAAAGCAGGCGATCCTTCATGGAGCCAAATTTTTCGAGCTCTTTGCCGAACGAGGGATGCTCAGCTTCGGCTTTCATGAAGCGATCCATTTCTTCCATGAGAGTCATCACCAGCCGACCGTTCTTCCGCCCCAGCTTCCGGCCCAAGAGGTCCAAAGCCTGGATGCCGTTGGTCCCCTCGTAAATCGAGGAGATCTTGCAGTCCCGAAGGTGCTGTTCCACCGGATAGTCCGAACAGTAGCCGTAGCCTCCAAAGGTCTGGACCGCGAGCTCGGTCACACGGAAGCCCATGTCACTGCAAAACGCCTTGCAGATGGGCGTCAACAGATCGACCAGATCCTGAGCCCTCTGGCGTTCATCGTCGTCGGTGGAAATCTCCGAGATGTCCAGATAGTAGGCCGTCCTGAGCAGCAACGCCCTCATCCCTTCCACCAGCGCCTTCTGGTTCATGAGCATGCGCCGGACATCGGGGTGCTCGATGATGGCCACGCGAGGCGCATCGATATTTTTCATGTCCCTGAGAGCAACACCCTGGATTCGCTCCTTGGCGTAATCGAGGGCCTCCCCGTAGGCGGCGGCGGCGATGGACTCGCCCTGAAGACCGGTCAACAACCGGGCCTCGTTCATGAGGTGGAACATGATCCGCATTCCCGACCGCTGGGCGCCGATGAGGTAGCCGACACACTTTCCCCGATCGCCGAACGTCAGGGTGCAGGTGGCGGACGCCTTGATCCCCATCTTGTGCTCAATGCTCTCGCAGCAGACGTCGTTCCGCTGGCCGAGACTGCCATCCTTGTTCACCAAGAATTTCGGCACGACGAAAATGCTGATCCCTTTCGTTCCCGGAGGGTCCCCCTCGATGCGTGCCAACACCAGGTGGATGATATTCTCCGTCATGTTGTGATCGCCAGAACTGATGAAGATCTTGGTCCCCTTGAGCAGATAGTGGTCTCCCTCCTTCACCGCCGTACAGGAAAGATCACCCACGGCCGAACCGGCTTGGGCCTCGGTCAAGCACATCGTGCCCGACCGCTCGCCAGAAACCATCTTCGGCAAGTATTTTTCCTTCATCTCGGGACCGGCATGGTGCAGCAAGAGCTCCGCGGCCCCGCGAGTGAGGCCTGGATAGAGCATGAAGGCGACATTCGCTCCGGTAAACATTTCGCTAATCGCCGTGCCAATGACCCGCGGCACCGGGTATCCCCCCAATTCCTCGGCAAACCCCATTCCGCACCAGCCAGCTTCGATAAACTGGCGGTAGGCCTCCACGTGAGTGGCGGGAACGGTCACGGCGCCATTTTCGAGTTTGACTCCCTCCCTGTCCCCCTCGGCATTCACTGGGGCCAGGACCTCTTCGGAAAACTTCCGGGCCTCCTCTAGCAAGAGTCGAAAATCTTCCATGGAAGACTCTTTGTACCGCTCAAACGACAACAGCCGCTCGATCTTGAGGTGTTCTTCCAGCGTAAAGAGGATGTCTTGGAGATCAATCCGGAAGCTCATGCTTCACCCCTTTCCGAATCCAGGCGGGAACCTCTTCAGGCCCCGTGATCCCAGGGATCCAAAATCGTGTGACAGTTTTTGGTCCGGCCGTTATTCCGCCTGCCACAGCCCCTGTTTGGGAGCAAGCCACCAGCGGACGAAAAGAGCGAAACAGGAAAAATGAACGGCCACTCATTTTTTACTATAAGCCCCTGGAACCCACTCGTCAATGGCCTTTTTCGCAATTGCACAATCGGAGATCATCCAAAAACCTTGAGAAACGCGCAATCAACCGGTTCTCACGCCTTCTCTGAAAAAGGCTGCCGCAGATGCGAATTGGAAGCGAAGCCGATCTTCCCGGCCATGGACAAGAGCTCCCTGTCCTGGGACAATTTTTGGGAAAAAGGAGAGATGGCTCGCATCCGCACGGCCTCCGCGTCCTTTAGAATCTCCTGGAACAGAAGCTCGTAAGGGGTTCCGCGCCCGTCCTTTTCAAGGCGCGCGAAGATCGCCTCGAACTTTGCCGCGTCGGGAGTCCCGAGGAGCTTGAAAAGCCCCAGGGCAAGCCACCAGGCGGCCAACGATCCGGCCACGACGCCTTCCCGTTGAAAGAGATCCCCCTGGAGGCGCAAATCCATGGCCTGGCCAAGGCGATCGCCTACAAGCCTGTGGCAGGCCAAGGCCATCTCCGCCAGCCAGAAAGCCCGACCGACCTGGCCCCGCTCCCTGGCAAGATGCGCCAGATAGCCGAGATCCGAGCCCACTCCAATCCCATCGCCCACGGAAACATGGATGTCGAATGCCCGGATCAAGAGTTGCCAGGCTTCTTCTCTCTCCCCCTCCTTGCTCCGCAAACGCGCAAGAGATTGAAGACAGTTCGCCATCCCGATAGATCCGCTGCCTTGCTGGTACAAGGAAAGCGCTTCCTCGAGATTCCGGCGGGCATGGGCGTGCCGGCCAGACGCCATCTCCGCTGCGCCAAGCCCTCGCAGTGCATGGGCCTGACCCAGCGAATGCCGCAGCTCTCCATAGAGGTCATAAGCCTCTTGATAGGCAGCCCGGGCCGCCGAACGGTTCCCTTCCCTGGACTCCAGCGCTGCAACGGAAAGCAGGCAGGAAGCCTCTTCCACCAGCAGTTCCTCCTGCTCCTGGAGCCTTGCCAGCGCATGGCGAAAGTGGATTCTGGCATTCTCATGGCATCCCATCCGGAAGCAAAGATCCCCCATCGCTCTAGAAATCCTGGCGGCTACGACGCCATCACCGGCATCCGTGGCCTTCTCTTCGGCATCTTGATAATCGCGCAAAGCGCCCTCAAAATCTCCCCTTCGCCCTTTCACCCGGGCGATGGCCGCCAAAAGGCGCGCCTCATCCACTGCCGAGCCTTCTCCGAAAAAGTAGGCCAGGGCATCGGAAAACCGTTCCGCCGCCAAAACCAGGTCGCCACGGCGCGCGTGCAGCTCCCCCATCTCCTCCATGGCCAGCGCGCGACCTGAACGGTCTCCGGAATGCTCAGATGCAGCCAGAACCCGATCCAGAACCGCCTTGGAGTCACCGATCCTCCCTAGAAACAGAAAAACCCGGGCCAGGCTCACGCCCAGCCGAGCCGCCGCGCTGGCCGCCTTCCCTTCGGACTTGAAACCGGCCTTCCGCTCCGGCTTCAGGCAGGCCAAGAGGTTCGCCTCGACTTTCCCTAGCTCCTTCTCACACGCATCGATCCCCTCCCGAGCCACCAGATGCAAAAGAGCGTCGCACTGGCTCTGCCACCAACGGCAGACCTCCCGCCGCAAACCTTCCAACTCCGCGGAGGGCAAGCCTTCTTCCACGGACATTGCCGAGCCTTCCGCGAGGGAGTAGAAGTCTTCCTCATCCTCGCCGGTTTTTCGGACGACATGCCGCCGAATCGCCGTCTCCAGCCCCTCCCTCCAACCGGCGCCCAACAACGCCTCCAATGCCGCCGAAGTCGCGCCACCGGGGAACATCCGTAAAAGGGCCAAAAACCGTTTTTCCTTCGTCTTGCCCAGCCTGCCTATCTCCATTACCCTTCTCTCCGAATCCTCAGCATCAGAATATCCCTCACGGGGCATCTCTTCAGAAGAACGCTCATTTTTCTTTTGGTTGTGTCCGCTCGCGTCGGCGGCAATCCGTCCGCCGCCACTCGCCTTTTTTCCGCGGCAATCCGTCCGCCGCCCCTGGCCCTTTTCGGTGGACCTCCAACGGTTTCCGCCTTCTGGAGGCACCAGACGGCTCAACTTCACTCCACGACCGATCATGGCGAAAATCGACGAAATACTTTACCCCACCCGCCTTGACTCCCTGGAATGGCTTAGGAACAAGCCATTTGGGCCAGCCCACGTCACGGCGATCCATTTGAGGGACTTTGGCAACATCCTGGACCTCTTGGATCTTCCGGCGGGTTCCCGGATCCTGGATTTGGGAGTGGGGTCCGGCTGGACCAGCCGATGGCTCACGCGGTGTGGATACCGCGTGACAGGCCTTGACATCTCTCCGGGCATGATCGATATCGCCCGCGAGCAGGCGGAAAAGGAAGAGGGGGAGACCCGGTTCTTGGCCGCCGATCTCGAAGAGCTAGGCAACCTGGACCTGGGGACCTTTGATGGTTGCCTGGCATACGATGTCCTCCACCACGTGGAAAAACTCGATCTTACCTTGGAAGCCGTGGCCAAGACCCTTCTGCCTGGGGGCCGGTTCCTTGCGCTGGAACCGAACTGGAACCACCGTTTTTCCTTCGAATCCGTGGAAGCGGTCCGCCGGTTCGGTGTGCGGGAAGAAGGGATCTCGCCCCGGCGGTTCCGGCGGATCCTCAAAAGATCGGGCTTTTCTTCCATCACGCGCTACCACTGCTCCGACGGCCTCTACGACAACAGCGCGGGTGCCCTGGCGAAGCACCTTTTTCGCCCGCTTCTCCACCGTCTGATGAAGGCCCACTACGCCACCCGAGTCTACATGCTGGCGATCCGCTGATAACCGGCTCGCCAACAAGCGCTCACCCCGGCGGCCATTCCGTTTGCCGGCCTCCAAGAATGTGGAGGTGGAAGCGGTGGTCACCCCGGCGGCCATTCCATTTGCCGGCCTCCAAGAATGTGGAGGTGGAGGTGATAGACAGCCTGGCCGCCGTGCTTGTTGCAGTTCATGACCAGGCGGTAGCCGTCGTCGGCGAAACCTTCCCGCCGTGCGATTTGCGCGGCGACCCAGATCAGGTGCCCCACCAGTGATTCATCGGCCTCCGTCAAATCGTTCACCGTGGGAATATACTTCCGGGGAATGACAAGAATGTG
Source organism: bacterium (assembly GCA_024278345.1). GTDB lineage: Bacteria > CSSED10-310 > JAJRTK01 > JAJRTK01 > JAJRTK01 > JAJRTK01. The sequence continues at coordinate 2,734 of JAJRTK010000081.1, read as the reverse complement.
CCGCGGTGCCACGGGGGCAATATCCCTGAACGCGATGCACCGGTCATCCTGCCACACTTTCTCACACGGAACATCCCCGCACAGGATCTTGCCGAAAATCGTCTCCTCCTTCTCAGTCATCGACCTGCTCCTTTTCCATGTTTCGTGCCCATTCCCGCCATTGCTCCCAGCGGGGAAAGTTGAGCGCCATGAGCAGCCAGGAAAGCAGTGCGAACCCATAGAGAACCCTCTGGTCACCGCCCAGGAGAAACAAGACCAACCCAAAAACAGCGGGCATCTCGCAAAGAGCGATTCCCACGATGCTTCCAAACAACAGGCCGTTGCCACCATCCCCCGAAGTCGCTCGGCAAACAGCCTTCATCACCAGCGGAACGACAAAAAAATTCGATAGTCCCACGGCCAAAAGGATTCCAGCCAAGATTCCCACGAAGGGCTGGCCCTCCAGGAATCCGGAAAAGGGATCCTGCTGCTTGGCAATCAGAAGACCTAGGAGAATGTAGACAAGGATGCTGGCTGCGCAGGCCCCCGAAATGATGACCGCGAGCCGATAACGGGCTTCCAAGCTCGAAGAACGAGTGCTCGACATGAAAACTCCTTACTTTCCAGTTCACCGATACCCCAATCCATGGATCGCCCTTTTTAGTCCATTCGTCAAGCTTTGGATCCTTCTTTCAGAATAAGTCGATTCCAACTTCTCCAAGAATGGTGGTAGAATCACCAGCCTGAAGTCCGCTGTCTGCCGACCAAACAGGAAGCAGCGGCGGGACCACCTTGCGGCCGAAAAAGTCAGAGGACAAGGACATGACAGATTCCGAGGATTGCCTTCACGCCGATGTCAATCAACGGCTGATCCTAGAGCAAAAGGAGCTGGTGGAGCGATTTCGGCAGCTTGTGGAAATCGGGATCGCCCTTTCCGCGGAACGGTATCTTCCGCGGCTGCTGGAGCAGATCCTTGTCCGGGCGAAAGAGATGGCCCATGCCGACGGCGGAACCCTCTACCTTCGGACTTCAAACGACATGCTGGAATTCGCCATTATGAGGAATGACACGCTGGGCATCGCCATGGGCGGCACCACTGGCCGGACGATTCCCTACCCGCCTATCGCCCTCCGCGACGAAAAGACCGGGGCCCAAAACCTTCATAACGTAGCAACCTATGTGGCCCTGACCCGAGAAACAGTGAGCGTTTCCGATGTCTATTCCGAGAGGGATCGCTTTGATTTTACAGGTACAAAGTCCTACGACAACCGCACCGGTTACACCTCGAAATCGTTTCTGGCGGTTCCGCTGGCGAACCACCGGGGCGAAGTGGTGGGAGTGCTTCAACTTCTCAACGCCTTGAACCGGGAAACCGATGAAGTGATCCCGTTTCCTCCGTCGATCCAGCCCAGTATCGAATCGCTGGCATCTCAGGCGGCCATCGCCATCGACAACAATCGGCTCCTGGAACAGCAAAAGAATCTCCTGGAATCGTTCATCCGGTTGATCGCCAAAGCTATCGATCTCAAGTCCCCGTACACCAGCAGACATTGCGAGCGCGTGCCGATCCTCACGGAGATGTTCGCCGAGGCCGCCTGCAAGGCAAGGAGCGGCCCGCTAGCTGACTTTTTCCTGGATGACGCCGGAATGTACGAGCTTCGCATCGCGGCCTGGATGCACGACTGCGGCAAGGTGACGACTCCGGAATTCGTCATGGACAAGGCGACCAAGCTAGAGACAATCGTGGACCGTATCGAGCTCGTCAAGAACCGATTTGAGGTCGCACGGCGCGATGCCGAAATCGACACCCTGCAAAAGATCGCCGCCGGCGGCGATCCGGTCTTTTTGTGGCAGGAACTTTCCCGGCGGCTGGCGGATCTCGACGACGATTTGGCATTTTTGGAAAAAGCGAATGTCGGCGGAGAGTTCATGAAAAACCAGGACATCGAGCGTGTCCAATCCATCGCCCGACACACCTGGCGAAACCGGCACGGTGAAGAGCTGCCGCTCCTCACCGATGACGAGGTGAAAAATCTCTCCATCCGCAAAGGCACGCTCAACTCCAAGGAGCGCGAAACTATCCAGCATCACATCACGGCCACCATCGAGATGCTGGAACAGCTTCCCTTTCCGGACCACCTGAAAAGAGTCCCTGAATTCGCCGGAGGACACCACGAAAAGATGGATGGAACCGGCTATCCTCGCGGCCTCAAGAGGGAGCAAATGTCCATCCCGGCAAGAATGATGGCCATCGCCGATATCTTCGAAGCCCTCACGGCGGCGGATCGACCCTACAAGAAGCCCAAGACCCTCAGCGAGAGCATCCGCATCCTCTGGTTTATGAAAAAGGACCACCACATCGATCCCGATCTCTTCGAGCTCTTTCTCCGATCCGGCGTCTACATGGAGTACGCAAAGAGGTTCCTTCGCCCGGAGCAGATCGACCAGGTGGACGTCAGCCAGTATTTGGCCCCGACAAGCTGAGGGCGGGCGGGGGCACCGGTCATCGGGCCACCCGCCCGCGATTGGAGGGGCAAACTCAACCATCTTTTTTCCAACTCCACTGCAAGAGGTGTCGGCAGAGGAGTCGAAGCCTCTTGGCGGGAGGGGGCCCGGCCCCGGTCATGGTACCGGCCACCCGAGAAAAGCGCGCAGCGCACAAAGATGTGGATAGGGGTAGGGAAAGCGCATTGGTTTGCGCCTCCCCTCCCTCCGAACCGTACGTGCGGTTCTCCCGCATACGGCTCTCCAGTCG
>JAJRTK010000080.1 GCA_024278345.1 bacterium | reverse complement strand
GGTCCGGGGACTCCGTCCCCGGTCCCCTGGCAGGGCTTCGCCCCGCACCCACCAGGGAGCTAGCTCCCTGGACCCACATTTTTTGTACGCTTCACATTTTCCTTTTTTTTCCTGTTCTGTCCCGCCTTGCGTGGATGCCCACAGGAAGCTAGCTCCCTGGATCCCTCTTTGTACGCTACGCGTTTTTCGAGAGGGTGGCCGAAACGATGGACGAGGCCGATCTCTTTCTTGAAGGAGGTCCCCGAGATGCCCAAGACCGTCTTGCAAGAAAGCCACCCCCCGATGGACGGAGGAAACTCGAGCCGCAGGCGCGGGACGGAGCCATGCGGGCGGCCCCCAACCCGAAGAAAGAAGTTTCCTTGCTGGATTGTCCTGAAGAGGCCCCACCACCGATGGGAGGGGAACCCGTCGAAAAAGATTACCACCGGACCGGTGACCCGGGAACAAAACCAAACGCCGGATGACGAAAGAAGACAGAACGCCATCGCCTGGACCAACTCGGTCCCGGCCATTCTCCAAACAGCGGTCCATTGCCGGATTGAACATGCAAATCCGCCATCGACGGGAGCCATGACATGCATCGCACACGCCGAGTCAACCTTGCGTTCCTCTCGACTCTCCTTCTGACCCTGCCCCTGCTTGGCCGGGCCAGCGAGCCAGCACCACCTTCGGTCGGAAACCTGAACCGCCCCGCCGCCCAAGTGGAAGCCGCGGTGGACATCGTCTTCGTCCTGGATACCACCGGGAGCATGAGCGGTCTTCTGGAAGGCGCCAAGCAGAAGGTCTGGTCCATCGTCAACGACGTGGCCAAGGGGACTCCCACGCCGGCAATCCGTGTGGGGCTCGTGGGCTACAGGGACAAAGGCGACCAGTACATCACCCAGGTCTTCCCCTTGACTGATGACCTGGATTCCATGTTCTCGAGCTTGACTTCGTTTCAAGCCGACGGCGGCGGAGATGGCCCGGAAGACGTGAACCGCGCCCTGAAGGATGCAGTCCACAAGCTCAATTGGAGCACCGATCACCAGACTCTCCGGATTCTGTTCCTGGTGGGGGACGCCCCCCCCCACATGGACTACCGGGGCGAGGCACAGTATCCCAATCTCGTCAAGGACGCCGTCATGAAGGAGATTATCGTGAACACCATCCGCTGCGGCAATTGGGACGAAACCGGCCGGGTCTGGGCCGACATCGCCCGCCGTGGCGAAGGCGAGTTTTTCACCATTGACCAATCCGGCGGCACCGTGAAAATCACCACTCCTTACGATGCCAAGCTGGCCGAGTACTCGGCGAAGCTGAGCGGCACCTACGTCGCATACGGCGGGGCCAGTGAACGGAAACGCCTGGTCTCCAAGTTCAAGGCCAGCGAAGAGGTCGCCGCGGCCGCGGCTCCGGAAGCCAGCGCATCCCGAGCCGAGTTCCGTGCCAAGAAAGCCGTCGCCACGGGGCGTTTGGCCGAAAAGGACATCGTCGCCGAAATGGCCGATGGCGAAAGCAAGATCGGTGAGCTGGAAAAAGAAAATCTGCCTCCCGAGCTCCAAAAACTGTCCGATGAAGAGCTCCAGGCCCACGTGCGGAAGAAGGCCAAAGAGCGTCAAGAGATCTTGGAGAAGATCGAGGTGCTCTCGAAGAAACGCGAGGAATACATCCGGCAAGAACAGGCCAAGACGGGTGACGGAAAGGCCGACAGCTTCGATGCGGCGGTTCGGAAATCAATACGGAAAAAGGCCGCCGAAAAGGGAATTCGGTACGACTGATCGGCTGAAATCTCCATGGGACAACCGCGGCCTCCTCGGGGGGCTGCCGCCGTTCATGGACCTCCCCCCAGCGCAGGACAATCCATGAGAATTCTCCAGCTCCTTCCAGAAGCCCGTTGGGCCGACGCAGTGACAAACCAAGCCCTTTTCATGGACCGCGCGCTCCGGGATCTGGGTCATGAAACGTCTCTCGGGGCCGACGAGGCTGACCTGGATCTGCCCGTGAAGGTTCAGGATGCGTGTCAGGCTGTCCAGGGCGATTGGGATCTGGTGCTGGACCATTTTTCCATCGGCGCCGACTACCACGGGCCGTTGAAGGATTCTCGAGGCCGGCGTTGGCTCATCTATCACAACATCACGCCGGCCCATTTTTTGGCTCCATGGGCACCGGAGATCGCAGCTCGATGCCAAGAAGGGCGCCGCTCTCTTCCCGACCTGCTCCAGGGTTGCGAGGCGGCCTTGGCCGATAGCGGTTTCAACGCCAAAGAGCTGAGGTCCATCGGGCATCGGAACGTCCAGGTCCTCCCCATCGCCGTGCCAAGGCCGCCTGAACTGGACAGGCCCGTCTCACCCTCTCTTGCGCGAGTCTTTGCCTCCCGAAGACCGCTCCTCCTCTTCGTGGGCCGCATCGCACCCCAAAAGGACCACGTGGCCCTCCTGAAAACCCTCCAGATCCTTCGAAAAGGGGATTACCCGGGTGCCGAGCTCATCCTGGTAGGTGACTCTCGCGGCTTCGAGGAGTATGAGCGGCATCTGTTGGAGACTGGCCGATCCTTTGGCATCGGCTCCGCCGTACACTTTTTGCCGCGATTGCCTGCAATAGAGCTTTGGAGCCTCTATCGACTGGCCGATCTCTTTCTTTGCCTCTCCCTGCACGAGGGATTCTGCGTCCCCGTAGTGGAGGCGTTCCTCTCCAGACTTCCCGTGGTTGCGGGGCCCGCGGGGGCAGTCCCCGAAACGGCGGGAGGAGCGGCGCTCCTGGCTGCCGAAGGCGAGCCGACCGCCGCGGCTGAATGCTGCCACGCCATCTTGAGCAAGCCGGATCTAGCCAAACACCTGGTGGCCAAGGGGACTCGCCGAGCGGTAGACTTCTCCCGGGAATCCTTGACGCGCCGCCTGGGAAAACTTCTGTCAAGATTCACCACGGACACTACGCCGCCTGTGATCCCAAAAAGCCGCTTTCGGCCTCGTCCATCCAGTCGGCCACGCGCTGGCGCCTCCGGCGGCTCTTGCTAGTGATTGGTCCGAGGGAGTTTCTTCTCTGTTGCGTTCCGGTCGGGTCGCTCGCAGCCGCTCGCGCCCCTCCCCGGGCAAACCGCCGGATGCAGCCACTGGCCGAGAAAATGGACAAGTCCCCGCTTTCTATGGAAGTCACTGCGGACAGTACGCCGCCCGTGATCCCAAAAAGCCGCTTTCATCGGCGCTCACATCTTCATCGGCTACGCTGTCATGCACTGCTGAAAAGGCGAATGAAAGCACTCTCAAAAAGTCAGCAAGCCCAAAAAAGCAATTGTCGGGACCGGGTATCAACGTAAGCCGGGACACCCGCCAAAACCAAGACGCAACGCGTCGTACATGAATGTGGGTCCAGGGAGCGAGCTCCCTGGTGGGTGCAGGGCAAAGCCCTGCCGGGGACCGGGGC
>JAJRTK010000079.1 GCA_024278345.1 bacterium | reverse complement strand
GTGCTTCGGCCTTAGGGCAGTGGAGAGTGAGAGCGGCGATGATGGCGAACAGCGGCGGACGGACTGCCGCCGATGTGAGCGGAACGCAACACGTAGAAAACAAAGGGTTTGCCGACAACCCCGCCCTAAAAGAAGAGCACGACCCAATCTTCCGCATGCGGAACACTTTTCCATCCATTCCCCCTGAGGTCAACATGGACGAGACCCCAAGATCTTCCCGTCGCGATTTCCTCAAGAGCCTGGCCCTGGCTAGCGCTGGTGCGGGCCTTCTCCACGCTACTGACAGCCTTGCGGGAGACGAGGTTCCCAAGACCGGGGCTCCCAAAAAGGTGCCGCGCAAACCGCTTGGTTCCACTGGTGAATCGATCCCGATCCTTCTTTTGGGTTGTGCTCAGAAGTTCAATGCGAAGTATGACAAAATCTTGCACCGGGCCTTCAAGGAGGGAGTGGATTACCTGGATACGGCCCTGGTTTACGCTCGCGGGCAGTCCCACAAGACCATCGCTCCATTCATCAAGCAGATAGGGGATCGCAAGAAGCTCTGGATCACCTCTAAGGGTCCTGGGCGCAAGGGAACGCCGGAAGACTATTGGGCGAATCTTGACACCTGCCTGCAGCAGCTTGAAACCGACTATCTCGACCTTTTTTTCATGCACGCTCTGGACGATGTATCAAAGTTGGAGGCTCGGTTCATCGCCATGGGCGAAAAGATGCGAAAGAGCGGCAAGACTCGCTTCTTCGGTTTCTCGTGCCACGGCGGCCGAGTCGCGGAGCTTCTGAACAAGGCCGTGGAAGTCGGTGGAATCGACGCCATCATGTTCCGCTACAGTTTTGCGAAATATGGAGATCTGGAGCTGAACAAGGCCATCGACCGCTGCAAGAAGGCGGGTATCGGGCTCATCGCCATGAAGACGCAAAACTCGGTCCCCGACGATTCCAAAGAGGTGCAACAGTTCAAGTCGAAGCGGTTCAACCTGGCCCAGGCCAAGCTCAAGGCCGTCTGGGTGGACGATAGGATCGATTCCGTGGTCTCTCACATGGACAACACGAAAAAACTCGCGGAAAACGTGGCCGCCGCCAAGTCGCCCATCGACCTCTCCATGGCGGAATTTCAGCAACTCCGGCAGCTTGCCCGGGCCACGGCCCACACCTCGTGCCAGGGCTGCAACCAGATCTGCGAGCCGTTGGCGGGGGGAGACCTCCGCATCGCGGACACGTTGCGCTATCTTATGTACCACGAATGCTACGGCGAAACGGGCCGGGCCAAATCGAAGTTCCGACACCTCTCCCCCACCGAACGCCACTTCGAAGGAATGGACCTGGCTCGAGCGACGGCCGCCTGCCCCCAGGGCATCGATCTGGCCAAGCGCCTTGCCACGGCCCTCCGAACATTGGCCTGAGATCCAAGCATTGGCTTTGGATCAGGGTTCGATGACTGGGTCGGTGCCCAGGCCCGGCCCGTAGATGACGGCATTCACGAAGATCCTTGCAGTTGCCAACGTCGAGCCCCTGAATACGGGCTCGACGGCGAAGAGAATCACCTGCCCCCGGCCACGGGATTCCCGAGTCACCACAGCCGCGTTGGCCAGCCGGTGCGCGGCTTCAGGCCAGAGAAGGCCGCTCATGCGGAGCTGCATCTCCTGTCCGGCGGGCACGGGCGCCCAACCGATGCGAGACCGTTTGTTGTCCGGTGTTTTCTTCTTCACGGGGTCCGTTTTCTTCCGTTGGTCTTCGTTCCCTTCGGTCGGTTCCGTGTCGGGCGGAGTCTTCAATTTTTTCGAAGGCTCCTCCTTTTCTTGGGCTTTTGTCTCTGGAACGGGAAGAAAAATGCCGAGCCTCACCGGTGCCTCAACGCTCTCTTTCGCCATGAGGACCGGGTTTCGGCCAAATAAAACTGGCAGCGGCGTCGAACATCCGAAAGTGAGCCAGTGCTGGTCGTCAATCCTCCCCGCCAAAAAGGCACCTTGGGGACTGAAACGCCTTTGCCAGCCATCTCTCCGCTTCAGTTCCTGCGTGGACGGACGAGCTTCAACCTTGGCATCCCAAGGATAAGCCACCTTGGCCGCGGGGCTGCGCGACCAGGTTTTTTCAGCGTCCACCGCCGCGCGGCGTCCCTCCCATTCGCGAAAAAGAGCAAGCTCGTATTCATCGAGTTTTTCCAGGACATCGGGCAGCTCACGGGCACCGGAAAGCTCCGACTCCGGGACCGCCAAGCTTGCAGCGGACGTAGCCACGGCGAGGAGCGTTCCACCAGCTTCCACCCAGTTTTTGAGCGGCGCCAGCTCCTCTTTTGACGCCCGAGGCCACCACTGCCCGGGAAGAATGAGAACATTGTATCTCCGCAAGTCCAGATAGGCGATGGACTCGAGATCCAACAGCGCCACAGGCAACCTGAAGGAGAGGTCCAACAAATGCCAAATCGCCCCAAAATCGGTGGAGCTCACGCCTTTTCGGCCGAAAAGTCCTACGCGAGGCCGCTCCAAAAGCGGGAAGTGCTCGCCTCCAAGATCGGGGACATCTCCCTTGCCCTGACCAAGCCCTGAATTGACAGCCCAGACCGTGACTCCGAGGTGCTTCCGGAGATCTTCGAGAACCTGGACGGCAACTTTTTCGGCCCGCCGATTGTCTTCCCGCGTCACAAGGACCGAACCGCGGGAAAAGTCTCTCCCGTCGAAGGTAAAGGCCCGTTGGGCCACGCGAATCTCGATCCCCCGCGCCATCAGCCTGGCCGCCGCCACAACGGAAGCATCATCAGCCCCATCGATGACCCAAGCTTGGCGGGCTTCGGGGATCACCGCGGGTACCGGCACCTTTTTTTCCACTCTATTTTCCGTGGACTTCTGGTTTTTCGTCGATCTTTTTTGGATTTGCGGTCCGCTCGGGCTAGTCGCAGCCGCTCCCATCCCTCGCCTCGTCACCCCGGGCTCGGTCGGCGGGCCGGCCAGACTAGCTTGACCGCTATCTCGTCGGCCAGGGTCCCGGCGGCTCGACCTGGCGCTAGCAGTTCCAGCCGCCATGGACGAATCGGGGGATTGCCCGATTCCATCCGGCGGAGAAACCGGAGTTGGACGGCCCTGGCCGCTCCTTGCCTCGGCGGCACCGGCAACCTGAGTCACGGCTTCCGCCGCTGGCTGATTCTTCGCACCGGGGCCGGAGCCAACCCCGGCGGGCCGATGAGCAGTGGCCCTCTGCCCGAGGCCAGCCTCATTCCCGGCTCGCGGCCCCGCCGCCGCGGACGAAACCCGGGTTGCACCGCCCCTAGGCTCTGCTTCAAGCACCGTCGCCGAACCCGATCCTCGATCCACCGCTCCTGCCTGGCTGCCCCCGCCCACACGCCGCGCCGAGGAGGGAAGATCGGCTTCCAATTCCCAGGCCTTTAGCCCAAACATCATGGTGATGTTCCAGGCCGTGGTATCGTAGAGAAGCGAGCGGCCTTCCCCGATCACCTTTCGCCGTTCCACGGTGAGAAATTGGTCTGTCATGCGTGGATCGAATTCCAGCATGGCCGCTAGCAGATGGGCCTCGGGCTGACGATTGGGGATCAAGAGTGTTCCCGCGGGCACCGTCGGCCGGTCTAGGACCCGTCCTAGCTGATCCACCGCCTGAAGCCCCTGAAAATCGGCGGCGGCTTTGAAAACCTCGATTCCCTGGAGATCCATGAGATCGAGGAACCGGCGGAGCCGCGACTGATTGGGAGTGGGCAAGACAGCGAAGATCCGCCGAGCATAGGGTCCCTTGTCAGAGACTGCCAGCCGCCGCTCGCGAAGGAACTCCACGGCCAGCTCTCCACGGTGCCGGCGAAGAGAAAGTAGATTCGCCATACTGCTCACAGCCTGATGGTCCACCGATTCCCGGTAGGTCATGAGCCTCCCCTCGGGCCGCCGGACGGCGCCATCACTGACCGCCGCCTGTTCGTAAAGGATTCCCACGGCGCCGCGATAACCGGACCAGGAGGAGCTATAACCCGGATACCACTCCTCGTTCCATTCCCCGGTGTAATACCGCCAACCGCGCAGATCGAAGGCCGCCGCCTGCTCACGGGCGAAGATGGCCCACCAATGGCGGCGCCTGGCGGGTAGATTCCCGTTGATGGGCTCCCGGGAAGGCGAAAAAAGGTAGCTATCCTGGGCGCCCATTTCGTGAGCGTCCACAAAAATAAGCGGGTGCCAGTCCAGGAGAAGCCGCAGACGGCCGCGGGTCTCCGGATGCACCCCGTAAATCCAGTCGCGGTTCAGGTCAAACAGGTAGTGATTCCCGCGCCCCATGGGCCAGTATCCCTCATGAAGAAGCGACTGATCGTCGGCATCCAGAACGCCGCTTCGCTGTTCCGCTATCTGTTGAAGCCAGCGCTGGCGGCCGTCTGGATTCATCATGGGGTCGATGACGATCACCAGGTCGTTCAAGAGGCCCGGCACCGGGGCATCCCTCGATGAAATCAAATGGTAAGCCACTGCCAAGGCGGCGTCGCCACCGGATGTCTCGTCCCCGTGAATGGAATAGCCCAGCCAGGCGACGGCCGGAAGCTCGGCCGCCAAGCGCTCCAGCGCCGGCCCAGCGTTTCCTCTTGGGTCCGCCACCATCTTCCAGCCGGCCCGGATCTCTCCCAGCCGCTTCAGGTTTTCTTCCGAGGAGATAAACAGAGCAAAAAGACCGCGACCCTCGTAGCTCCGGGCATACTCGGCCAGCATGGCCCTAGGGCTGGCCAAGCTCCAGGATCGGAGGCAGCGTTCGATCTGCTCCGGAGTCGCTGCGCGGTCTCCCAGGCGAAACCCTAGAATCGCCTCTGGCGGCAAGAGCGAAGCCTCCCTAGATAAATTCGTCGCGGGGGCGGGATTCCCGCTACCGGCCCGGGTCGGTGCATCATCGGAAAAGGCCGCGGGAGCCCCGAACATCAGCCCACACGAAAAACCCAGGAGCCACACGAAGGAAAGCCGTCCCATTCGCATTTGAAGAGATCCTTTCGTCTCAATTGTTGAGGCAAACTTCTTCAGACGGAAAACGTATCGCCGCCCGCCCAAGAAGAGAGGTCATCCTAGCCTCCCGCAGCCCGGAGCAACCGGAGCAGACGCCGAAACCGCGGCCACGCCAGTCCCCAGAAACCGACGCCATACAGACTGGCGGCGACCACCCAGCGCGGCGAACCCCATTCCACGGGAATCAGATACAACGACAAAACCGCCGCGCATCCCGAGACTGCCGGCCCGGTGTAGGCAACCAGGAGGCGGCCGCTACCTACGACCCGCAAGAACGATAAACTCCCCACGAAAAAGCTCAGTTCTCCCAGCAATACCCCAAGGGCGGCACCCTCCACTCCCAGGGGCGGCACCAAAACCATGACCGAAGCCGTCCGCACCACCGTGGCCAAACTGGTGACGCCAAGATAGTGCCACTCTCTGGAAACAGCAAGGAACGCCATGGAGAGAGGCGATCGAATGCAGAGGACTCCAAAAGCCAGCACCAGCCCACGGAAAGACGCCGCTCCAGGCAAATAGCCCGCCCCAAAAAAAAGCTCCAAGAGCCAGGGAACCATCAGCCAACCCGCGATGCCTCCCGGAATGATCAACCAGGCCAGACCCTCCAGAAGCTCCACAAGGAGAGCCGAAAAACGCTCTCTAGATGCCGAATAACTGGAAGCCAAAACAGGGAGCCAGGCCTGGAGCGCAAGGCTCACGAGCTGGTTCAACGGAAGCAGCATCCTCACCCCCGGTGCGTAATATCCCACCGCCGCCGCGGAAGCCAGCCACCGAAGAGCGATGAGGTCGCACTGCCCGTAGAAGATCGCCACTATCTGCCCGGCGGCAATGGGCGCCGCCGCCGCGATGGCCGCCCGAGCAAAACCGGGGTCTGGGGGCTCGACAGCCACCGAGCTTCCAGACGCCACCGGGCTCGTGACCCTTTTGTAATAAAGGGCTAGCCCCGCTGCCGCCAACGCTGCCGCACCGACCTGGAGAAACACCACTCGGAGGGCGTGATCCGGCTTCGACACAAGCAGCACCACTGCCCCAAGATAGCTGAGACTCCGCACCACCTCGAAAACAGCCACGGCTCCCATCCGCCCAAGGCCTCGGAGCGCCCACTCCAAAGAAAGCGCATGGACGATGAGGCCAACCCCATAGACCATCAGGAATGCGGATTCGGTCGGAGCGATGAAGGGCGCCAGACAGAGCAACACCACCAGGGAAGCCGCGGACATCAAAAGGAGTGCCGTGACGATGATACGACCGTAAGCACGGGCTAGCGCCGGCTCCCGCGCAATGCGGACCGTGCCCAGCGTCACCAGCCCAAATTCAGCGAAAGCAAAGAAATAAAGGTAGAGACTTGTAGCGTACTGGAGCCGCCCAAAGGTCTCCGGACCCAGGGCGCGACCCACGATCCCCACGGCTATGAGGCGAACCGCTCCCGACACCACGAACGACGCGCCAAGCCAGGCGGCAAAAGAAAACAGCTTCCGTCGATCCTTCGAATGCTGATTCATCCACCCAATCCCTCATTTGAAGGTCCTAGAACAGAAAAACGCGGACTCCACCCACTTGCGGAGGGGCGGAGCCTCCGCCGGGTTCCAGGGCTGGAAGCCCTGGCGCCGGATCCTAAATTCACCGGGTGCCGGGGCGATGAGTAGCGAGAGCCGCCGAAGGCACCACCGATGCCCACCGCCTCGAAGTAGCGGACTTTCCCGCGGATCCGGCGGGTCTAACCGACTCCAGTGGCTTGGCACCACATCTCCAGAACCAGCAAGCCCCAGATCTTTCGACCGTGTGGGCGGCCTTCCTGGTGCTCCCGAAGAAGACGGAGCACGGCAGCGCGCCGGCAGAAGGTCGTAAACCGTGCCGAGCTTGACAGAAGAAGGTCGTGGCTCAGTTCTCTTAGCTCGTCCCGAAGCCACTCGTTGACAGGCACCGTGAACCCCTGCTTCTTGCGGTGGATGATCTCTGGCGGCAAGAGCCCCTGAGCCACGGACTTGAGCAGCACCTTCGTTCTCTGGCGCCACGGGTCGATCTTGACGGATCCGGGAATCGACATCACGAACTCCACGAACTCGTGATCCAGATAGGGAACCCGCGCCTCCACCGACGCCAACATAGACATCCGATCGACCTTTTTCAACAGATTGTCCGGGAGCCAAGTCTGGATGTCGGCGCGCATGAACTGGTTGAGAAGGTCCCCTTTTCCCGATGTTTGTCCGCTCTCCCGATGTGGGCTATCGCCATGCATGGCCTTTTCGCGCCTTCTGCTTTGTTCCAAGAGCCCACGCAACTCCCGGCGGCGGAAAAGATAGGTCGAACGGTAGCCCAGGTGCTTCTCCAGGGATTCTCCGGATTCCCAAACTTCGTGATTCCCGCCGAATTCGGCGGTTTTGGCGGCTTCGGTTGGAGGTTGCGCGGATCGGATCAAGAGGCTCCGCCAGACCCTTGCGGGGAGCCTTCTCCATTGGCGAAAATGCGCCGGAATCCAGGAGGTCAAGTATCGCCGGTACCCCCCGAACAGCTCGTCGGCGCCCTCCCCGGTCAAGACGACCTTCACGTATCTCGAGGCCAGCCGCGACAGCAAGTAGGTGGGAAGCGCCGCATAGTCGGCAAAGGGCTCATCCATCTGCTCCACGGTCTGCTGGAGGTGGGAGATCACGGCATCAGGACCCAGCATCAAGTCGTGGTGCTCCGTGCCGAACCACCGGGCAACCTTCCGAGCATGGGAGAGCTCGGAATAGGCGGGAAGTCCCTTGATGCCAACGGAGAATGTCTTGATGGGCTTGGAGGCCTCCCGCTGCATGAGACCCACCACAAGGCTTGAATCAAGGCCTCCGCTGAGAAACGCACCCACGGAAACGTCGCTGACCAGATGTTCCTGGACAGCCTTCCGGAACCGGGACAGGGTTTCTTTGGCGAGGTCTTCCCCGATCAATCCGTGGGGGACCTGACGCAAACACCAAAAGGGAGCCTGGGAAACTCCAGTCCGGTCGCAAACCAGACGATGTCCTGCCACACATTGGTCGATCTTCCGAAAAATCGTCCCCGGCCCAGGCACGTACTGCCGCGACAGGAATTCCTCCATGGCGTCGGGATCGATTTCCCGCGATACCCAGGGCACCGCCAGGAGCCCCTTGATTTCCGATGAAAAACAGAATCTTCCACCGTCGTAGGAGTAGTAAAAAGGTTTGATCCCAAAGCGATCCCGAGCTACAAACAAGCGCCGCCGCCCAGGATCCCAGATGGCGAAGGCAAACATCCCTTGAAATCGTTCCACACACCGGTCGCCCCAGGTTTCATAGGCCTTGAGAATCACCTCGGTATCGCTCTGGTGCCGAAAAACCGATCCCAGGCCGGCCAACTCCTCTTGTAGCGCTCGAAAATTGTAAATCTCCCCATTAAAAGAAATGACCACACCTGTCTCATGGGAAACCATCCGCTGTTGACCACCAAGGAGATCAACAATCCGGAGCCGCCGGTGTCCGAGCCCGATGACCCCATCCGTCCACACATCCCCCGCATCCGGCCCGCGATGAGCCATCGTCGCGGTCATCTTTGCCACAAGCTCACCATCCACGGGCTCCGCGTCCAAAGGATGGTATATCCCACAGATTCCACACATCACCGGCACCCCCGCAGCGCGGAAAAAGCACTCCCAAACCTGAGACTAAGGTCGTATCACGCATCAAACGCAAGGGGAAACAATCCGCCTGATCTTCTTTTGGGTTGACTTCCGCTCCCGTCACCGGCCATCCGGCCGCCGCCACTCGCCACGTTCCTTGATCTACAAGGCCTCAATGGGCCGGCCCAGGTCGCCCGACGGAAGCTCGGCCACAATCCCCAGCCTGACAATCCTGGTGGGAGGCAGGCGAAGCCCCGTCACCGCCCGGACGATCTCCGCCATCCTGGGCTGTAGGCCAGGAGGCTGCAATCGCCGGACAAAGATGGCCGCCTCCACTCCGTCGAGATCGATGAGGGGGAACATCGACTTCTCAACGGGCCTGAGGGCGTCATGGATGGCCGCGACGAGGCGATCCGAGCTCCAGAGCGCCAACTCCGCGATCCCGCCCCGCAGATCGATCAGCCGCTCTTTTCCCTTTCTGATGCAGCCATGCTCCAGTTTCTCCGCCGCCAACGCCCAGGCCAACGCCGCCTCGATAGATTCCAAACCGCCGGTTTCCTCCATCTCCTTTTTCCCCAAGAAAGCGGCGGCATCAACACCACGGACGATCTTCGACAACCCGCGGCATCCGGGCCGCACCGCCCGGCAATCCAGAAACTTGAAGCCCTCGGGCGACGCCCCGTGGAGCGAATGTAGGATTTCCGCGGGCGGAATATCTCCGCAAACTCCGATGTCCACGACCTCCCGGAGACATTGCACCCCAAGTCTTGGCGCCGGAGCGAAGCTCATGGCCGGCATCGGGTGGTAGCCGCTGGAATAGAAAAGTTCGAGCCCTGCGCGGCGCAGGATGCGCGGCAGCTCGCGAACAGTGTCCAGATGCCCCTGGAATCTAGCCCTGCCAAGTTTCGTGTAAACCAGCCGGTACCCCTGCTTGTCCCGCTGCTGTAAAAGGTTCTGGCTCCCTTTCCCCTTCTTGCTCAGCGACAGGCGCCGATTCAGGCCTGTCCCGACCGGCGCGGGCGCATCCGCACCCATTTCTTCCAGGAAGATCAGCCTTTCGGATCGCATCTCCTCCAGATCGCAGACCACGCCACAGTCGTAACAAATCAGCTTTCTCCGGTCCTCCCGAGCGACCGCAAGATTCGTGTGATGCACCTGCTGGCCGTACGCTTTTCCACACGGTGGACTCACCTTTTCCCGGCGCGCACGCCTCCACTCCGTTTCCAGGAATCCAGCCTCCAATCCAACATCGATATGGTCCCATGGGAGGCGTGCGCCCACGGGAATCTCTGCCGTCCAGCGCCCCAAATCGATCCCCTCATCCTGGATCCACTCGTCGAGGGCCTTCCGCCAGAGCCCCCAATCGAAATGCTCGTCCCAGCTATCAAAACGAGCTCCCCGACGCCACGCCTTCTCCACCAGGGCTCCCGTGCGACGGTCGCCCCGCGCCAGCAAAGCCTCCACGTAGCTCACCCGAACGTCGTGGCTCCGAAACTGGAGCCGCGCACGGCGGCAGCCATCGCGAAGGAGCGCCTGTTTCTCCAAGAGCAGCTCCATGGAGTCCATGGCCGCCCACTGAAACGGAGTGTGGGGTTTGGCCACGTGAGATGAGACACTCACCGTGACTTTCAGCCGCCCGGGGCGATGGTGTTTCCGCCCCACGCGAAAGCATTCTTCCGCCAGATCGAGGATTCCCTCCACGTCGGCCTCGGTCTCCGTAGGTAGCCCAATCATGAAATAGAGCTTTATGCGCTGCCAGCCCCTGGAAAAAACCCGCTCCGCCGACTGCAAGATATCCAGGTCAGTGATATTCTTGTTGATGACGTCTCGAAGCCTCTGGGTTCCCGCCTCCGGCGCAAAGGTCAAACCCGTCGCCCGGACCCCGGCGATCTCGTCCAGAAGCCCCTCATCCAAACCGTAAGCCCGAAGGCTCGACACCGAGAGACTTACCTTTCTTCGGGTCAGCTCGGCCATGGCCGACCGCACCAGCGGCGAGATACAGGAATAGTCAGCCGTGGAAAGACTCGTGAGCCCCACCTCATCATAGCCGCCCTTTTTGATGGAGCGGAGCAAGGTGTCCACGATGGACTTGGGACTCCGTTCCCGGACAGGCCGGTAGATCATCCCGGCCTGGCAGAAGCGGCAGCCCTCGGTACAGCCCCGGGCGATCTCGATGGCCATCCGATCAAAAACCGCCTCTGCCACCGGAACAGGCGAATCATCGGGAAACGGATACCGCTCCAAGTCGGTGATCCAAGTTCGCTTCACCACCGTGGGTACCTTTGCCTCCAAAGGCGCATCCACCACCTCGAAGCCGGCGGATTCGTCGAGCTTCGTCCGGTACAGCCCCGGACAATAAACCCCGCCCAGGCGCGCCAGCGACACCAGCTTTTCCCGCCGGCCAAGGCCGCGCACTCCGAGAGCTGCCCACCGAAGAAGTAGCTCCAGCAGCTTTTCCTCGCCATCACCGATAAGAAAGGCATCAAAGAAGGGCGCCATGGGCTCGGGATGTGTCGCCGTAGGCCCCCCGCCCAACACCAGCGGGTCGCCTTCCCCACGATCCTCGGCACGCAAGGGAATCCCCCCCAAATCCAACATGGTCAAGACATTGGTATAGGTCATCTCGTACTGAAGAGAAAAACCCACCACGTCGAACTCCCCAAGGGGGCGACCCGTCTCCAGGGTCACTAAGGGAAGCTCGCGTTCTCGCAACAGTGCCTCCAGGTCGATGGCCGGACAAAAGACCCGTTCCACGGCCACCGACGGTTGCTCCGTCAGGATCTTGTAGAGGATCTTCGTCCCCAAGTGGCTCATCCCGATATCGTAGAGGTCGGGAAACGCCAACGCCATGGAAACTTGGGCGGTTTCGTAGTCCGGCACACGCGATCCCACTTCTCCCCCCACGTAGCGAGCGGGTTTCTGGACATCGAACAGAAGGTCGGCATAGGAATGTTTCATGGCCTCGAGCCTCGTTTAGGATTGGCACGCCTTGAGAAAACCGCACGCCGTCTGGAGCCACCGTGAAGAAAAAGAAGCGTCCTCGGTCATGGTACCGGCCACGGTTCAGATTTCAGACGCCGCCCCGGGGCTTCCAGCCCTGGAACCCGGCGGAGGCTCCGCCTCCGGACCTCCGCTGGGAGCTTGCGCTGCGGCCCCTTGTGCCGCGTCTCGCTTACGCTCGGCATCAGACCCACGCCAGGGAGCCAGCTCCCTGGACCCCTCTTTGTGCGCCGCGCGCTTTTTTCGGGTGGCCGGTACCATGACCGAGGCCAAAGAAGCGTCCGGTCAAGGGCAACACTCAGCCCCACGGCCTGACGATACGTCGCAGTATAGCAGCAGATCGCTTTCTTTTCTTCCTTCCGGCCAAAGCTTTGGAAAACCCGCGCTCCGCTTATCCCCGCAAGGCGGTCAACTGAGCTTCCAGCTCCCGGATCCGCTCCAAGGCGCGGTTTCTTTCAGCCTCTGCAATAGCTGCTCGGGCCGCTTCCCGCTCTGCTCGGGCCGCTTCCCGCTCTGCTCGGGCCGCTTCCCGCTCCGCTCGGGCCGCCTCTTGCTTCGCCTGTTCCCCGGGGGTTGGCAATGGCTTCGCCTCTCCCGGAAGATAAAACCGTAACCGACCTTCAGATTCGCCCAGCTCCAGGCCGAGGACCTCGCTCAGGATCCGCCCACGCTCATCCGGCTCTTCCTCCTCCAAGCGCCCATTCCTTCGCTTCATCGCAAGGAGCGGCCCAAAACGCTCACCGGTGCTGTCGAACAGGAAATACTCCTGAACCCCGATTTCATGGTAGAGAACCGACTTCTCTGTCAAATCACGGAGCCACGTGGAGTCGGACGCAATCTCGATGACCAGGTCCAGCGCTTTCTCTTCCCTCCAGATGAAGTAGCTCTTCCGTTTCTTTTTCTCCACGCCGTGGACGACCAGAACGTCCGGAGCCACCCGCAGCCGCGGCTCTCCTTCCTGGTAGTAGACCAGGAGATCGCCGGAGACATAGACATCTTGTCGGTCTCGGTAATGCTCTTCGAGTACCTGGATGCAGTCCACGATCAGTTCACGCTGCCAGTCATTTTCCGCCATGGGTTGACCATCCGTGTCGGGATAGACGATCGTTTCCGGGATCGCCGCCATCGGGGGGGATTCCACAAGACTCATGAAAGAGACCCTCCTGGGTTGGAAGGCGGTTGGTTCAATAAAGAGCAGCGTCAAGAACCGCTCCTTATTTTGGAATGCTCCCTGTAGCCTCATTTTCGTATGCCATCCGTTAGAAGTCAAGTTGGTTATCGAGGTTAGAAGGGCTGATCGATGGGCTCCGTCGGCGGTGATGGGCGAGCGGCGGGTGCCGGACGGCGCACGACGTGAGCGGAATGCAACCCAAAGGAAGATTGGCTCATTTGCTTTCAACGTCCGGCCCATGCGTGGTATAAACGGGGTTTCCCATTCGCCCTGTCCTTTCAACCTGCCCCACCGAAGCGAGGTTGCCATGATCCCACAGGCTGAAATCTCGACTCGCAGAGAGCGTCTCCAAGCCGAGCTTCCCGACCCTGTTCTCCTTGTGGGAAACCATGCGCCGCACGGCAATAGCAGCAGTGTTCGGCTCCGGTTTCGCCAGGAGAGCACCTTCCTCTACTACACTGGTTGCCGGCTTCCTGGCGCCGCGGCCCTCTTCCTTGACGGGCAGTACACGCTTTTTCTGCCGGCACCCGCTCCCAATGCCGCTCTCTGGCACGGGCAATTCGAATCCTTCGATGAACTTTGTGAGCTCCACGGCGCCCACCGCCTCCTGGCCATGGAGAAGCTGCCGGAAATCCTGGAGAGGCTCCAGGTCGAGGCCCGCCCCATCCATGCGTTGGCCATTGAGGATGCGCGGGCCATGGCACGGCTCCGGGAGTGGACGGGGCTCGCCCTTGATCCAGTGGCGGAGCACGAAGAGGAGCGCGATTCTCAGGCGCTAAGGGAGGTGGCCGCACGGCACCGCTCCGTGAAGTCCCCGACCGAAGTGGCGGAAATCCGGCGGGCGGTGGAGGTCACGGCCGAGGGGCATCGGCGGCTCTTCGCGGCGTGCCGCCCTGGCGTCAAGGAGCAGGAGCTTGCCAGGGAGCTCTGGGCCGCGTTCCTGGAGGCCGATTTCGCCGAAGCGTACGAGGCCATCGTAACCGTCCGGGGCGATGTGCTCCACTGCGAGAGCTACGAGAACACCCTGGAGGTCGGGCAGCTTTTGCTGGTGGACGCGGCAGCGGCGGCGCCATCGGGATATGCGTCCGATGTGACCCGCACTTTCCCTGTTTCCGGGAAGCTCACGCCGTTCCAGCGGGATCTCTATGGGATCGCGCTTGCCGCCGAGACCGCTGGCATTGATGCTTGCGGGGCGGGATCCACTTATGCCGACGTTCACCGGGCAGCGGCGAGCATACTTGCCGAGGGTCTCCGGGAGGTAGGACTCCTCCGTGGATCCGTGGGTGATCTCGTGGAATCGGGCGCCGTCGCCCTCTTCTATCCCCACGGGACCAGCCATCCCCTGGGCCTCGATACCCATGACATGGATTCCCTGATGAGAGGGGCGGAGTACCTGAAAAACCGCAAGGACGAAAGGATGGGACTGAAATACCTGAGAAACGAGACCCGGCTGGAGCCGGGCCACGTCCTCACCGTGGAGCCGGGCATCTATTTCGCGGCTTCCATCCTTGAGAACCGGGAGTTTCGGGAGACCTTCCGGGACCAGGTGGATTTTGCCCGCGTTGATCGCCACATGGGCTTTGGCGGCATCCGCATCGAGGACGACATTCTGGTGACGGCTGGAGACCCGGAAAATCTGAGCGTGGCCATTCCGAAATCCCCGGAGGCCATGGAGCGGGGGCGGAACGCAATGCGATCTTCATGAGGGCGCCCGGCCCCCCCTCACAACCCCTTTTCTCAGGCCCTCCTCTCGCCCCTTTTCCTGCCCCTTTTCCAGCCCCTCTTTCTTGCCTTCCTCCACCCACTCCCGGGTCCATTCTCGGACTCGTTCCGCCAGCATCGTTCTTGCCTCCTCCAGCCCAAGGCTGGATAGTTCCTTCTTTTCCAGTCTTTTCGACGGCAACAGCAGACGCTTTAGCCACTCCTCGAACGCCCTCCGCACCTCCAAATCCGCGCCGCTCACCACCCACTCCCCCAAAGATCCTCGCGCCTCGGACCGATGCGCCGGCAGGAGCCGGCTCCACACTTGCCGGCGACCCACCGCCGATTCAGATGATCGGGGCCGGAAAGAGAAGGCGGGCCAGGTTCCTGTCGGGCTCGAGTTCGGGATGGAGGTCTTCACCGGCAGGCCAAAGGTGGTGGAGCAGGTTCAGGACCTGGCTGTAGAACCTTGGGCCGAACAGGGCGGAAAGACGCATGACGTAGCCCAGGGGTGGCAGGACCTGGCGAGGACGTTCTACGATGGCGTCGATGACGATCTCCGCGGCTTCCTTGGGCGACATGGCCTTGGCGCCGGCATACTCGGCGGTTGGGCTGATCATCTCCGTCCGGACCAGGGGAAAATGGAGACGCGTGGCGGCGATCCCCCTGTCGGCGTATTCCGCGGCCAGGCAGTCACAGAAGGCGTCGAAGGCGCATTTGGTTGGAAGATAGGCGGCAAACCTGGGCGATGGCCCCATGGTTCCCATGGTGGAAGAGTGGAGGATATGTCCGTCTCGCCGCTCCACCATTCCGGGCAGAAACCCCAACGTCAGACGGACCGCGGGGAAGTAATTGATCCGCATGAGGCGCTCAAAATCGTGGAAGCGGTGGAACGACTGATCCAGGGGGCGGCGGATGGAGTGGCCGGCGTTGTTGAAAAGGACGTCGATACCGCCCTCCCGGTCCAGGACGGCGGAGATCAGCTCGTCGCAGGCGTCACCGTCGGACAAGTCACAAGGATAGGCGGTTGCGGTCCCGGCCAGAGGCTCGATCTCTTGGCAAAGCTCCTGGAGCTTTTCCTTCCGGCGGGCCACCAGGATCAGCCTGGCTCCGTGCCGCGCGCACAAGTGGGCGGTGGCGCGGCCGATTCCGGAGGATGCACCCGTGATCACGATCCGCCGCCCGGAAAGGGCCTGCCCGCGACGCGCATCCACGTTCCTGGCCGGGGAGAGGTGTTCTTCGTAGTAGCGCCACAACCGGTCCACGTAGTCGGGCAAGGGGGGGCACTGGATCCCGCTCCCCTCCAGGGCGGCCACGGTATTGGCGCACCGGAACCGGGCTCCGTCCACTCTGGCGTCCAGGATCGAGGGGGGAATTCCCTCTCCGGCCAGGATCTGGTGAAGCAGCATACGTGCGGCACCCGATTCCCTGATGGTGTCGGCAATTCCCGGAAACAAGAGGGCGGGATCTGCCGGAAGCACCCACCGGATCCTCGGGCCGCCGGTGGCCTCCAGGAGTGCTGTCAGACTCTTTTCCGTGGGGAGGGGTCGGGGGTCCACGATGTGAAAGGTCTTCCCGTCCAGGCCCGGCAGGTGCGCAATCCGGTCCATGGCCGCCACGACGAAATCCACGGGAACCATGTTCAGGCGGCCCCCCAGGGGGAAAGCCACCAGGGGAGCCGAGGGAGGCAGCCAACGCCTCAGCTTCTCCAGGATGGGGAACAAGACCGTCGGACCATCGAGTCTGGGGGATTCTCCGGTCATGCTGTTCCCAACGACAGCCGATGGCCGGTAAATCCGGACGGGAACATCCGCGATCCGGCGCACCAGTTTTTCCGCCTCGAACTTGCTCCGGTTGTACGGGTGCTGAAACTTCTGGCCGCACTGGAACATCTCCTCGGTAAACCTTCCCTGGTGGTCTCCCGCCACGGCCACGGAGCTGACATAGTGGAGCGTCCCCCCAAACTCCAATTCCCGAAGGAGGTTCAGCAGTTTCCGGGTTCCCTCGACATTGACCTCCATGAGCCGCTCCCTTGTGGCTCCCAAATCGTAGAGGGCCGCCAGATGGAAGACGGCGTCGAGATCGTATGGCAACGACGAGCGAACATGCCCAAGGTCCCCGCAAAGATCCCCTTGGACGATTTCCAGGGAGGAGGAGGCCCCGCCTGCCTGGTGGCGGAATTCGGCCAACAGATGCCCATGGCGCTCCATGGAGTTGGGCCGGACCAGCAGGAAGAGCTGGATCCCTCGGCTCAACAGCGCCCGGACAAGACCCCGGCCGATGAAGCCGGTCCCACCGGTCACGAAGATTTTTTTTCTCATGGTCTAGCCTCCGCAACGGATTACCGTGAAAGTACACGCAAAGCAGATCATTGTCTTCTTAGATTGCGGGCCACGCCTCGCTCCGCTCAGCGGGTCACGCCGCGCGTTACCCAGCGGGTCACGCCGCGCGTTACCCAGCGGGTCACGCCGCGCGTTACCCAGCGGGTCACGCCGCGCGTTACCTGGCGGGTCACGCCTCGCTCCGCTCGGCGGTCGTCCGGGGACTCCGTCCCCGGTCCCCTGGCAGGGCTTTGCCCTGCACCCACCAGGGAGCTCGCTCCCTGGACCCACGTTTATGTACGACGCTCCGCGTCGTTTCTTTCATACTTCCGGGGTGGTCGATTGGTCTCCATGAGGATTATGGCGAAGAATCGGTTCAACTGCAGTGCCTTGCCTATCTTCCGGTGTGACGTTTTCGGAATTTTCCTCCATGCCCTGTATAATTGGGTTTTGTCATGTTCGCCAAGCGCGCCATCGATTTCCAAGAGTTTTTCCCATGTATCTTCTCTACTTGCTCGTTGCCCGGGCCCTCCTTGTCTGTTTTTGGGGGATCTTATTTTGCTTTGTGGGCCTTCTGGAGCCACTCCAGGCGGCGAGTGCCTCGGATTTGGCCCCCGGGGCGAAGCTGTTCCGTCTTCCGCCGGAGATTCGACCGCTCCGTTATCGGCTGAAACTGGAAATATCTCCGGAGCGGGAGACTTTTTCCGGCACGGCGGAGATCGACCTTCGGATGGCCGCGGCCACGGGGGAAATCTGGCTCCACGGCAATCTTTTGGAAGTCCGGCGGGCGAGCTTGCGCCTTCAGGACGGCCGCGAGATCGAGGCCTCCTACGGGCAGACCACCGATGACGGGCTGGCCAAGATAACCTTGTCCCAGCAAGTGCCCCCGCAGGAGGCGACGCTCCGGATTGTCTATGAAGCCCCTTTCGACCGACAGCTTCGAGGGCTCTACCTGGTAGAGGAATCGGGGCTTCGGTACGCTTTCACGCAATTCGAGGCCATCGATGCGCGGCGTTGTTTTCCATCTTTCGACGAGCCGGGCTTCAAGACACCTTTTGAGATCTCTGTGGTTGCGGCCCGTGACGACGTAGTCATCGGGGCGACACCGGTGAGTGAGACAATCTTGCTACCGGACGGAAAAAAAGAGGTCCGTTTCCGGGAGACACCGCCCCTTCCCACCTACCTTATCTCCTTCGCCGTGGGTCCGCTGGACGTGGTCGCCGGTGATCCCGTACCCCCCAGCAGTGTCCGCCAACGCCCTCTGCCTCTCCGGGCCGTGGCGGCTCATGGCAAGGGTGGCAAGCTGGGCCTCGCCCTGGAGACCACCCGGGAGGCCATTCTTCGCCTGGAGCGCTATTTCGGGATGGGGTTTCCCTATGAAAAGCTCGATATCCTGGCCGTTCCCGACTTCGAGGCCGGCGCCATGGAGAACGTCGGCGCCATCATGTTCCGGGAGAAGTTCCTTCTTTTCCGGCCAGAGGATGCATCGGAATCCCTCCGGCGCCACGCGGCGGGCATCATCGTCCACGAGCTGGCCCACCAGTGGTTCGGGAACCTGGTCACCATGGCCTGGTGGGACGATCTTTGGCTCAACGAGGCCTTCGCCACCTGGCTCGCCGCCCGCGTCGTCCACCAGTGGTTTCCTGGGTGGAATGCCGACGTGGAGCTCCAAGATCGGATCCATTCGGCCATGGACGAGGACAGCTTCGACTCTTCCCGAAAGATTCGCCAGGAGATCCGCACAAGCCACGACATCGACAACGCCTTCGACGGCATCACCTACAGCAAGGGCGCGGCGGTATTGGGTATGTTCGAGAGCTGGATGGGGCGCCCGGCCTTCCAGAAGGGAATCCAGCGGTATCTCCGTCTCCACGCCAACGAAAGCGCCGCCGTGGACGACCTTTTGAGCGCTTTGGCCGCCGAATCTGGAAAAAGGGTGGCCGCGCCCTTCAAGAGCTTCCTTCTGCAGCCCGGCGTTCCCGAGCTCAGGGCAAAGGTTGTCTGGAACAAGACCGACGCCGCGGCTTCCCTGCGCTACCACGTGGAAAGATACAGCCCCGTGGGGGCAGGGCTGGAGCAGAGCTTTTCCTGGCAGTTCCCCCTCTGCGTCCGCTATGAATCCGGCGGCGTTCAGCGCCGGAGCTGCGGCCTGGTGACCGGGCCGTCCGGGGAACTGCCACTGGAAGGCCCCATGCCGGCCTGGCTCTTCCCCAACGCCGGGGGCAACGGTTACTTCCGGTGGTCCCTCCCGGGAAAACAGCTCGAAGCCCTGGCCACGACCGGCCTTGAGAAGCTAACGTCACGGGAGCGCCTCTCCCTGGCGGACAGCCTGGTGGCGGGTTTCCAAAGCGCCGCAATCCCCGCGGGAACAGTCCTTCGCCTCCTGGAATCCCTGGCGGTGGATGCCAATCCCTTCGTGGCCACGGCCCCCATCTCGCTCCTGGGGATTCTCCATCGCCAGGTGGTGCCCAAGAGGCTCCGACCGAAACTGTCTGCCCTGGGACAGCGCATCTACCGCCCCGTCCTGAAAAAGCTCGGCCCACTGGACGGTCCAGCCACGGAAGGAAACAGCACGTTTCGCGGGGATGTCGTCGCCTATTTGGCCATGACGACCCAAGACCCGGAGACCCGGAAGAAGCTCGCGAGCCTGGGACGCCTCTACCTGGAAGGCGGCGAGCCCCACCCCGAACGCCTGGAAAGGGACCTCATACCCACGGCCCTGGCCGTAGCCACGGAAATCGAGGGAAGCAACCTCTTCCACCTGCTGGCCGCCGTCCTTAAAACGTCCAACGACCCCATCGTCCGATCCGAAATCGTGGCAGGATTGGCCAAGATCCGTGCTACAAGCCTTGCCCCGGAAATCCGGCGCCTCATCCTGGACCCAAGCCTTCGACTCAACGAGGCAAGTCGGCTATTATGGAGGCACTTTCACGGCACCGACGACCTGGCTGGAGCCTGGAACTGGCTCACCGGCAACGTCGAGGCCATCCTGCCCCGCCTTCCTGGAACCCACCGAGGCGACCTGCCATTCCTGGCTGACCGGTTCTGCCAAGAATCGGAAAAACGCCAGGCCCGAAGCTTCTTCGAGCCACTCCTTCATCGATTGCCAGGAGGCCCACGAAACCTGGAAGCAGCCCTCCAGTCCATCGACCTTTGCATCGCCCTCGTCAAGGCGCAAAGACCCTCCGCCATCCAAGCTCTTGAAACGCTCGACCCTTGAACCCTCTTCACGGAATCCACTCCACGGGCTCCTCCCCATGGGAAAAGGTGCTCGACGCCAACTGCTAACGGCGCCGCGGAACTCCACCGAAGGCGCCCTGAACGGACCCTCAAGGAACCATCGATGCGAAAAGTCATCACGGCGGAAATGCTTCAGTCCCAAAGAGGGCGGGACCAGCTCGTCCTGGACGAAGACGCCATCCTCACGCCGTCGGCCAGGGATGTTGCGCGGCAAATGGGCCTCTCCATCGTCGCCCCGGGGCACAAAAACGCCCCTCCAGCCCACGACTACGGAACCAAATCCCACCGGCAGAAACCGATTCCGCCCTCCCCTCCACGGCCCATGGCGAACCGGCCACCCACCAACGACCGGCAGAATCGCGTTGGCAACAGGATTGTCATCTGTTCCTTCGGCATCGATCAACAGGGGATTCTGGCCACACTGGCAACCGCCATCGCCGGGCAGGGGGGCAACATTCGCGACGTGAGCCAAACCATTCTCCAGGGCTATTTCAGCCTCATCCTCTCCGTCGATCTCGACCTTCAGAGCTATAGCTTCAAGACCTTCAAGGAACGGGTCATGAGCGCCGGCCGAGACCTTGGCCTCGAAGTCTCCATCCAGAAACAGGAGATTTTCGAAGCGATGCACCGGGTCTGAGCGGGTGAAGAAGAAAAACCTCTCTCCTAATCCCTGGGTAACGGCTTGCCCTTCAAGCTTCTTTGTGCTGAGTTCCGCTCCGGCCACTCGCGGCCGCTCACGTCCGTCGCCCTGCTCGCCGATGACCCCAACTTATTTCGGCAAACTCCAGCCACCGGAATCCCCACCATGCAGTTAGACCCCGGAGAAATCCTCGACACCCTCCTCATGGTGCGCCTGGAGCATCTGGACATCCGCACCATCACCATGGGCCTCAGCCTCCGCGACTGTATCGGGAGCCGGGCCTCGGAAACCCAGGACCGCGTCCGACGCAAGATCCGCCACTTTGTCCGGGACCTGGTCCCCATCTCGAACCAGGTCCAAGACGAACTGGGCATCCCCATCTGCAACCGCAGGCTGTCCCTGACTCCACTCTCCCTCCTGGCCGAGGGCCGCACCCGCAAGGAGATGGTGAGCCTGGCCAAGGCCATAGACGAGGAAGCGGGCAGTCTGGGGATCGACTTCGTGGGCGGCTTTTCCGCCCTCGTCCACAAGGGTTACACCCGAGGCGACCGGACGCTCATCGAGTCCATCCCCCTGGCCCTTTCATCGACGGAACGCCTTTGCGGCTCAGTGAACGTGGCGACCACCCGGGCAGGGATGAATATGGACGCCATCGGGCAGATGGGGATCCTCATCAAGGACCTGGCCCAGGCCACCGCGGACCGGGACGGCATCGGTTGCGCCAAACTGGTGGTCTTCGCCAACGTCCCCGAAGACAACCCATTTATGGCCGGAGCCTTCCACGGGATCGGCGAGCCCGAATGCGTCATCAACGTGGGCGTCAGCGGCCCGGGAGTCGTCCTCAAGGCCCTTGAGACCGTCGGTGATGTCGATATGGGTCAACTGGCGGAAACCATCAAACGAACGGCTTTCAAGATCGTCCGCGCCGGCGAGGTGGTGGGCCGCACCATAGCCCAGCGCTTGGGCGTGGAGTTCGGGATCCTCGATATCTCCCTGGCTCCAACCCCAGCGGCGGGAGACAGCATCGCCGACATCCTCGAAGCCATGGGCCTGGAAAGATGCGGAACCCACGGCACCATCGCTGCCCTGGCCCTCCTTGTGGACGCCGTGAAAAAGGGCGGAGCCATGGCTTCCTCCTACGTGGGCGGCCTCAGCGGAGCCTTCATCCCCGTGAGCGAGGACCAGGGAATGATCCAGGCCGTGGAAGCGGGGGCCTTGAGCCTTTCGAAGCTCGAAGCCATGACCGCGGTCTGCTCCGTGGGCCTGGACATGGTGGCCATCCCGGGAGACACGCCCGCGGCGACCATCAGCGCCATCATCGCCGACGAGGTAGCTATCGGAGTGGTGAACCACAAGACCACCGGAATCCGGATCATTCCTGTTCCCGGCAAAGGCGTCGGGGAAAGAGCGATCTTCGGAGGTCTCCTGGGCGAGGCGCCGGTCATGGCAATCTCCAAAGAAAGTTCCCACGGCTTCATCCGAAGAGGCGGCCGCATCCCAGCGCCGCTTCAAGCGCTCAAGAACTAATTGTTCCAGGCAAAGTCCATGATCGAGTACCGGTCATCGGTGGTCGGCGGGCATCCACGCAAAACGGGACACTTCGAGGATTGTGAAGTGGCAAGGTTTCGGGCAACGCCTCGCTACCGCTCGGCGGGTCACGTTTGCGTGACTCGAAGGGTCACGTTTGCGTGACTCGAAGGGTCACGTTTGCGTGACTCGAAGGGTCACGTTTGCGTGACTCGAAGGGTCACGCCTCGCGTTACTCGGCGGTCGTCCG
>JAJRTK010000078.1 GCA_024278345.1 bacterium | reverse complement strand
TGTGAGCGACCTACCGTTGGTCTCTGGGCTGAGGCCTGACTACTTTCAGCCATGGAAGCGGGCAGGGCCTCAGTGAAGCGGCCCGGGCGTGAATGCCCTAACCATAGAGCACCACCGAAAGTCCGGCCTCTGAAGAACCCAGCCCGACCGAATCTTGGAGCCAGGTCGAACGGCTCGTGGAAGACGAGATGCGGCGGCGCCACTATTCCCGCCGGACGCTCCAGTGCTACCGAGGCTGGATCCGGCGTTTTGCGGCGTTTGTCGGTGAAACCAAGCCGGCGGCTCCTGGCTAAACTCGTGGGGATCCACGGTCTCATGGCGCGGCTTTGCTACGGCTGTGGGCTGCGGTTGCGGGAGTGCTTGGCGCTCCGGGTCAAGAATGTCGATATCCAGCGGCGCCTGCTCACCGTTCGCCAGGGCAAGGGCGGCAAGGATCGGAGCCTGCCCTTGCCCCAAAGCCTTCTGAAGCCTCTCCGGGCTCAATCAACAAAACTGTTGAGATCTGTTTCTATATGGGCATAGTCATGATCCTAAGGCTGGATCTTCGAATGGAATGAACCCCTGGATACGTGATACGAATAGGTCATTGTTCCACCGGGTCTTTGAAGGACGGGAGAATGTCTGCTCTCAAGGTGAAAAGCGATCCACGGCGCGCCCAGCGGCTGCCCATTGTCCTGGGAGTGGACCTTTTGTGGGATGGGGGAGCGCTCCGGGGCCATTCCACCGATATCTCCGCCACGGGACTTTTTCTGCAACCCATCTGCACGATTCCCGTGGGAGACACTGTGACGCTTGCTTTTCGCCTACCCGGTTCAGAGCGGTGCGAATCGGTGGAGGTCGTGGCCGGGGTCATTCGACAGGTGAGTCCCTTGGAGGCCCGAAATCGCGGTTTGGTTCCCGGGATCGGCCTCGATTTCCAGGAGTTTTTGCTGGGTGAGGCAGCCCTGATCCGGGAGCTGAGCCGGCGGCTGGATTTTGGGGGTAACCAAACTTCGGATCCCGAAGAGGAGCTCGCCTCGATGATCGAGCGCTCGCTCCCCGTGCTTTGGGGAGGAACGGGCGAACCGAATCTCCTGGGCGATCTGATGGAAATCGAATCACAGGGTGCCTTCCTGGTGACTCGCCGCGCGGAGGCCGCGGGAACCAAGATTACCTTTTCCTTCTCCATCCCCGCGGGGGAGCGGAACCTTGCGGTCCAGGGGGCGGCCCGGGCCAGATGGTCGAACACCGTGGCCTACCACCGCAACAAGGAGTATCCCCTGGGGATGAAGATCGAGTTCCAGCGGCTTTCGGTAGGAAAAGAGCACCTGCTCAGCCGAATCGACGGTTACTTTGATGGCTTCCACGAACATGGAGGCGTCCCTGCTCGCCGAATGGTCTTGCAGGCGATTCTAGAGGAGCTCACGCCGACTCCGGGCACCTTTTCCCCTGAGTCCGTCACCGGGACAGTTGGCCGCTTGCTCTCCCTGAGCTTCTTGCCGCCCAAGATCTTCGGGATGAACGCCAAAGGCGTTTTCAGCGCTTTCGTAGCCGTCGTCATTCTGTGGATCCTCATGCTCTTCACCTTCTGATCCCCAGCCTCGCCCTCCAGATGACTAGACCATCTCCGCGGGCGCCTGGACTAGCTCGATGAGGACTCCGCACCCACCAATCGGAGCCGCTTCGCTACCCTTGGGATGGATGAAACAGACGTCGTGGCCGGCAGCTCCGCGACGGATGCCGCCAGGTGTGAAACGGACTCCTTTCCTTTCCAGCCACGCCACGGCGGCAGGCAAGTCATCGATCCAAAGCCCGATGTGGTTCAACGGCGGCGTCGCCACCCGCGGGCGGGCTTCTGGATCGATGGGCTGCATTAAGTCGATCTCCACCCGGGCGGCTCCCTTGCCAAGAACAACGATATCTTCATCGACGTTTTCGCGCTCACTTCGGAACTGACCGGTGACCTCAAGGCCAAACATCTCCACCCAAAGACGGTGGAGATCCCTTTTGTCGGGGGCTCCCAGGGCCACTTGCTGGAGACCGAGGAGTCTGAAAGGACGATCACTCATTTTCCTGCCTCACCTGGTAGAAGATTGGCCGCGCTCCCGGGCGGCTTCCCGATGAAAGCTACCAACGTGCCTCGTGGTCTTCGACGATTCCAAACATCTGGTCGATGTCGATCTCTCGACCGCTTTTGTCTTTTACGGTTCCGCTGAAGGAACCCAGAGCTTGAGTGAGAGACGAAGAAAGCGGACCCAACCGAAATTCTTGCTTCTGCTCCGCCGGAGACCCGAAACAGAGCTCCACGCGGCTGTCATGGCAATGCCCCGTGATCGTCCAGGGTTTTGAGTTCCTGGCTGTACGGCGGAAGCGAACCCCACAAAGCTGCCTCGGCTGGCCGTCGATCCAGAGGATATTCTCCAACGATCCCGTCCCCTCGGAACCGCCCGGCCTCTCATAAACCCCGCTGGCTAGATTCAAGCCCACGGGGCGACCATCAGAAGTCCGGCCCACCAGCGAAGCCCATCTCCAGCAGGTGTGGTGCGGAAAAAAGCTGCGGGTGTAATCCACGGCTCCAAGAGCGGTATCAGGGTGCAACTCAAGGATCTCCCCGCCCAAGCGCACGCGCCCCGCAACCGGAATGGCGGCGGCCTTCCAGGTAAACCCCGGCCAACCCCTTTCGAATTCACCGATCACCGAGATCGGCTCGGCCTTGGGCAAATCAAATTCGATCAGGCCGGCAATGGGAGGGGACCCCCAGTTCGGCCAGGAGCGGAAAGAAGCCCTGAGCCGCCCGTCTGGCTGGAGATCCGTCCGCGCATCAAGACGCAACCCCCGAACATGGCTGCTCCCGCTTGCCGGCGAGGCCTGGACCTCAATGCCAGCCGCCAATGGCATGGAAACCGACACCCCCGTCCGCGCACCGCTTCGGCGATCAAAAACGTCAAGAAAAGCACGGCCCATGTATCCGGCATGAACGATGCCTAGACCCAGGAAAAGGTCGCGGCCCGTCGCGGAAAAATAGATCCAGCGCTTTTCCCGCTGGCGGCGGATCCACCGCAAGCCGCCGGGCAAATAGGAATCTTGGGGCGGCCGGCCCAAGAGCGCCCCGAGTGGGGAAATCGGCAGGCCCCGGAACGAGGGATCGAAGACGGTTCCCCGGTACGTCCCCACCCGCAGAGTCCGACCGGGGCCAACGGGATTGGGAGGAGCCATGGCCAGTTCTTCCGCCAACTGGGAACCCAGCCGGGGCCAATTCTTCTCTTCGTCATCCGTGGGCATCTGCCTCCGCCTCCAAAAAGCGCTCGGCGTCAATGGCTGCCATGCAACCGGTACCCGCGGCTGTGATCGCCTGCCGGTAAACCGTGTCCTGCACGTCACCGGCGGCAAAAACGCCAGCCACGCTGGTTCGCGTCGAGTCAGGCTTCGTGACGATATAGCCCGCGGGATCGAGCTCGATCTGACCGACGAACAAGTCGGTATTCGGCTTGTGGCCAATAGCCATGAAAACCCCCTGACAAAGGAGCTCGCTGGTTTCCCCAGTCCGCGTGTCACAAAGGAGCACGCCTCGAACGCCATCCCGGGGTGTGCCCAGGATCTCCTGGATCGTGGCGTTCCACCGGAACTCCAGCTTCGGAGTCTTAAAAGCCCTCTCCCGCATGATCTTCGAGGCCCGAAGCTCATCCCGGCGATGAACAATCGTCACCTTCGATGCGAAACGGGTGAGGAAAATCGCCTCCTCCACCGCCGAATCACCGCCACCCACCACAAGAACCTCCTGCCCCCTGAAAAAGAAGCCATCGCAAGTAGCACAAGCACTGACGCCATGCCCCATGAGCTCCTTCTCGCTGGGAAGACCCAATAGCCTGGCGGTGGCTCCGGAAGTGATGATGAGCGTCCTGCAACGCAGAGTCCTCTCCCCGTCCAGCTCGATGACAAACGGCCTCTGGGAGAGATCCGTCCGGGTCACGTGAGCATCGATGTACGTCGTCCCGAACCGGAGGGCCTGCTTCTTGAAAAGCTCCATCATCTCCGGCCCCATCACGCCATCTGGAAAACCGGGATAGTTCTCCACGTCGGTGGTGATGGTCAACTGCCCGCCAGGCTGACTCCCGGCGATGACCACGGGCTCGAGATTCGCGCGAGCCGCATAAATGGCCGAGGTCAGACCCGCCGGCCCCGACCCGATAATGATTGTCTCATGCAGCTTGTCCATCGTCTCGCTCATGAATCGTTCTCCCGCTCACATGAAGTTCCAAAGGAGCGATCACTAACATAAACTCCCCGGCGATTCCATCCCGCAACAAGGTCTCTTTCCATCACCTCAGTCCCTGTTGACAGATCCGGGGAAGCACCGTCACCGGCAAGAGGCGACCGGCGGCGATATGCCATTTTGCGTAGCACTGGACAAGCCGGCTGATCTCGCTGGGATCCCGATTCTCCAGATGCACGTCCCAAAGGCGACAAGTTTTGCTGGGACCGGTGGTCACAAGGCGTTTCGCGTCGGGACTGAACTTCACCCGATAGACCTCGCCGGACTGGCCCTGGAACTTTGCCAGGAGCTGGCCATTGCGCAGATCCCATACCTTGGCCGTACCATCCCAGCTCGCTGTTGCAATCCTGCGGCCGTCGGAACTGAAATCGACCCAAACGACTTCGTCGGAATGCGCCAAAGATGCCAATAACCGCCCCGTCGCCGTGTCCCATACCCGGGCCGTTCCGTCCGATCCCGGGCTGGCCGCCAGACGGCTGTCGGGACTGAAAGTTCCCGAAGTGATGGCGTTGCCGTCCACCTCGAGGGTGATGGACCCGTAGTCCTCCTGGACTTTCCAGATCTGAGCCGTTCCATCGGTGGTCGCCGTAAAGAGCCAACGGCTATCGTGACTGAAAACCGCAAAAACCAAAGTCTCATCGGCATCCAAAAGAGCCAGCAAAGCTCCCGACTCCACGTCCCAAACAGCTCCGGGCGCACGGGTGGCCGCCAGGCGGTCCCGCACAACGGCGGAGTCCGACTCCATGGAGATCAAAAGCCGGCCCGTGGACGCATCCCAGACCAACGCTTCCCAAGTTTCCCCGAAAGTGGATAGAAGTCGCCCGTCGGGACTGAAGCTGGCCGACAAGAGCTGATCGCCTCCCGCCTCCTTGGAAGCGACCATCAAGACCCGCAGGCCCGCCGAATCAAACGTCGCCGACTGTACCCGGCGGCCAGGGCGCTCCAGCGTCAGGAGCATCTCTCCTGTCCCGGCATCCCAGACTCTTGCGGTTCCATCCCATCCAGCCGTCACCAACCGTGCGCCGGTGGGGCTGAAAGCCGCGAATCTCGGCGCTTCTTTGTGCCCGCGGAGCGTTGCCAGCAGCGAACCCGACGCCACATCCCAGATCTTCACCGTCTTGTCCCAGCTCGCCGTTGCCACCCTGGTTCCATCGGCATTGAACGCCGTTGCTTGGATGTCGTCCTCATGATCGCCAAGGGTGATAAACGGGATTGCCGTCGATAGGTCCCAAACCTGTACCGACCCGTCAGCTCCCGCCGTCGCCACGTCCCGACCGTCCGGGCTCACCTCGGCCGCAAAAACCACCGCCTCGCCATCCCGGACCGTGGCTAGCTCCTGGCCGCTCAAAGCATCCCAAAGCTTGACCGTTCCGTCGCGGCTCGTGGTGAGCACCTGCTTCCCACCCATACTGAACTCCACCGACGTCAGGCCCGCGGAGTGGCCACTATACGACGAAAGCATCTGACTGTTCCCAAGATCCCAAACGGCGGCACCATCCAAGCGCGCCGTCACGATCTGCCGGCCATCGGCGGAAAACCTCGCAACCTTCACCGGGACCGTGTTTTGTGCAAATGAGGCCCTAAGCTTTCCCGTGGACACATCCCACAACTTCGCTGTCCCATCCCAGCCGCCGGTCAGCACCTGGGTTCCCGTGGGATCGAAGACCACGGAGTAAACATCGTTGGAATGCCCTTCCATTGTCACGAGCAAGCGACCCGTCCCGGCATCCCAGATGCGAGCCGTTTCGTCCGCGCTGGCCGTGGCCACATTCCGGGAGTCCGGGCTAAAAGCGCCCCACAAGACCTCACCCTCATGGCCCACCAGCTCCGCCACAAGCCCGTAGTCCGCCACCGCCCACAACTTTGGGCTCCCTTCCTGCGGCACGGTGAGGATCAATTTGCCGTCGGGCGAAAAGCTCGCCGACAGCACAGGATTCTCCCCCCGCTCCAAAACCGCAAGCGGTTTTCCTGTCTCTGTCTCCCAAAGACGCGCCGTCCCGTCAATTCCGCAGGTGACAGCCAGCTTGCCGTCCGGGGCGAGCTCCGCTCCAGTCACCTCGCCATCGTGCCCTTTGAACAGAGCGATGGGTTCGC
>JAJRTK010000077.1 GCA_024278345.1 bacterium | reverse complement strand
GGAACCCGGCGGAGGCTCTGCCTCCGGACCTCCGCTGGGAGCGCCGCTCCCAGACCCACGCCAGGGAGCCAGCTCCCTGGACCCACATCTTTGTGCGCTGCGCGCTTTTTTCGGGTGGCCGGTACCATGACCGAGGCCCCTGCAAAGAGAATTGGCGGTGCTCCGGCCTTCGGGCTGCGGATCGAAAGCGGCGGCAATGGCGGAGAGCGGGTGCCGGACGGCGCCCGATGGGAGCGGAACGCAACACAAAGAAAGCAAAGGGTTTACCGAGATCCAAGCCCAGACGAAAAGCATGATCCAAGATTGCTCGTCAATCGTGTTTTGTGAGCTCCGTGCTCCCCGCGCCTAGGCGGATTCGAGCTCCTTGCGCCGTGATCTGTAGCGTCTCGGTCTCCAATTGGCGGCTCCCGAGCTTCGGCGTGAGATCGTCTTTTTCATCCTGCCGCTCCGGCATATTTTCCGCCCACCAATCCCGCGCCCGCCAGCTTGGCCAATCCTTGGCCAGTTCGAGCTCCTCCAGCTCTGTTTTCAATTCGTCAGCCGTCTGGGGGCGGTTCGCCGGGTCCTTGGCCAAACACTTGAGAATCAAGTCCTCCAGGCCTTTGGGTAAGGCAGTGCCCAACCTTTTCGATGGAGGTTCCGGAAGGGATCGGGCGTGTTGTACAAGGAGCTCCACCACCCCTCTTCCCGAAAAGAGATTCGTTCCCGTCAACAGCCAATAGGCGACGCAAGCCAGAGCATAGAGGTCGGCGCGGCCATCTACCGCTTCACCTTCTAGAACCATTTCCGGGGCTACATAGGCCGGCGTTCCCGTCACCGTCCCCACTTGGGTGAGCTTGGTACCTCCCTTCTCCGGCGCGGCCAGAGGTTTCACCAGGCCAAAGTCCAGAACCTTCACGAAGTCATAATCCCGGCCGAATCGACAGCTATAGAGGTTTGCCGGCTTGATGTCCCGGTGGATGAGGCCCTTCTCATGAGCTTCGGCCAGGGCGTGGCACGTCTGGAGAAGAAAATGGACCACCCGGGATGGAGGCTGAGGCCCGAAACGCTCTACCAGCGTCTGGAGATCGAGGCCGTCCAGGAGCTCCATGACGTAGTAGAAGGTCCCATCCCTTGTTGTGCCGAAGTCGTAGAGCTCGACGGCGTGGGGCGACGCGAGAGATGCCGTGGCTTGGGCCTCCCGCTCGAACCGCTGGATCAGCGTGGCCTGTTTCGCCGCGTCACTTCCCCCCAGTGACTCGCTCCGGATAAGCTTGATGGCCGCCGGCCGCGCCAGCATCTGGTGCCGGGCGCCCCAGACCTCGCCCATGCCTCCCTTTCCCAGGAGCTTCGTCAGAGTGTAGCTGCCCATTTCCCGAGCACGGCTGACATCGCTGGTAAGCTGGTAAAGGACCTTCCCACCGAAAAAGGAAAGAACGGCGCAAACATAGGTGGGGAACGCCCCCCAGAGCAGGATGAGTGGCACGTATGGACGAAGCGGAGCCGAAACTCCGTTGATCCAGAAGGTCAAAAGCTGGGCCAAAGGCATCATCGTTGCCGCAAGCAGCGAAGAAACAAGGATTTTTCCAGGCCTGCTCGGAACGAAGAGCGGAAACGCCACAATCCAGACGCAGATCCAGCTCAGCTCGCCCAAAGTCAAATTGTGGAGAGGCTCCACGAGCCCCATCCAGATCAAGCCTTTCACCACATAGACGGCCGCGGGAGAAAAAGTCTGGGGCGAGAAGATGTTCCAGGTGGTCAAAAGAGCGATGGTAAAGCTTCCCGCCACTTGAAAACCCAAGCCGACGTCCAGCAGCAGAGCCGAAGAGATCCTGCTCCTTGACAGAGCATAGATGCCAAGCCCCATCACAATGGAGATAAAAATCGGCACGCACTCGTGGGCAAAGAGCGAGCGCTGGAAAATCAGCCTTGGGAAAGGCAGGTAGAGAGACCAGGTCACCGCGTATGCCAGCCCCACCAACCCGAGCCTCCGTCGCGCCTGTTCTAGCAGGTCGGCAGGGAGCGTCCCGCCCAAGGGAAACGAAAGGTGCCCTTCCTTGAGGATCACCTTGAGCTTCTCGAGCTGAAACCGCGTCTTGTCGATGGTCTTTAACATCACCTGCCCACGTGCCCGGCAGACCAGCGGTTCGCGTTGACCTTTGGAAGGCGAGCATCGGGAAAACCGCGTTCTTTTTTTGGGTTGTACTCCGCTCCCATCACTCGCGGCCGCTCGCGCTGCTCGCCCTTTTCCCCAGCAGACGCCCCCGGGACAAAGGAAGCCCCAACGAGCGGGTGCCGCCACGGTGCCCGACCGCACCGGCTGAAAAGACTCAAGATCCGGAGATCAGTAGAGCTGCGGCACGAAGGTCTGCTCCGTGATGGGCGGCCGGATGTAGGAAGACTCTTCCATCTCGGGGATGGCTACCGGGTCGGGCACCACATCCTGGTAGGGAATCTGGCTCAGAATGTGGCTGATACAGTTGAGACGCGCTTTCTTCTTGTCGTCCGATGGCACGACGTACCAGGGAGCCTGCTTGATATCGGTGAAGTCAAACGTGATGTCCTTGGCCTTGGAATACTCCACGAAGAGCCGATGCTCTTCGAGGTCCATGTCGCTCAGCTTCCATCGCTTGACAGGCGTTCGGTTCCGGGCATCAAAGCGCTGCCGCTGCTCTTGGTAACTGATGGAGAACCAGTATTTGAGCAGAATGACTCCTGAACGCACAAGCATTCGCTCGAACTGCGGGCAGGAGCGAAGGAATTCCTGGATCTGCTCGTGTGTAGCGAAGCCCATGACCTTTTCGACGTTGCTCCGATTGTACCAGCTCCGGTCGAAGAGAACGATTTCACCGGCAGCCGGAAGGTTGGCGACGTAGCGCTGGAACCACCAGAGGGTTTTTTCCCGATCGGTGGGTTTGGGGAGAGCGATGACTCGGCAGATCCGAGGACTCATCCGCTCGGTGATCCGCTTGATGACGCCGCCCTTGCCGGCGGAGCCGCGGCCTTCGAAGACAATCACCACCTTGAGGCCTGCTTCGCGCACCCAGTATTGGAGCTTGACAAGCTCGGTCTGGAGGCGGACAAGCTCGTGTTCGTAGTACTCCGTGTTGAGCTTGCCGTTTTTCTTGTACTTCTTCACCCGAACCTGCTTACCCTTGACGTCGATAAGAACGATGTTGCTATCTTTCCCTTCGTGGCCCTTTTGCGGCGATGAGTCGGACACGTCGGAAGAGGTCTTCTGCTTTTCGGCATTCCCGTGCTTAGGGCTCATCGTTTCCTCCTGAAGTGGCAACCTATTTATGGCTCGTTGGCCCAGCCCTAATTCCACTTGGTCCGGCAGGGAAAGTCAAAGGCAAGACGGCTTGACCGAACCGGCTCCGGTGGCAAACCTGGCTGGCAAAGGGATTCCACGATCAAAACGAATAGAGGTTCGTCATGAAGCAACGTAGGCCAATGGGCTGTCTACTCCTGGGAGCGGTTTTGGGTTCCGGGCTCTATTGGATCTACGGCGGGGGGCGCCACGAAGGGCCTGGAACCGTCACCCGGGCCCCTGTGCCCCCAAGCGAGATCACCGCTCGCGTTCAACGGCAGAAAGAGTTCCTTTCTGACATTGAAGCTGGATCCGAAAGGCCGGGTGAGGCTGAGGCAACGGCCAATGCCGGAACAGGGAATGCCAAGGAAACAGGAAGTCCCGGGGAAACGGCGGCGGTGAAGCAGATCCTTTTCGGGGATCTCCATGTCCATACGACTTTTTCCGCGGACGCCTTCATGAGAAGCCTGCCGCTCATGGCCGGAGAAGGAGCCCACCCGCCGGCTGATGCCTGTGACTTCGCCCGCTATTGCTCGAGCCTGGACTTCTTTAGCCTCAATGACCACGCGGAGGCCCTCACGCCGAGCCACTGGAAAGAGACGAAAGAATCGCTTCGCCAGTGCAACGCCGTCGCTGGCGATCCAAAGAATCCGGATCTCGTCGCTTTTGCCGGCTGGGAGTGGTCGCAAGTCGGCCCGACACCGGAAACCCACTATGGCCACAAAAACGTGATTTTCCCGGACCTGGATGACGATCAATTGCCCACGCGGCCCATTGCGGCGCCGGGAATGGAAAAGGCCCTCTCTCAGGTCCGATCCGTGGGCCTTTTGCGGGCGCTGGCTCTGCCCATCACCGACTTCTCGAACCGCGATCGCTACCTGGATCTGGTGGTCTTCAGTTGGGAGCGCTCCAGACTCGATCTCTGTCCCGAAGGCGTTGACATTCGCAAACTACCGGACGACTGCTATGAAGTCGCGGCAACACCCCGGGCCCTCTTCGAGAAGCTCGACCAGTGGGGCTTCGATTCCATCGTCATCCCCCATGGCACAACCTGGGGCTTCTACTCACCGCCGGGAACGTCCTACCGAAAGCAGATCTCTCCGGCCCTCCACGATCCAGCA
The DNA here is from genome assembly GCA_024278345.1 of bacterium. GTDB lineage: Bacteria > CSSED10-310 > JAJRTK01 > JAJRTK01 > JAJRTK01 > JAJRTK01. The sequence continues at coordinate 4,503 of JAJRTK010000077.1, read as the reverse complement.
CGCCAGCGCCTGTTCGAGATCTACTCCGGCCACGGCAATTCCGAGGAATACCGATCCTTCCAAGCTGTGGTGGCCGGCCCCGACGGCGCCCCTGTCTGCCCCGAACCGACAGCGGAGTTCGAGCCCTGTTGCTGGCGAGCCGGAGAGATCATCCGGGCTCGCTGTGGCGACGCACCGACAAAAGAATGCCACCGGCGGGTGGCGGAGGCCCGGCAAAACTACGTCGATGCCGGTGTGGCAGGGCACCTGACCGTCCCGGGCGCCACCGTGGACGACTGGAAGAACTGCGGCCAATGCCAAGACTGCTTCAACCCGGCTTTCAACTACCGGTCGGGAGGCTCGGCCCAGCTTGCCGTCGCCGCCGGCTATTTTGGAGACTCCGGGAAGAAACCGGCTCACGCCACTTTCGGTTTCATCGCCTCCAGCGACAACCATACGGCGCGCCCGGGAACCGGCTACAAAGAGATGGCCCGGCGCAAAATGACAGAGGCGACGGGAGCCATTGACGAGATCTGGCGGCGGCGGCTCTTTCTTCACTCCGACGTCGCACCGGAATCTGTCCGGCTGGTACAGGAAAAGGTCCTTTCACTGCCCCCCTTTCAAATCGTCGATGTGGAGCGGCAGGCTTCCTTTTTCATGACCGGCGGCCTCGTGGCCGTCCACAGCGAAGGCCGACACCGGGAGGCCATCTGGAAGGCCCTGAAACGGCGCGAGGTTTACGGGACAAGCGGGGAGCGCATCCTTCTCTGGTTCGATCTTGTGAACGGAGCTGACGGACCCCGGCCCATGGGCTCCGAGGTAGAAATGTCGGACACACCCCTCTTCCGGATCCGGGCAGCCGGAGCACTGGAGCAAAAAAAGGGATGCCCCGATTGGTCGCGGAATGCCCTGGGACCCGCACGCCTGCAGCGGCTCTGCCTGGACGAGTGCTACAATCCCGGGGACCAGAGGCACAAGATGGACCGGATCGACGTGATCCGCATTCGCCGGCAGCTCCGCGAAGACGAATCCATCGAATCTCTCATCGATGATCCCTGGAAGAGCTTTCAGTGCACGGATACTGGTTTCTGCCAAGGGGAATTCGACGATCCGGAATTCGCCAAGGGTGGTCGGGACACTCTTTACTACATCCGGGCGGTCCAGGAACCGACCCTGGCCGTCAATGCCGGCGGCCTTCGGTGCGTCGAAGACGAACAGGGCCGCTGCAGCGAGGTGCGGCCCTGCTATGGCGACTACCGCACCGATGACAAGGACGACTGTTTGGGGGAGAACCAAGAACGGGCATGGTCTTCTCCCATTTACCTGGCCTTTGCGGAACCCGCCAAGAGCGGTGCTTCGTCTGAATTGGAGGCGCCAGGAACGGGTGGCGTCCCGTGAGCTCGGTCGATCCGTCGGTGCGGGATCCCGGGAGGCGCGGGGATTGGCTGCTGCTTGTGGGGGCCTTGGCCGGCCTGGCCCTGGCGGCGCCGGGGATGCTCCAATCCCAGAAATCCCGGGCGGTCCTGCCCAATCCTGGCAAGGCCATCGCCACCGTCAATGGTCAGCCGATCTTGAGATCCGACTTTGACAGGGCCGTTACCGCTCTCCAGAGCGACCGGCGCACCGGGGAGCTGGGCCCCGCTCTTCAGCGCCACGTCCTCCAGCGCCTCATCGACGAGGAGCTCCTTGTCCAATACGGGATCGAGATCGGCCTCCCGGGGCGCTCCCCCAGGGTCAGGGCGGATCTGAGCGCGGCTGTCATCTCGCTTATTGCGGCGCGGGCCGAAACCGATCCCCAGGATCCGCCGGAGAGCGATCTCCGGCTCTTTTACGACGAACGGGCCGCCGAATTCCGGCGGCCGGTGCGCCTCTGGGTCCGCCGCCTCTTCTTTCGGGTGGAAGGGAGTAGCGAGCAGGGGGAAAAGAGAGCCAAGAGGCGGGCCATGAAGGCCGTGAGCTCCATCGGGCAAGGCGTTCCCTTCAATCAGGCGGCGGTCATGGCGGACGAGCCACCTCTTCCAGTTCCAGACGGCCCCCTGCCCGTGGTAAAGCTCCAGGATTATCTAGGCCCCACTCTGGTTCGGCGTGCCGCCGGGCTTCAGGAGGGGCAGGTCAGTGAGCCAATCCGCTCCAATTCCGGGTTCCATGTCCTCTTGCTCAAGAATCGATACGGCGGTGAAAAAAGATCCTTCCAAGAGGTCCGGGATCTGGTTTTGGACCAATACCGAAGGCGAGCCGGAGAACGGGAGCTGCGAAAATTCCTCCAAGAGCGGCGCCGGGCCGCGGAGATCCAGGAGCTCCTCCAAGCCCCGAAAAATAGAGGCGATTGAGCCCGGACCGCCTCCATGCGAAAGGCCGGAAGGCCTCCAGGCGAAAAGCTCCCGGGGAACGGATTTTGGGTGCGGGCCTTCCGGCCTTCGCCCGCTTCTTGCCGGGCAACCGGGATTATGCTCGGCCCCGCGCTTTTCTCTTTTTTCCTGTTCCGTCCCACCTTGCATGGATACCCGAAAAGTTGATGCTGCTTTTGTTCCACATCTCGCCTTATGCACGGAGAAAACGGGTGCCACAGGAGTCGCGAAACAAAAACGGGATCACTGGAAATGCGCTGAATCGGGTAGCTTTTCACGCCTCCCTCTCCCACCCCTTTCTACCCTGCGCGGCTCTCCTTTTGTTGCGCGGAATGTCCCGCGTTTGCGTGATTCTAGTTCTTTTCGCCTCTTTTTTGGTTTCCGGGAGAGCCGCGGCTCATACCAGGAGCGTTTCTTACTCTTCCTGGCGGGTTAGCGGCTCTTCGGCCACGGTGCGCCTCCGGCTGGCCCGCCTCGATCTTGACGCACTCCAAAACAGCCCTCTGGCGGGAGGCAGTCTGGGCGCCGTGAGTGGCTACTTGCAGGCTCGACTTCGGCTCCTGGCCGGGGCCGAGGACTGTCTTCCAGTTTCCGACTCTCTCCAAAGGCCTCCCTCCCCACAGGGGTGGAAGATCTATCAGTGGCGGCTTCGCTGTTCGGCTCTTCCGACGCTGATCCGAAGTGACCTTTTAGTGGATCTTATCCCGAAGCATCTTCACCTGACCCGTGTCCTTCTCCAGGACGGAAAGACCGAAACGGAAGGCGTTCTGAACGAGGGTAACCGGGAACTTCGGCTTCCTCGCTCGCCTCCTTCCTCTTGGCGCAACTTCCTTCGGTTTGTTTTGCTGGGGATCGAGCACATTTGGAGTGGCTGGGATCACTTGGTCTTTCTTCTGGCACTCCTTCTAGGCGCCACCTCCATGGGCCGTTTGGCCACGGTCATCACTGGCTTCACCGTGGGCCACAGCCTCACCCTTGGCCTGGCGGCAATGGATCAGCTCCAGCCCGATCCAGCGGCCATCGAGGCTCTTATTGGCCTCTCCATCGCCCTGGTGGCGGTGGAAAACGTCTGGCTGGCTCAGGGTCGCCGCGACTTCCGGTTGCCCGGCGCAACCGTGCTCATTCTTGGTATTGCCAGCGTGGCGACCTGCTTCGGCGGCAATGTGGCGCCGCTGACTCTTTTGGGGGCCGCGATTTTCGCCGGCTTCTATTTCGGCCTGTTGCTGCGCCGACGTCATCCGGATCGGCTCCGGGTTCTGGTGACGGCTCTCTTCGGCCTGGTCCACGGTTTCGGATTCGCCGGAGCTCTCAAGGATCTGGAGCTCTCGCGAAGCCACCTCTTGCCGGGCCTTCTTGGCTTCAACGGCGGTGTGGAGATCGGGCAGCTGGTGGTCATCGCCGGAATTTGGCCGCTCCTGGCATGGAGCCGAAAAATGGGGCGTGCTCGCGGCGCCGAGCTCCTGGGGGCTCTCCCCAGTGGGCCGAAGAGCGGGTCACCGGTGGATCAGGCGAGTAGCGGCGGACGCGGGGAGGTGGCGCCGAAGGCGCCCAGCGGTGCCGATGGGAGCAGGACGCAACCGGGAAAAAGATCGGGCGGCGAGAGTGATTGGGTCGCGGAGCCATGCACGCATGGCGAAAATCCCGTGGGAATCCGCTGGGAGCCGGAGTTTCGGGGGGACCTCGTGTTGGAAGTCGGCTCGGCGTTGGCATTGCTGGCGGGCAGTGGCTGGTTTTTCGGTCGAACATTTGGGTGACTGCCCCACGACCGCAAGGCATGAAGCCCTTTCCCATTGCCTGGAGCGACCTTCTGAAGTGCCGGCCAAGCCCTTTGGGTGGCTCCAGAGAACAGAAGGAAAAACCGGCGGTGTCATGGGCGGAAAGTCGATGTCAGATTTTTTTGCCCACAGCGTATCTGTAGGCCTGTTCGAGAGAATCCACGGTTTTTTCTGGCGTGAACAGCTCGAGTATCCGCTGGCGGGCTTTTTCACCGAGCACTTTCCGACAAGAGGCATCGCGGGCTAGCAAACTCATCTCTTCTCCCAACGCCTTTGGGTTTCCTGTCTCCGCCAGCCGACCGCAACCTGCCAGCATCCAGCCAACGTCTCCTACGTCATTACTGATGCCGGGAAGGCCGCTGGCCATGCATTCCAAAAGCGTCAAGCAGGACTTGGAACGG
>JAJRTK010000076.1 GCA_024278345.1 bacterium | reverse complement strand
GCCCTGCACCCACCAGGGAGCTCGCTCCCTGGACCCACGTGGTGGGGCGCTTCGCGCCTGTCTCTTTGTTTCTCGTTTTGTCCCGCCTTGCGTGGATACCCGTCGAAAGGCGAGTGGCGGCGGACGGATTGCCGTCGCCGCGAGCGGACTCAACCAAAAGAAAGAAACTTTTGATCGACTGATGCGTCCGGTCAACCTTTGACCAGGTATCGGAAGAGGGCGTCGAGGTTGTCGTCGGGCGAATAGAGGCTCTGAACGTCGATTGACTCGTCCAGGACCAGCTTGGGGAAATCCGTGTAGAACCGATCTGGTTGCGTCGATTCTACCGTGACGACCTTCTCATCGCCGTGGAGCCGGATACTTTGAACGTGCGGCTGGTTCAGGAGCAGCTTCGCCAGTCGCCGGGGCTCGGAGCACTCGATTTCGATGTTGTGAGGGTGCTCGTCCATGAGCGCTCGGAGCTCATGAATGTCGCCCGATGCCAAGAGCCGCCCTTGATGGAGGAGGAGGATGGAGTTCGTCATCGCCTCCACCTCGTGCAGGATGTGGGACGAGCAGAGGATGCTCACCCCCTGGTTGCTCAGACGCTTCACCATCTCGATGATTTGGCGTCGGCCAAGGGGATCCAGGCCATTCAGGGGTTCGTCCAGGACTAGGAGCTCGGGATGGTGAGCGATGGCCTGAGCGATCTTGATCCGTTGACGCATTCCCTTGGAGTAGGCGCGGATGGGGCGATCCGCCTGCTCGGTGAGGCCGACGGTTTCCAGAGCCTCCGCGGCCGCTGCCCGGGCATCGGATGCTCCTGAGAGCTGGGCCATGGTGGCCACGAATCTCCGGCCCGTCATGGCTTCATAGTAGGCATTTTGCTCGGGACAGTAACCCAGTCGCGTGTAGATGTGGGGATGGTTCCAGGGCCGCTGGCCCAGCACTTCCAGGTGGCCGCGAGAAGGGCGAAGTTGCCCGGTGATCAGTTTGAGAAAGGTCGATTTTCCGGCTCCGTTGGGGCCCAAAAGCCCAGTGACTCCCGGCGGGAGTTCCACCGTGATGTCGATGATTCCCGCCACGGAGCCGTACCATTTCGAGATGCCTTCGGCTCGGAGGATCACCTTCGTCATGTCCGGCTCCTTGAGGTGATTCGCCACCAGAGCATGGTCGTGCAGACCGCCACAATGCCCGTGGCGATGAGCAAGCTCTGCCAGCCGATGCCGGGTGCAAGGCTGCTTGGCGTGGGGCCCAGCCCAAGGATCCACCGCTCTGCCTGGACCAGAAGATCTGAAAAGGAGAGGAAAACTGGCCAGCCCGCGCCTGTAGCCTTTTGCAGGATTTTGGAGCCCACTCCGGTGAAGAGATAGAGGATGGCGAAATAGGCTCCCGCGCTTTTGCTACTGGTGGTCATGCTGGAGAAGGCAAGCACGGCCAGACCGAAGACCAGGAGCACCATCAAGGATGATCCCAACATGGCAAAAAGGGTGCCAAGCGCCTCTAGTCCAGGTCCATCAAAGCCTCGCATGGCGGAGACGACCCAAAGTAGCAGGGCGGGAAGGCAGGTGATCAGGCTACCAAGCACCATCAGTGCCAGCAGCTTCCCCAGGACGTAGTCTGTCCGTTTCACTGGCCTGGAGAGGTAGAGCGGCAATGCACCGCTCCGGAGGTCGTTGGCGATGAGACCCGCGCCGGCGTAGACTGTGATGATGAAGAGCCACAGAAGCTGCCCCTGGAGAAATTGAGCCAGCAATTCAGCTCCCTTGGGCTGCTTCAGGAGCTGTTGCACCTGATCCATTCCAAGTTTTTGCGTGTAATCGCTGGTGTACAGGATGACCACCCGATAGAGAAACTTGATGTTGGCGGCTCCCAGCAAGAGCCGGAGTCTCCGGTTCTTGAGTGACGGCAGAAGCGCGGAGAGGCAGATGGCCCAGATCCGGGCGATGCGCCCGGTCCGCGGCCCGGCGTAGGGGCGATAGCTCTGATCGAAGATCGGCATGGATCAGTCTCCCACGGCTTGCACGAAAATCTCTTCCAATGTCGTTTGGGCGGGCCGCAGTTGCCGGATCTGCACGCCGGAATCCAGAGCCGCCTGGAACAGCTCCCGATTCTTGGACGATCCGGGAAGAGTCACCGTTAGACGACCGTCCTGCCGCCGGTTCCATCGGATCTGCAGTTTCTGGAGGTTGTCTTGGAATCGTTCCAGGTCACCTTGGACCCGAAGGTCGAGATCTCTGGTCCCACTCTTGCTGGCTGAAGGATCCCAATTTCCGGAGATGCCGCGTTCCTCCACGAGTCTGCCAGCCTTCAGGACGGCGATGGAGTTGCAGGTTGCCTCCACGTCTTGCAGGAGGTGCGACGAAAGCAGGACGCTCAGCCCTTTGTTCTGCCAGAGATCCCGGATGAGCGCCAGGATTTCGTCGCGGCCATGGGGATCCAGGCCGTTGGTCGGCTCATCGAGGATGACCAGCTTCGGGCCGTGGGCAAGGGCCTGGGCCAGCTTGACCCGCTGGCGCATTCCGGTGGAGTAGGAGTCCACCGGTCGGTACCGGGCTTCACCCAGGCCCACATAGTGCAGGCTTTCGTGGGCGCGGGAGATCGCTTCCCGCCTTGGGAGGCCGGAGAGCTTTGCCAGATACGCCACCATCTCTACCCCCGTCAGGCCGGGGAGCATGGCGTCGGATTCCGGCATGTAGCCCACCAGACTTCGGGCTTCAGAGCTCACGGTGGCGGGAGCATGGTCAAACAGCCTGATCTGCCCCTTGTTCAGTGGCAGGAGACCAAGGAATAGACGAAGCAGAGTTGTTTTTCCCGCGCCGTTGGGGCCAAGGAGCCCGGTGGCGCCTTCGCGAATCGAGAGGGTGACATCGTCCAGTGCCAGCAGAGAGCCATAGGAGAAGCTCAGCCCCCGGGCGGAGAGGATTTCGACTCCCGGCTGCCTCATAGGCTCGTACTCCCGAACCCGCCTTCCCCTCTGGAGCTTGGCGGCAGCTCCGACGCGGCAACCAGTCGGGCGGCCACGACACGGGCGAAAACAAGTTAGGCAAGCCGGTCGCCCCGGCGGATTTCCACCGGCTCCTGCCCCAGATTCATCAGGATGATCCCCACCGGACCCCGATAGCCGGCATCCACCGTACCGGGACTGTTGAGGACGAAAATGCCGTGGCGGAGGGCCAGGCCGCTCCGGGGCCGCACTTGCATTTCATACCCCACGGGAACCGCCACTCGAAGCCCGGTGGGCACAAGTGCTCGCTGGAACGGCTCCAAAACTAGATCCTCCGCGGAATGTACATCCATGCCGGCGTCACCGGGATGCCGGTACCCGGGGAGCGGAAGGTCTGGATATTCCTGGATCACCTGGACTTCCAGGACGTCTTGCCCTGCCTGTTGGCTCATGGCGGATTCCTCCAGAGGTCATTTCTCAGGCGCAGTCTTTCGATAGACGATTCGAGGCATCTTGGCAAACCCGCGTTCAGCCTTGTCCCCACGGGATGCGCAACCAGAGCAACAGACAGGGAACTAGTCGAAAATAAAGAACATCGCTGGGTGTAGGGAGGTCGTCACCTCCCTGCTGGGTGCGCGAGGGCAAAGCCCTCGCAAATTCGGGCTCTGCCCGGACCCGTCAGGAGCTTTGCTCCTGAACCTCACCAGAGGGCAATTGCCCTCTGGACACCCGTTTTTTCAGCGGGTTCGTGCTTGTTTCTGAGCTCGTTGCGCATCTCGTGGGTCGTCCATCGTTTTGGCCACCCAGGTAGCTGAGCCGGCTCTAGGGTCAGGGTATCCACGCAAGGCGGGACAGAACAGAAAAAAAAAGGAAAACGCGTAGCGTACAAAAACGTGGGTGGGGAACTCGTTGCTTTTCATTGCAACGGGTCCTTGCGTGCTCCCTGGTGGGTGCGGGGCGAAGCCCTGCCAGGGGACCGGGGACGGAGTCCCCGGACGACCGCCGAGCGATAGCGAGGCGTTGCCCGGACGCTTGCGATTCCACAGTCCCGGGAATGTC
>JAJRTK010000075.1 GCA_024278345.1 bacterium | reverse complement strand
GACTGGAGAGCCGTATGCGGGAGAACCGCACGTACGGTTCGGAGGGAGGGGAGGCGCAAACCAATGCGCTTTCCCTACCCCTATCCACATCTTTGTGCGCTGCGCGCTTTTTTCGGGTGGCCGGTACCATGACCGAGGCCCGTTTTTGCTTTACACTCCGCGGCGCCGACCTGGTGGCACCGGCATCTTGCCGGTGGCGGGCTGGACGGGATTCACGGAATTGAACGGTGGGTTCCTTTCGTGCGTGGACTTGTCAACCGGATCTGATAGGTCCCTGGTCGTGCTCTTCTTTTAGGGCGGAGTTGTCGGCAAACCCTTTGTTTTCTTCGTGTCGCGCTCCGCTCACATCGGCGGCAGTCCGTCCGCCGCTGTTCGCCATCATCGCCGCTCTCACTCTCCACTGCCCTAAGGCCGAAGCACCACCTGAATTTTAGGGCCTCGTCCATCGGTGGTGCCTTCGGCAGCTCTCGCTGTCGCTCGGCGCCTGGACCTCGCCAGGGAGCTCACAAGGACCCGTGGCAATGAAAAGCAACGAATTCCCCACCGATTTTTTTTCGCTAGGCGCTTTTTGGGAGGGTGGCCACAACGGTGACCGATGCCGCCAGTTGCAGGCTCCATGATAGAGACGTGCCCCGGTCCCCAAAACCAACAAGGAGGTGCTCCTCCATGGGACCCGGTCATCGGTGGTGCTTTCGGCGGCTCTCGCTCTCAGTAATCGCTGCCGCGCCTTCTTTTTGAGCGCCGTCCTTTCCTGGGGCCATCATCCCTTCCGCGGAACTTTTCAAGATGGCGCCGCACCTTTCCCTCGAAGCGGTCGAGGGCGATGAAGAGCTTGACCCGTTGCGCCGGTTCGAGGTCTTTCGCGGCCTCGGCGAACATCTTTTGTTCTTCATCCAAGAGGCCCTTGCGGAGATCGAAATAGTCTGAGATCGCGTCATCGACGGCTTCCGCGCTTGTCTCTGGGCTCTCCGCCAGCTCCCGCAGAGATTTTTGCAGTTTTCTGACCTCCTTTTGGCGGGCGCGCCTGATTTCCAGAATCCCTTTGCTCCTCTCCGCCAGCTCCACGGCTTCGACGGTTCCCATCCCTAGCTCTCGCTTGATGGTCACGATGAGCAAGGCCTCCAGTGCCTCCCGCGCCGAATCGACCGGCGGCGGTTCTTGTGCCTGGAGTCTTGGTGCGAGGGCTGGCGACAGGGTCATCAGACCGATCAAGAGCCCTGCGGGTGTTATTTTCCGTAAAAACTTCATCTTCGACTCCTCCTTGTAAAGTGTATCTCCGCTCTTCCGGCGCACTCACAGGTGTTGCTTCGTCAGCTCCCGCCCTCCCGCGGGCGTGTCCCAGAGCCGACGTCAGCTTTGTTCAAATGACTTCACGAACTCCGAGAGCTCCTCAGGATCGAGCGTCTCCAGTTCTTGCCCCAAAGATGTTTCCTGGTTGATCCAAAGGAGATTTCCGTCACCGAGGGCCTCTCCCGCCAGCGCGGCCCAGAGGCCATCATCCGTTGATCCGCCACTTTCGTCCCATTCCGGTTCCACCGCAAGATCGGCGTCGGCGAGGGCAGCCCAGAGACCGTCCTCAAGGGTGCTCAGGTCCAGGGGATCCAGGGCGGTGAGATCGCCGGTTTCTGGCGGGGCGAAGGCCTCCGGTCCCGGCAGTTTCGGCATGGGCTGAGTCAGGTTGGCCAGGGGTGGTTCTGGCGTGGCAGTCAGGTTTTGTTTTCTGAGCAGTGGGGTACCGAAAAGGAACGCCACCACGAGAGTTGCCGCCAGGGCCAGGGGAAGGAGAAGACGCCAAGGGCCCCTGTTGCCGGTCTGAGCACTGTCGTGCCGTCCCAGCTCTTCAAGGAGCGATGCAACGAACTCTTCTTCGCCGCGGGGCGGCGCAGGCACTGGCCACGGGGCCAAGAGCTGCAGGCCTTGCCCATAATCGGCATCGCTCCTTCGGCAGTTGGCGCACGATGCCAGATGATGCTCGTACGCGGTTGCCTCGGGGGGAGTGAGGTTGCCGGAATGGTAATCGGGGCAGAGTGTGGGGAGCTCTTGGCAGTTCATGGCATCACGGCTCCTGTTTGTAGTTTTTGGTGTTGTTTTTTGAGATTCTCTTGGGGTGCCGAGACCTGGTGGAGGCGCTTTCTAAGGTTTCTTACGGCGTGGAAGTGGTTTGCTTTCGCCGTGCCGATGGGGCAATCGAGAGCCTCTGCCACCTCGGCGAAGCTCATTCCTTCGTAGGTGCGGAGGATCAATGTTGCCTTTTGCCTTGGAGGGAGGGTGTCAATGGCGGCCCGGAGGCGTTGCAGATCGTCCTGGCGTTCAAGCTCATGGTCGGGAGAAGGCGCCTTCAACAACTTTTCATGGCGGGCCTCGTTCCACGGAACCACTCGTTTGCTTCTGGCGATGTGATTCAGGCCAAGGTTGGTGGCGATGCGATAGATCCAGGTGGAAAACTTCGAGCGTTCTTGGAAGCGATGGAGGGCAAGGTAGGCCTTTAAAAAGGTCTCTTGACACAGGTTCTCGGCATCCGGCTGGCTCTTGGTCAGGCGGATCAGAAGAGAGAAGATCCTCTCCCGATGGCGCCTGGCCAACTCGCCGAAGGCACGCTTGTCGCCCTCCTTCGCATGCCGGACCAGCAGCCTATCGTCCACCACTTTGATCACTCTTCCACCATCGCCTTTCATGATCCTTGGACCGTTCACTCCCCAAGAGGTTCAATTGCAGGCCACAATTCTTTCTTGAGTCAGCTTCCTTTATTCTGCCACGATTTCCATGTAGAACCTAGGGAGGCGTGGAGAAGTTAGACCCGGAACTCTCATCATGGATCGTCACGAGGCGGTCCGAGGCGCGTTGCCACCAAGGAGAAGGAAGGCCCCACCGGAGGCGTAGTCCTGCACTACGTCGAGGAGCTGGCCGACGAGGACGCCGGTGGGGGCCGAGCGTCAGCGAGAGCCGCCGAAGGGGGCATCCACCTAAGCCGGGACACGCAACCAAACCAAAAAAAGACGCGGAGCGTACAAAAACGCGGGTCCAGGGAGGTAACTCCCTGGTGGGTGCAGGGCGAAGCCCTGCCAGGGGACGGGGGACAGCGTCCCCG
>JAJRTK010000074.1 GCA_024278345.1 bacterium | reverse complement strand
GTGGCCATGGCCAGCACCAACTCGTCCTGGCGCGAACAGAGGAAATGGAGGAAGATGATTCCCCCATGGCGGGCCTGAAGGGGTTGAGCCTGTTTTGGGTTCCGCGCCACGTCGTGCGGGATGGGAAGCGGATAGAAAACGTTCGCGTGGAGCGGGTTGAAGAAAAACTTGGCCACCATGCTTCCCCAACTTGCTCTTTGGGTTACGACGGGAGCGAGGCGGAGATCATCGGGAAGAGAGGCCAGGGCTTCCGCCTCATGCTCCATCTCATGAACGGTGCCCGCATCGGTGTTGGTTTTGAGGCTATCGGTGTTTCTCAGGCTGCTCTTGACGCGGCCAAGGAATATGCGGCTCAAAGGTTCACCATGGGCCGGCCCATTCGGGAGCACGAGCTCATTGCCGATCGGCTTCTGGGGATGGAGACGCAGCTTCGCGGTTTGCGGGCTCTTGCCATCGCCGCCAGCCAGGCGGTGGAAGTGGGGCAGAAGCTCGAAGTTTACCTCGAAGGTGGCCTGATCAAGGGGGAAGAGGAACAAAAACGCAGCCGCAAGGAGCTTCAAAGGGTCAAGAGGAGAGCCCGGGAGCTCACGCCGTTACTCAAATTCCTTTCCGCCGAAAAAGCCGTGGAAATCTGCCGAGAGGCCATGCAAATCTACGGCGGACCCGGCTACATGAAAGAGTACCCCGTAGAGAAGCTCTTGCGCGACGCCCTGGTGATCCCCATCTACGAAGGCACGAGCCAGATCCAGGCGCTCATGGCCCTCAAGGACCACCTCCAATTCACTCTGAAAGACCCCCTGGGATTCATCCGTGACCTGGGAGCCGCCCGGCTCAACGCCCTCACCCACTCCGGCATCGACAAGCTCTACTGGCAGTGCCAGTACGAACGGCTCCGGGCCATGGAGTACATCGTCCGCCAGGTGATCAAGGAGAAGCTTTCCGGAGAATGGACCGGTTTCAAGGGAATGAGTCCTCCGGAGATGTGGCGCCACCTCTCCAAGGATTTCCTGCGCCACTGGGATGCCCGGACCGATTTCGCCTACGGTCTGCTCCACGCCGAGCGGTTGACGGAGATCATCACCCACTGCGAGATCGCGGCGATCTTGCGGAAACAGGCGGCAAAGGACCCCGCACGCAGAGTCTGGGCTGAACGTTACGTGAAACGAATGCACTCCCGGGTCATGGCTCTGGCCGCCGATATCCGATCCGGAGACCGAGAAGTCCTGGACTGGATCGAAGAAGAGCGGAAGGCTCGAATCGGGGAGACCTCTTCCGACGCCTAGTTCTTCTTGGTTTTCTGTTCCGCACCCGTCGGCGGCAGTCCGTCCGCCGCCGGGTGCCGTAGCCACCGCTGTTCCTGGCTGCATGCCCCGGGTCCCGCGAAGGCCGCCGGTGGCCGGGAAAAAGCCAGGGGAGGGCCTTCGCCCGCCCGATTCCTCCTACGCCTTTTTGCGCAAGATGGCCATCCGATGGAAACCTCCCAGAAGGAGCCCCAGGAGCAGGACGAATCCAACACCAAGGGGAAGCGCGGGGATGATGGGAGCGACGGGCCCGTCATCATCGAGGATCGTGCCAATGCCTCTGGAAACAGCGATATCCGCTCCGGACGGATTGGACAGATCCACGTAGAAGGTCTCGTTGGCTTCGGGCAAAGTGTCCCCCAGGACCAGGACCGAGATCGCCTGACTCGTGGTGCCGGCCGGGAAGGTGAGGGTCGTTGCCGCCGGATTGTAATCGGTCCCGCTGGAAGCGGTTCCGTTCGCCGTGGCGTAGTCCACGGTGACGTTCTGGTTGCTGATGTCGGAGAGGCTCACGGCGAAGGTCGCGGTGGTGGTCCCGGCGTTCCCTTCGAAGAGCGAGACGCTCCCGATGGAAAGCGAGGGCAGGATCACCAGGTTCTGGATCGTGACCTGACCGATGCCGTCAGAGATCGTTGCGCCAGCAGGGTTGGAGAGCGAAACGAAAAAGGTCTCGTCTGCCTCTTGGAGCGTGTCACCATTCACTGGAATGGTGATGGTCGCCGTGCTGGAGCCGGCCGAGATGGTCAGAGACCCGCTCGTGGAAGCATAGTCACTTCCCGGAGTCGCCGTTTCCGGTACCGTTGTGTAATCGACGGTGACGACGCCAGCCGAGGCGGAGAGGCCGACGGTCAATATGGCGTTGACCGTTCCAGAAGCCGTTTCCATGACCGTGACGTCAGCGATGGTGAGCTGGGGAAGCCCGGGAGCACAACCGGGATCGAGGGCCACGGAAATACAGGCTGAAAGTTCGGATGTATCGACTCCACCGGAGGTGGCCGTGGCCATGATGACACTTCCCGGCGTCACCGTGGCGGGCAGATTGTATTGGAAGCTGGCCGGCCCTTGCGCCAGAGTGAGGAGCTGAGCCGCCAGGAAATCTCGGGCTTCCCCGTTTCCCGAAGGATCGCAAGCCAGATCGGAGAAGAATTCCAGCAGATAAGAGCTGTTCCCGATGCTGTCGAGGCTTCCGGAGACGGTGGTGATTCCCGTCGTCGAGCAGCTGGTAGCGGAAGTGATGATGGGAAAGTTCTGGAGGTTGTTGGCGCCCGTGTCGGGATCGTTGGGGTCGTTGGCGGAAACCCCATTGGCATCGAGATCGATTCCCAATTCACCGTTGGAATGAATAGAGTTCCCAAAGAGTGTGTTTTGGGTTCCGGTCTCCACGTAAATGCCGTCGCCACCGTTGAATGCGATGCTGTTGGCGTTCGGTGCCGCACCGGCAAGCGCCCCTTGCTCCAGGGGGGGATTTCTTCGCCTGATGGAGGGAAACCCGATGAGGTTTCCAGAGGCATCGCCGGTGAGGAGAATCCCGTTAAGAGTATTGCCAAGTCCCGTTGTCCCGTCACTGGCCAGGCCAATCAAGTTGCCCATGACCTGGTTTCCCCGGGCATCGACACCAAGAATCTGAATCCCGTTTTCGCCGTTTCCGGCAATGGTATTCTTCTCCCCGGTTCCTCCTCGACCGATGACGTTGTTGGGCGCTGAGTCGATCAATATACCGTCCAGCCCATTGCCAAGAGATGCCATGCCAGAGGCGTCCGTTCCGATGAGGTTTCCAATGACTTGGTTGTCGCTAGACTCAATCTTCCGAATCTCCAAGCCAACTTCGGCATTGCCGGAAATCAGGTTGCCTCCGTCAACCGATCCCACTGCGTTGACGGGAGCTTTGTCGATGCGGATCCCGTTTCTTGCGTTGCCAATGGCAAACGTTCCCGAAACATCGGTGCCAACATAGTTCCCAAGGATCTGAGTGCCCGTTGTCCCCGTATTTCTCAGCTCGATGCCGTGCTTCCCATTTCCCGATATGACGTTTCGGGCCTCAATAGCGACACCGCCCACCGTCGTGTTGGCCGAATCGTCAATCCGGACGCCGCTGTCGGCATTCTCCAAAGCGGCACTGCCGCTCCGGTCCAGGCCGATGGTGTTGCCAAGGAGCTGATTGCCGTCGGCCTGGACGATCTCGATCCCGAATTTGCCATTCCCCGAGATGAGGTTTCCAGCCCCGGCACTGGCACCGCCGATGGTATTGCCGGGAGCCGTGTCCAAAAGGATGCCGCTCTCGGCATTCTCAAGAGCCGCCGTACCATCCAAATTGGTGCCGATGCTGTTTCCCTGGACTTGGTTTCCCGTGGAGCCCAGGTTCACGATCTCGATGCCGAAGGTTCCGTTTCCGGAGATGAGGTTTCCCCACCCACTGATCGCGCCCCCGATGAGATTCGCGGAAGAATCGTCGATGAGGATGCCGCTGTTCCCGTTCCCCACGGCCTGCCCGCCCTGCTCGTCGGTGCCGATATAATTGGCCTGGATGATGTTATTCCCGGCGCCCACCAGGGCGATCCCGTGGCCTCCGAAACCCTGGATCACAAGGCCGTTGATGGTCGTCTGCCCGCCGGTCACCTCCAACCCATTTCCGCCAACGTTTTGTAAACCGCCATCCAGCACGATGAGCGGAGCGCTTGCATAGCCCGGCTGAGATGCCCCATCGATGGTGACGCTCTCCGTAATCGTTGGCAGCGTCGAGGCTGGACTGATGGTTTGGATTCCACCTCCAGCGATATCAAACTGTATCAAGTCGCTGCCCGCGGTGGCGTTTGCCTGTTCCAGTGCGGCCCGAAGCGTGCATTCGGGTTGGCCTTGGATAATGACTCCCGTGTCGCAAAGATCGTCCGCCGTATCGTTATCCTGTAGGTCCGCCGTGGAGTTCACAATGAAATCCGCACTGTAGCTCGTTGATGCCATCAGCAGGATACCGCCCATCACCAGGCCCGCCAATGCTGTTTTTCTCTCCGCTCTCCTCATGGATTCCTCCCTTGTAAGTTGGTTCTCCGAATGACGAAATCATATGGCGCAAACACTGCCCCCTCCTACAGTGCTGGAAAGAGGGGACAAGATACATTCCACCGACGGGGATTTCTCACTACCACTCAGGAAGCTCCCCACGGGATCTCCGGGTTGAGGCCTGGAGAGAAAGGGAAACCGGCCTGACTGAAACCGGAGCTCTTGCCCCTGATTGCAAAGGATGCCTGTCACGTCTATCATTTTCCTCCAATCGACAACAGCTTTTGTGAATCAACGGCTCACCCCGAGTCATTCGTGGAAAACCGTCACGCCGAGGGGAGGAGGAATCAATGGATCAGGATTACGAAAACGAGCCCCATCTGTTGCCAGAGGAAGAGACGGCAACCCATTGCGATTTCGGCGGCGGAATCTACCGTGTCGATCTCCTTGTACCCTGTAGCCTTGGCGGCGTTCACCAAAAGTCTATTTTTGTCCTGGCCGGTTCCATGGCCAGCGCCCTGGACGTGGCCCTTGAGTCGTTTGGCGTCGAGATCGAGGGCGATGTGATCGTCGTGAGCACAACGCGTCTTGACAACACCGAAAGCAGGTTTCTGGTCCCTCGCTCGTTTTTGGCCAATGCCGAGGAAAGCTGGATCTTCAAGATGCGGCCCAGAAACGCAGATGACGACCATATGAACTAGTGCTTCCGGGGCCCAGGCAGCAAGCCCGGCCAAGGTAGAGAACCACCGTTTGCTTCGGTGGGGAAGGGAATCTTCATGGCGAGACCAGTCAATTCCGCTTTTTGGCCGAGCACGCCCTGCTGGTTGTGGAATCTCCCCAGGGCGAAATCTCCGGGGAACGCTCTTTCTTCTCATGGTTGTGGTCCGCTACCGTCGCCGGCCATCCGGCCGCCGCCGTCCGCCTATGACCGCCCCGGATCCCGGCTCGGCACCCCCGAGGCCTGCTTCCATCCGTGGAGATCGGAGAGCAGGTTTGTGGTTTGGCTGTCAAGGTTTTTTTCCGAGTTCTCTTTCGGGTTGACAGGAGCGCTACTCCTCTCTCTGCTTCCCGCTATCGCATCGGGGCACGGGCTTCCCCGATATGGCAACACCGTGGGGAAGGAACTGCTTTGCGATGCCCCGTGGCGGGTGACCACCAATGTTATCCCCGTGCAGGTGGGCATTCATGATGCCGCCGCCATCCCACCGGCAGTGATTGATGAAGTCAAGATCTGGGAAGTAGGGGCCAATGGCGGAGAGCCAGTAATTGTCGATACTCGCCCAGGGCATATCGGTCAGAACACCTGGTTCAATACTGATCGAGGAAAAGACCCCTACTTCGTCTATAGCGAGAAGCTCACGGCTCCCGGGACGGAGACGGAGCTCATCGTCCAGGTGATCTGGAAAGAGATCGGCATCTTCACCAACACCTTCGAGCAACACTTCTACGTCCGAAGAGGAAGCCTCGACTCCCGCGGGAAAGCCCTTCCCTCTTTACCGGGCTGGTCGCCGGGCGACGTTCACTACCACACCGAGTACACGGGGGAACGCGATAGTGAGGTCTTCAACGAGCTGGTAGAATTCGGTGGCCCCATCAACTTTGTTTCCTGGGCAGCCGATGCCGTGGGCCTGGAATGGGTCACGGCCACGGACCATGCCATCTACTTCGACTCGGATTTCGAGACCGACTGGAAGGAGCTGGGCGAGGCGGTTCGGAACGCTTCCGGCGCCGCGCTATTGCTCCGAGGGCAAGAATCATCCTCCTGGACCACCGATGGATTGCCCGATCTGACCCTCCACACTCTCCTCTACGGTCACGAACATTTCATCAATGCCGACGAGTTCTCCGGCATGAAGCTGGGAACGATGATCCAGGAACTGGCGCTGCAAGTGGGCGCTTTCTCCTATGGCGCCCATCCCTACAGCTCCCTGGCGATTCCCGTGGGCGACGGCCCCACTCCGCATCTTTGGGCGAAATGGTCGGTCAACGATTACAAGATTGCCTTCGAGAATGAAACCGATCAGATGGTGGGCCTCCAGATATGGAACGCTGAGAGTACTCAGACCGATGTCGAAGTGGGCGGTTTTTCGTTTCCGGAGAAGATCGATCCCCGGCCACTCTGGAGCCACGAGGTTTCGCCGGGGTTCGTGAAACAGCTCTACAAGGGGATCGTCAAGTGGGACGAGCTCATCATGCGGGCCATCACACAGGGCAACCAGGCGGGGCGAGTACCGCGGAAGATCTTTGCCTCGGCCGGTTCGGATGCTCACGGCGACTTCAACTATGGCGTGGGCTTCAAGGGCAGCTTTGTGGCGTCGGATGGGGCCATTGGCATTCCCAGGACCTATATTCGAATCGGGACGGGAAAGCCCACGGTAGAGGGAGTCTTGAGGGCCCTGGGTAGCGGCGCCGCCGTCATGACCGACGGGCCGTTGGCGGTTTTCGGCGTCGATCTCGATGGCAATGGCGCCGTGGATCCCGCCGAACCTCACATCGGGGATTCCGCCCTCCTCAAGCCCTCTTCACGCCAGACCGCCAGGCTCCGTATCGAGTGGCAGTCTACCCCGGAGTTCGGACCCGTGGAGAAGCTCCGGGTCATCCGCCTTCGGGGCAACCTGGCCCTGGGTCGTCCGGAATCGATCTTGCCCGCCACCAACCAGATCGGCCCCGCCGAGAGCACCATCGACCTAGCGGTCCCCTCTTTCTCCGGCATCATGGAGATACCCCTGGCTCGCTACCTTCCGGATTCCGGAAACTGGTTCGCTTTTCGCGTGGAGGCCTACAGTCACACGGGAGAGGCTGTCGATGATCAGCCAAGGGAGGTGAGCATTCAGTTCCAGGACAGCCAGACCCGAACCTTCACCATGGATGATTGGTGGGGCAACGATGCCAGCTACAACGGGCGCCCGTACCGCTGCCTCACCAACCCCATCTGGCTCAAGGTGGGACCGGAAGTCGAGGTCAAGCCTTGGCTCATCCAAGCTTGGATCGGCATCTTCGTCTTGCTCATCGCGGGGATTTCCTTCAGAAGACGAATTGGACCTGCGTCCTGACCTCGTGGTCAGTGACGCTACTGTCAAGGCCGGTTTCTTCCTTGAGCTGACGGAAATCGGCCTGGAGTTTCAGGCGATGCCTGTCAAAGAACCAGCCCAGAGCGGCTCCAAGCTCAGTTTTCCGGTCGTTCGGGGCATTTGTGTCGGGATCGATGGCCGCCAGGCGAAGGGCGATCTCGAACTTACCGGGAAGCAAGAAATAACCGATCTGGCCGTGAAAGCCGCTGGAATCCAGCTCTACCCCAAGATCGTCTTCCTCGGTTCGGAAGAAGGCTTCAGCGAAGGAGGCGATACCCCGATATTTGAAAAGAACGTCGCCTCCGTAGATGGTGCGGCGACTCTCTCCCGGCCTCCTGTCATTGGTTTCAAACTGAGCGCCCACGGCCAACAAGGGGCTTGTTCTGGACTTGAGGTCACCCTCGGAAAACTCGAATCGGCCCAGAGGAGCGAAGAGAAGGCGAGCATCTACCTGAAAGTTGCCGTTGTCGTTCTCCTTGATATTGACTCCGGCGCCATTGAAAAAACCGAGGTCGTACAGGAGTTTCCCCTCCATGACGCGACCGTGGAGGTCGATGCCGATGTCCCGGCCTTTGGCGAACTCCTTGGAGGTGATGGAGCGATCCACGAACTCCAGGTCTCCCGAAGAGGTGAGCTCCTGATGGCCGAAAGGCACCTTGAACTGGCCAGCCCTGATCTGGAAAACTCCATTCCCGCTCAGATCGTAGTCGATGAGAGCGTCTTCTAGAAGCTCGCCGGAAGCCCAGTCCACCTGGAGCTTAAAAGTCAACGATTTGTGGTAGATCCAGCCCGAAAGCTTACTCTTGGCTCGCCGAATCCGGAAGGAACCGAGCTTCTCCGTCTCCTCTGGCAAGGCGTACGTAAACCGGATCTGGATGCGGTTTGAGAACGAAATCCTTGCTTTGCCCGGCTGCTCGACGGTAGTTTTTCCCGACTTCCAAACAATCTTCGGAACCGATTTTTTCGCCTTCGGCCTGGAGGATGGCGGTGGAGGTGACGTATCGTTGGCGGTATCCACCGGAAGCCGGTCTTCCCGGTGTCTTTGACCTGCTTGGGTCATTGTGGCCGTAAGGGTCCTGCTGGGAGCCACCGACATGGCGGCCAGCGAAAAAAACAAAAGATAGAGTGGGTTCTTCTTCAACGAAAGGTCTCCTGAAAAAAAAGTCGCTGTTTCCGCTTTTCTCCGATGCCGCCCTGGCACAGGGGAGCTTCCGAGGTTCTCTCCATTGACTAGCGCGGCCTCGGTCATGGTACCGGCCACGGTGCAGATTTCAGACGCCGCCCCAGGGCTTCCAGCCCTGGAACCCGGCGGAGGCTCTGCCTCCGGACCTCCGCTGGGAGCGCCGCTCCCAGACCCACGCCAGGGAGCCAGCTC
>JAJRTK010000073.1 GCA_024278345.1 bacterium | reverse complement strand
GCCTTCATCGGTCCTCCAGGCAGCCGACTGGTGGCGGGAAGCCGTTCTCTATCTCGACCGTCTCTACCGGGAACAGCTCGGGCTGAGTGACACCGAGTTCCGGCCCGCCATCCTCGTGGATCCGCCGGACGAAGCTTACTTGCAGAGCTATTTCGCCAACGGTTCGCCGCCCCTGGAGCAGACCTGGTTCTACCGGTTCGCAGAGGAAAAACTCGTCGACTTCCATTCCAAGGGGATCCGGCGTCTCATTGTGATTCCCTGGGAAGAAGACGGCGATCACCAGGCCGGTGATTACCTTCCTGGAAGCGGTTCCTGGGGGTCGTGGAACGGTATATGGTCCCTGGAGATCAGCCCCGCCTCGGGCGGCGTCGCCGCGTTGAAGCACCTGGTCCAAAAGGCTCACGGCATGGGGATGGATGTCCTCTTCTGGGCCAGCCCGGGCCACCTGTCGAATTCGTCGCCGCTCCTGGTGGCGCACCCGGATTGGCTGGTTTGGCGCGCCGACGGCACGCCGGAAACCGCCGACTACGAGGATATCACCGGCGTGAGCCCCTATTCGGGGTTCCGCGCCTATTCCGCCGGGAAATATGCCGAAGCCATCGCCGCCACGGGCGCCGACGGACTCTGGGTCGACTCCTTCCTGACCTATGGCGTCTACGTCGATTATACCCAGCCCACGCCCACGTACCTGTTGGACAAGACGTTGGAGATGATCCGCACCTGGAAAGATGCGGGCGCCGGAAAACTGGTCATCGAGGGCGTGGGTCCCATCGGCATTTCCTCCGGCGGCTACGGGGCCGAGGTGCTCCTGGTCGGGGAGCCGGATCCCCAGGCCGTCGCGAACATCGCGGCTCTCCAAGGGCTGGAGTTTGCGCCCACCCACACCTACGTGGATGTCACGCCCGACGGCGATATGACCTACCGCATGATAGCTTCGGGGAACTTCGTGCATCCCTATTTTTCCGGGTGGTATGGTCTTTCGTTGCCGGCCGACCAGATGGAGTTGCTCCGGCTGCGCTTTCGGGAATACGAGGCGGTCAAGGCGTGGATGGTGCATCGCCGTCTCCTGGAGAGCGCCAACGGCTGGTCCGGCGTCGAGTGGACGGGCACCCCAGGGCGGACGGTCGTCTTCGCTTTCGAGCCGTTCCAGGTGACCGTTCCCGAGGGAGGCACCGTCCTCGACGTGACAGCCAACGCCACCATGACCCCGCCGCCAGCGACATTCACCACCGAGGCCGGGCACACCTATGTCATTCGCGAAGCCAGCCCAGCCGGGTCGCCCGCCACCGCGATCTTCTTCGGGGTCCTCTTCTTTCTCGCCCCGCTGGCGGCAGGCAAACGGCGGCGGCCCTGAGACAGGCGGCCCATGGCTCTCGGCAATCCCTTTGGCCCCCTTGCGTTACGTTCCGCTCGCATCGGGCGCCATCCGGCGCGCCGCTGCTCGCCTCGACCGCCGCCTTCCCCTTCCACGTGCCCCGGGACTGCCACTCCACCGGATATTACCGCGACCCGCCACCGGTCAGGAACCCGGCCGGTCGGCTCCTTCCCGGGGCGGCAAATCCTGCAGGAGCCTTTTCTTCACGAGACCCAGGAAACGCGCCGGCATTTGAGTGATCATGTACTCGGCGTGGATCCCGCCTTCCAGGATGTCCAGGCTCTTCGGTTCCACCGCGGCTTCAAAGAGGAGCCACCCGTGGCGGTGGTGGATCAACCAGTCCCGGTCCCCGTGGAGAACGCGGACGGGAGCCCCCATGGCGCCCACGCAGTCGATGGGCATCGTCCGCCGCCCCAAGGCCGGGGCCAGGCGGGTCCAGGTTCGCTTTCTTCCAGCCATGAGCCGAAAGCTCTTCCAGAGGCCACCGTGCAAGGGGTTGTGGTCGAGGATCCAGAAATCCTTCGGCGCAGAGACCAACAGCACCGCGTCGAAACACCCGGTGAGCCCCCCGGCGACGCAGGTGTGGAAGCCGCCGAAGGAAAAGCCGATCCCCGCGATCTTGTCGTACCGGCGGCGGTAGCTTTCCACCAGGTCCGCCAGGTCACGCCATTCCCGCTTCCCGAACGTGAAGCGGCCGCTGCTCGACCCGTGCCCGCGGCAGTCGAAGGTCACCAGGTCGAAATGCGGCACCAGCGCCCTGGCCAGAACCTGGATCTCTGTCATCCGCCGGTTCCCGAAAATCCCGTGGCTCACCACCACCAGGCAGGGAGCGCCGCCGCCGTGGAAATCGACCGCCAATGCGATGCCGTCCGACGTCCGAAACGTGTTGCTTACGGGCGAGGCTTCCTTCATGGCCCGATCTCCAGTTGATGGACGGGACCGGGACCGCTCCCCAGTTCCGGGCCTCGAGCGATGGCCGCCGCCACGAAGTCCTTGGCACGGCGCACCGCCTCCGGCAGGGCGGCTCCCCTGGCCAAGTAGGCGGCAATGGCGGCCGAGAAAGTGCATCCGGTGCCGTGGGTCGACCTGCTCTCGACGCGATCTCCTTCCAGCTCATAATAGTCTGTTCCGTCGAAGAGGAGGTCCACGGGGCGCCCCTCCAGGTGGCCGCCCGTGATGACGCAAGCGCCGCAGCCCAGGTCCAGGAGCGCCCGGCAGGCATCCCGACGGGCTCGTGGCGTCTTGACGGGGCGTCCCACGAGGATTTCCGTTTCCGGGAGGTTGGGCGTCACCACCCGAGCCAGGGGCAAGAGGCGGCTCCGAATCACGTCGATGCCTTCCCGACACAGAAGGCTCGCGCCACTGCTGGACCGGATGACAGGATCGATGACCACGTTGGGGGGGGTATCCACGTAAAGCGGGACACTTCATGGATTGTGGTAATGCCAATCGTCCGGGCAGCGCCTCGCGCTGCTCGGCGGTCGTCTGGGGACACCGTCCCCAGACCCCTGGCAGGGCTTTGCCCCGCACCCACCAGGGAGCTCGCTCCCTGGACCCACATTTTTGTACGCTGCGCGTCTTTTTTTGGTTTTGTTGCGTCTCCCGGCTTAGGTGCATACCCATGGCAATCGCATCAAATAATCATTTGTTTCAAGAGATTCCCGAGATACCTATGGTCCCATCCGGCCTTGAGCCGTCTGTTTTTGATCCCAAGACGAGAACTTTTGTCTTGCCGCAACGTGTTCAGTGCAATGTGCCTCAGTACGGCAAAAT
>JAJRTK010000072.1 GCA_024278345.1 bacterium | reverse complement strand
GGCGGAAAGAGGGTTTGGGGGCTCGTTGACCGGTTGAAGGGCGATGAGAGGGGAGGGGCGGCGGACGGACTGCCGCCGACCCGACCGGACGCCAACCAGCAGAAAAAAGCAGTTGTCGGAGTCTTTGACCTGGATGCGTCCGCCATGCAAAAAATGAGGGGATGGCTCAGCTTCTACTCAGTAAACTTTCCACTGCGGATGCGTTGTTCGTTCATCTGCTCCAGCTCTCGGGCACCTGACACGACAATCTCCGGATTCGGCACGAAGTCGAGGCCTGGATTCAACCGTTGGTAGGGCACGGAATTGAGGATGACCTTCATGGCGTTGAGCCTGGCCCTTTGCTTGTCATCGGAGCGAATGATGGTCCAAGGTGCGTCGATGGTGCTGGTGCGGCGAAGCATTTCATATTTCATATTCGTGAAATCGTCCCACCGCTCCTGGGCCTGGAGATCGACTTCGCTCAGTTTCCATTGCCGGAGAGGATCGTGGCCGCGCCGATCGAACCGATGGGCCTGCTCCTGCTGGGTCACGCTAAAATAGAGTTTGATGAGGATCGTCCCCTGGCGCACGAGGTCACGCTCGAAGCCAACAACTCCACGCATGAAATTCTGGTATTCTTGGTCCGTGCAAAAGCCAAAAACCGGCTCAACCATCGCACGATTGTACCAACTTCGATCAAAAAGGACGATCTCTCCACCACGGGGGAAATGAGCGACATATTTTTGGAAAAACCACTGCGTTCGTTGGTGATCGGTAGGTTTAGCAAGGGCAACAACGCGATAGTGTTTCTCGTTCATGTAGCGCGTGACGCGACGGATGGTGCCGCCTTTCCCCGCAGCATCACGACCCTCGAAAATGATGATCATTCGCCTTTGGGTCTTTTCCAAATGCCCCTGAAGCTGGACGAGCTCCGCTTGATAGGGCTTAAGCGATTGTTCCTGCCTGCGGCGTCTCAACGCCTTTCGCGCCTTCCGCTTGAGCTTCTCGTATTTGCTCAGAAGATGCTTGTAGCCATCGACAAAATCATCCGTCTTGACCCAACGCCCATCGAAGAGTATCACTTCCGGCTGCTGGCCTCCACCTTCGGAGTCAGCACAAAGGACGGAGGCGCTCTCTGTTTCCTTGGACTGGTGGCAAGCCTCGTCATCAGGGGCAAGAAGAGATGCTTCCTTTTTTTTCTCCGGCAGATCACTCGCTTCGGGCATCGACGCTAGCCCTTCCTGGAGCCCTTCCATCGAATGCTCCACAAGTCTCAAAGTTTCGTATCGGGAATTCCGCTGCTCCCGTTCTTTCATCGATCTACTCGCCTTCCTTTGTTTGAATACCAGCAAATCTTAAAGCTCAACCGCGACCATCGCTCCTTTGTTCCGGAAAAAAAGAGGTTTGAATGGGAAAGGGCCGCCACTCCGACCGTCTCTGGGCAATGAGAGTACAGCTTCCGGGGTGGATCTCCCGATCAAACGATAAGCTACGCCAGAAGAGCGGCATCATCGAAAGCCTGGTCAATGGACGACTCCTAGCAAATGCTCTTCAATTTGGCGTGTCAAAGCAGCCACGTTAAAACGCTTCGACACCGTTTTCAAGGCCTCTTCGACAAAATCTTGCCGGAGTGTTGGATTGACGAGCAGCCTCTCAATGTTCACGGCTAGCCCTTCTACGTCGCCCGGCTCCACGAGCAAACCGTCCTGCTCGTGGGTTAAGATTTCTGGAACCCCACCGACCCGGCTGGCGATCACCGGCGTTCCCAAGGCCATCGCCTCGATGATGGACCGTCCAAACGGCTCTTGGAGCGACGGAAGCACAAGAATATCGAAGTCCACAACAGCTGGTCGAACATCCTTTCGGAAGCCGGAAAAGAAAAAACGGTGACCGATGCCAAGCTCATTGACCAAAGCGCGATATCTGGCCAGATAATCGATGGAATTGCCGATGGGAACCCGTCCAACGACGACGAAAACTACGCCTTCCTGCTTCACAATGACTTTGGCTGCCGCCCTGATCAGAAATTCGAGGCCTTTCCGTGGAATAAGATTTCCCGTAAAACCAACTATCGGCTGGGCGGAACTTAGTCTCAGCTCCTTGCGAAGCTGCCCCCTCTCTATCCTCTTTGGGCTGTATTCTTGCAAATCAACGCCGTTGGGCACAACAACCACTTTTTCCGGCGCGTAGCAGCGATAGGGAACGGCAGACGCCGCTGAATTGGAAATGATCCTGCGAACAGCGGGCAACCGTGCCAGATTGCCGTACATCATCACTTTAGGGCGCGTCTCGTGGAGGTTCCGGACATGGAGTACAGCGGGGACTTTAGCCAATTGTGCGGCCAAAGCCCCCGGGATCTTGACAAGCATGTTGTTGCAATGAACCGCCGCGATTCCCCGTTTGCGAATGAAGCGTGCCAACGAAGGAATGGTGCTCAGCGTCGATAGCGAATTCAATACATAGCTGGCTGTGACCGTCAGTCGATTGTTCCAGTGGAAGAGCAACCGGTTGGTCCGCTCAGTGATCCTTGGCATCTCCACGACTTGGATTCCAAGGGCGGCGAAGCGTTCCCAGAAGATTCCCTGGCAGGGAACCATGACAATAGATTCTATCTTGCTCCGATCTAAGTGTTTCAGCATGTAATAGAGACTCCACCCAGCACCGCCTCCACGAACACAGGAGGATAAGAATAGAATCCGCTTTCCACGGTTGCTCACCGATTGACCTCCACCGAAACAGAGCGAACGGTTTGGGTATCCACGCAAGGCGGGTCACGTTTGCGTGACTCGAAGGTGGTCCGGGGACTCCGTCCCCGGTCCCCTGGCAGGGCTTCGCCCCGCACCCACCAGGGAGCTAGCTCCCTGGACCCACATTTTTTGTACGCTTCACATTTTCCTTTTTTTTCCTGTTCTGTCCCGCCTTGCGTGG
>JAJRTK010000071.1 GCA_024278345.1 bacterium | reverse complement strand
TGCCTCGAACTCGATGATATCCTCAACCGCCAAAGTCGCTTCTGAGCTCGGACTAGCGGATGGATCTTGAGGGGTTTCCTCGAACTCGATGATATCCTCAACCGCCAAAGTCGCTTCTGAGCTCGGACTAGCGGACGACTCTTGAGGGGTTTCCTCGAACTCGATGATATCTTCAACCGCCGAAGACTCATCTGGCTGATCAGCAAGCTCCTCGAATTCGATGATATCATCCACAAGGCCGCCAACGGCGGCTCCCGCATTGGCCTCAAGCTCCTCGGGATCCCCCAGCAACACGCTGTCCAGTCCCGTGTCGCCTTTCCGCGCCTCTTCAGTCAGAGTCTCTTGGCTTGGCTCCGGTTCTTCATCTACAGAAAAGGATGGTGCGCCCAAAGGGGCCACTTGTACAGCCAGGCCGGCTGCATCCGGAGCGGACAGCGAGGCTTCCGGTGGCTCAAGAACTAGCTCAGTAGACGGAGCCACTGACGCGGCCTCCGCTGAAGAAAGGGACTCCTGTGTTCGCAAGAGGTTCTCAATGGATAATCCAGCGTGCCTGCCCAAGAGCAAGAGGAGAGACTCATCTAGCTTCTCCCCCGAATCAGGTGTATCGGCCCCCAAAACTCCCACACAGTGTTTTCCCACTGTCAGAGGGACAAAACAGGTTCCTCCCACCGGAACCTGCCCCAAAACCATATCAATCTGGGAATAGAACGGCTCAAAACGCCCCGCGTAGCTCCAGGCCTCTCCCCCGTCGAGGGAAAGCAAGAGATCATCGAACTCGGTGAGATCGACCGCGGTTCCCCGAAAAGAGGAGCTCATGCTCTCTCCGTTGACAAAACACTCCCATCCAACCAGATGGCTCTCTCGACGAGCGAAAACAAAAGCTCGGGAATGATAGCGGGACGCGTACTCTGCCACCAGAGCTGGAAGCTGAGCGCTGCTATTGACCTCTTGGCAGGCACCAGTAAAGTCTACAAGAGTGTCTAGGGATTCCCCCTCCTCGGAGCTGCCGTAAGTCATCGAACTTTCGACTTTGGCCTGCAGAGTGGAGACGGCATTCTCCACCCTCTTGATCCTTTCGACGACCCCATGCGCAAGGCGTCTAATATCCCCAATGTCGTCTTGCTGAAGCTCCTTCAAAAGAGCCAGTACCTCGGCCTGTTCTCTCGTCGCCACCACGTTTCCCTCCAAAATCAGTTCTCCGCTCCAGTGAGCTGATTCAAGTAGAACTGGGCTCCTTGGTCTTCGGGGTCCAATTCGAGCCACTTTCGCACAAACCTCAATGCTTCCCCTGTATTTCCGTATTTGTAGCTTCGAATCGTCATCCATTTATAATAGCGGAGATCTTCCTGCCGCTTCAGAGCTGCGTTAGCCTCTTTAAGCCCTTCTAGTGCTGGCTGGTATTTCGGCAATACTGATAAAACGCGCCTAAAAGAGAGCCTGGCACTGGTGGGGTTTCCTGACCTAAGAAAGGCTTTGCCTTCTTCAACAATAGACGCAGCGTTTCTCTTGATCCTGCCATCGTCGGCCAGTTTACCGCGGATAACCCCGATTCGGCGCTCCATCTCTTCGGTTTTGTGAAGTTTACTTGCGCTCAATAACAGCTCCAGCGCCTCGACAAGTTTCCCTTCGGCCTCTTTCTTGCCCGCTTCTTTTACAAACTCCCTCGAATTGCGATAGCGGAAAGCGATCTCAGTGTCACTCCCTTTGATCTTCTGTAGCTCCCCGGCCTGCTTCTGGAGGGCCTTCAGTTCCTTGTGCTTGGGATCGATTTCGAGCCCTCGACTCACATAAATGAGGCAGGCTTCGTATTGAGATCGTCTCAGAAGATTGCCCCCTTCCTCAACAAACGACTTGACACGCTCATCCAGTTGACCTTGAGCCACGGCAAGCTGTTTGACGGCCCCTTTGTTTTCTGGGTCGAGGGCCACAGCTTCCTCAAGCAGGTCCCGAGCCTGTACCGTTTGACCACTCTTCAAGGCCTCGCTGGCCGCCTTGACCTTCTGCCGGGCCTGCTTGACTTGCTCTTGCTGCTTCCTCAGGTCACGCTCTTGCTGAGCGACAATGGCAGCCTGCTCTTTGCCGGCCTCATTCCAAAAATAGAAGCCCGCCCCTCCCACCACGAAAACCGCCAAGGCGACAACAAATGGCAGCTTGCTCACCGGGGGCTTCGGTCGAGGAGCCCCTTGAAGCAAGGGAGAGCGCCCCTTGTTAGCGGCAAACGGGTTGATGATAATATCCTTGGGAATCGACTCGCTGCCCTGGGACGAAACAGAGTCATCAGATGCCGAAGAAAATCCAGAAACCTCTGAAAAATCTGGGAAATCATCTGCTGCTCCTGCTTGGTCCGACAAAGGGGCATCTTCCGTGGCCGTTCCGCCAATCCCCTCCACTGCTGGCTCAGAGGAAGGAGCGTCCCTCACTTGGTCCAAGAACTCCGCGGCCACAAAGCTGACACCCTCATCATCTTTTTCGTCGGAGACAGAAAGATCTCCAACATCGAGACTCAATACATCGGCATCGAAGAGCGAGGGACCGGTCGGCTCCTCTTGAACAACGGCATTCCCAAACGCCAATCCAGCGGAATCTCCAAAGCCATCGGGCGGTACGTCCTGAGGGAGAGAGGGAGATTGAAAATCTTGAAGCGCCGTCGATAGATCCAAAGGTGCTGCTTCTGAATCGGCTCCGTCAGAGGCCTGAGCGGGCAACGCCAGGGGAGCCCCCGATGACTCTTGGAATGGATCAGAAGCAGAAAAAGGATCTTCCGAGCCGCCCTCACTCCACAAGGCATCGGCCGAAAAGGAGGATAAGCTGCCTTCGGAAATGGCAAAAGGATCGTTCCAACCGCTAGGACTTGCCTCTTCCTGGCTTCGAGGTTCCGAAGGAAGCTCAGAAAAAGGCTCACTTGCCGGATCTTCTGTGGTCGCAGCCCTCGCTCGCGGCAATCCCGAGTCAGGAGAGCTCCAAGGTTCTCCACCACTAAAAGGTTCCTGTTGCCCGAGCGCTGGTGGCACCGGAGCCGAAGTCTCGAAATCACTCTGCTCCACCACTCCGGAAGGTAGTCCGCCCCCGAAGGGGTCAGAAAGTGTCTCTGGCAAAGCGGGGAATGTCCCCTGTTCCCCGCCCTCTGTCGGTGCTGCCATGCTTGACTGGAAGGCATTTCCCGCCGGTTTCCAGTCTGGCAACGCTCCGCTCCGCGCCTCCTCCCAGGCGGGTAAAGAATCCTCAGCTTTTTCCGCGGGAGAAGGCACCGTGTGACCGGCGAGCTCCGACTGCCACGCTGATTCAGCAGTCGCCCCGCGATACGGTGCAGCGGTCCCGTCATCAACTGGCACCGCGATCTCAAAATCTGGTTCAGCCGGTTTCGCCGACTCAGGCTCCAGTGCCCCATCCCCAAACTCGACCATCCCCAAGGCAGCCTCGGTCTCCAGCATATCCCGTTCCTCCGCGGGCAACCTTGCCAGCGCCTTGGCCCGATACTTCGCTGCTCGCGGATGCCGGGGGTCGAGATTCGACACTTTTTGCCAAAGCCTTATGGCATCTGCCAGCCGACCCTCCTTATAGGCGTCAACTCCCTGACGAAACAGCTCTTTCGCCAATTGGCGGTTTTTTTGCGTTTCCAAGGCCGATGCTCCCTCGCTGCCGTCCCTGACACCTGGTATGCTCTTACCCGAAACAAGGTGCTCCAAGCACCTTACCCGTAGAGCCATAGCCCTCGCAACGGGTCTTCCGCTGCGCCTTGTCCATCCTCCCCAACCGTGCTCCGTCGGCTGGGCAACCTCACTGGCCGTAGGGAAGATTTCCGCCCCTACACCCCGGCTCGTGCCCCTCTGCTTTGATGGGAAGGCGCTTCAACCT
Source organism: bacterium (assembly GCA_024278345.1). Classification (GTDB taxonomy): domain Bacteria; phylum CSSED10-310; class JAJRTK01; order JAJRTK01; family JAJRTK01; genus JAJRTK01. The sequence continues at coordinate 12,508 of JAJRTK010000071.1, read as the reverse complement.
GCCTTCCATGGAGCCGTGGTGCAAGATTCCGGATAAGGTGTTAGGCGTGATCGGGATGTCATAGGGGACGTGACGACAAAAAGACGACACATCCATATCTACCCAAGTTCCATGGTATCTTGCCCGCATCGCGCCTGTCAACGTCCAATGCTCAAAGCAAGATCCAAGAGCCACCCCTCAACCCAGGCGCCAGAAAAATGAGGGAACTGCCGCGAATCTACGCCATTACTGCCGGAACGGGAGTGACAAGAATCCTAGCACCCCAGATCGCCGAAATTCTTGCAGCCGGCCACCTTGTCCAGCTCCGAGAAAAATGGTCAACCGCCAGGGAGCTCTTCCATCTTCTGGAGAAGGTCGTCGCCGGCGTGCCGTCCAGCAGGCTCTCCAATCTTTTGGTGAATGACCGCCTTGACCTGGCGTTGTCCTTCCCCCAAATCGGCGTACACCTGCCAGAGTCCGGACTCCCCATGGCCATTGCCCGCAGGCTATTGGGACCCAATCGCTTGCTGGGAGCATCCTGCCACAATGCCAAGGGGCTCCAGAAAGCGCGAAACGAGGGAGCAAACCTGGCGACGATCAGTCCTATTTTCGCGACACCGGGCAAAGGGCAGCCAATGGGAATCATGGCCCTCGGAAAACTGCCAGTTCCGAAAGGTCTAAAATTGTTCGCACTGGGTGGCATCGACCTCGGAAACGCGGCAGAAATGCACCTGCCCGGGATTCATGGAGTCGCGGCAATTCGGGCGATTTTCTCTCACCCAAATCCTTGCACTGGAGCGGAAGAACTACGCCGAAGGCTGTTGGCGCCGGGTTGCCAGTAGGGGAGGGCGGCGCACGATGGGATCGGAGCGTAACACAAAGAGGAGAAGGGTCTGGTGAAAACGCGCCCGACCGCCACGTGACAATCCGTGATGAGATATCCGGGCTAAATGGAGAAGACGCCGGAAATCCGGTTGGCGTAGTTTCAGGGCAGTAGACCCTGTCCGGGGGTGATGAAAGGCGAGTGGCGGCGGACGGATTGCCGGCGCCGCGAGCGGAATGTAACTCTAAAGAGAGGAAAGCAATTTGCTCGAACCGTGCCCTGCAGGAGTCCCAGAAGCCGGAGATCCTGGTTCACCCGGTCCCCACTCGAGTCGAAGGCAGGTGAATGAGCAAGTCCGGTCGACAGACCTGCGTTTTGAAATCGCTAAGAAAACGCTTTTCAGAAACCGTGAGGTCTCGGAAAACACGAGCACCAAGCCTCAACCCCAGCGAAGAAGAGAGCCCGACCGTACATTCCCCCAGCGCCTCAAAGTCCGGCAACAACTGGTCGCCCTGACAGAGTCCCCTGAAATACCACTTGAGCTCTAGAACCGCCAGGTCATCGATGGGAGATGGCGACTTTTCCAAATGCAGGCAACCCATGGAATAAAGAGCGATGAGGTCATCGTAGAAGCTCGAGGAAAAGAGCCCAACTTCGGTCTCGGCGTAGGGATAGAGGAACGGTTGGTGGCGCGGAAGCCACAAAGTTCCATCGCACTGTAACAGGTATACGGCACGGTGAAAAGCTGCGGCACTGCGAAAAGGCGGCTGGAAACGCCCGTCCAGCAGTGGCGCATAGAGGAGGAGAAGAAGATTGTCCGCTCGTGTGCACAGAGCCATTCTTGGGTCCCGACCAACTAAAGCAGGTTACGGTGTCGATCTGTTGACGGGGAGTGTAGGCGACGGCAAAAAGGGCTGTCAATGGTTTCGGCATTTTTTGGTGCGTCGCACTTGCCGCGATCCTCTTTCTAGAATCCGCGGCCAACAGGGGCCAGCCCGTCAATCATTCTTGGATCTACGGAATAGCCTGAAGTCGGTAAAGGCGACGAGGACCGGGAGGAGTCAGCGGTATGAGCTGGAATCCCAAGCGCCTGATTTTCCTTCCCACACCCCTTTGGTGAGAAGCCAGGTCAAGGAAAATGGGTCGATCTTTCAACGGCTCCAAAGCTGCCTTGTGGAACCCAAAGACCGGCACGGGGTACTCAGCTCCAAAGTCGAGGCTCCAACGCCTGTATTCTTCGATACTCATGGCACGCCCGGAAGGTCGTGGAAGCGGGTGGGGAGCAATGGGAGTCGCATGAGAGGTATCCGGAAGCAAAGCCATGACCACGCGATCCGTGCCCTTTCTGAGATGAGCTTCCAGGTAAAGGGGATCCATCGAGGTTAAAAGAACCGCATCATTTGGGAGAAACTCATTGTAGCGCTGGACGATGAGATACCGCAATTGAGGCCTAAGATGTGGCCGTGAAAACGCCGACGGCTTCGACGTGAAAAAGAAGACTGCGAAAAGGGTCAATGCCAGAACAGGGCCTCCTCCCCGGATCCTCTGGATCAACTGGGAAGCAGCCATTCCCGCCAGCAAAGAGGTGGGAAAAAGTGCAGGGAGTAAGAAGCGGCTTTCGTCGGAGTGGTAGCACGAGTAAAATAGGTAGAGAAAAAATGGATAACTCAAGAGCCTACAGACCGAGGCAACGAGAGTGGCGGCCTCGACGTTTTTCTCCTTCTTCCGCCAGCCAGGCCCGGGAACTGCTTGTTCGAGACCCCCACCGAGGCCGTGGCTCTTCCGCTTGCACCAAAAAAAGCAGACGCCCAACAGGGCGAGGAGCGGTACAATGGGCGCGAAAAGGCCTCCATCGACCCCAGAAAGGACCCGTGCATAATAGATCAGCAGCGGCTGGGGGTGCTTGGCCCAGGTGACCACCGCATGATTCAACGCGTAGTCGATGCCGAACGTAAAACCGGGGTTTTCATACCGCTCCGGCTGCCAATAGTGGTAGCCATTCCGAAAAAGGTCACCGTAGCTCTGAGCATTGAAACAAAGAGTCGGCGCAAGGAAGATGGCCACGCCGATGGCAAGAGTGCCAATTGCTGTCAAGCGGGCTCTCCAGGTCTTCTCTTTCAGCGCTCGAAGACCGGTTGGTATCAACGCCATCAGTCCCGTGTAACGGACCAACGCCGCAAATCCACCAAGGAGGCCCAGACAAAAATAGTTCCGACGACCGCGGCTTCCTAAGAGCTCTATTGCAAAGATAGTTCCGATCATCAAGAGCGACAGTGACTCGGACATGATCATGGAAGAGTGCTGGACGAAGACGGGAGAGAACCCGGCAAAAAGGATGGTCCAGAAAGCAGCGCCCTGCCCGAAAAAGCGCCAGGCCACCAAGCCCAGTGGCAGAAAAAAGAGCATGGCGTAGAGGAAGACCGCGATGGCGGCATGGCGAAACTCACCGCCCAGCAAGAAGACTGGCGCCAGGCTCAAAGGAAACCCGATAGGGTAGCGCGGCGGATGGACTCTTCCCGCGAGCTCCACGACATATCCTTTCCCCTGGGCGATATTCTGTGCTGACACAGTGTATTGTATCGCATCTGGCAAAGGATAAAGATCGCCCTGGGCATCTGGCGGCACCCATCTCACGACGGCGAGAGCAAAGAGCAATGCAGTCCAGGCAAGAATCACACAGATCCGGCGACTTGCCTTGCGCCACATCACCATGAGTATTGATTTTGACAATCCTCGTCTCCCTCATCTAGGGATAGTTGGGTTTCCGGCCCCCCCAACCGCCCGGGAGACTCGTCCCGGATTTTCCTGGGTAGGCGTCCACCCCATCTCGTTGTCGGTTGGACGTCCTTACAGCGGGTGAGGTAACGGCTTCCGCACCATCTTTTCTTATCCTTTGGTAGGAAGGAGCCTCGCCTATCTCACCACGGATTTTGGTGAGAAACCTGTCCCAAAAGGGGTGGGTCTTTTTTCACCAACTGCTCCCAAATTATTCGGAAGGTCTATTTTGGCCGTGATGTTTCCAAGCTCCAAACGCCTTCAGCTAATTCTTGGCAAAGGGGGCGTCGGCAAAACGACAATATGTTGTGCTCTGGGCCTTGCGATGGCCCGACAGGGGCTCCGTGTACTTCTTGTGGGAATCCACTCCACGGATCAAATCCGGCGATATTTTGGAATTCCCTCGATGGGCCTCAAGGAAGTTGCGCTCCGACCCAACCTGTTCGCCCTTCATTTCGACGAACAGATGGTCTTTGACGATTTCATCAAAAAGTCCTTCCGCTTCAAGACGATCTACCGCCGAATCCTCGAGAGTTCCGTCTATCGTTATTTCACTGCGGCGGCCCCTGGATTCAAGGAGCTCATCGTCCTCGACGCGATTCGAGAATTCCTGGAACGGGCGCGACCGCGGTTCGATAGAGTTCTCATCGACGCTCCAGCGACTGGACATGGGATCAGCTATTTCGAGGTTGCCCATCAAGCGCTCCGAACCTTCAAGGTGGGTTCCCTTCACCGCAAAGCCCTAGCGGTCCAGTCCATGGTCACCGACAGGGCAAACACGGGGACTCTGATCGTGACGCTGGCCGAAGAAATGCCAGTCAACGAGTCGATTGAGCTGGAAAAAGCGATCCGTGGCAAGCTGTCCCTGGACATCGATGCCATCGTCATCAACGGGATCTTCCCATCATTGAGCCGCCCCATGGACCCGGAAGCGCTGGAGCGACTCCGCGAAGCCGCGCCCTTTTTCGCGAGTCCTGACCTCGCCCGCGGTTTCTCCGCGGCGGGCCTCTTTCACCATGCCCGCAACCAGATCAACCGCCACCACATCGAGCGACTTCAGGGGGCGATGGACGCCCCTCAAATTCAGATCCCTTTTCTTGCCGACGAAGCCAAGGATGTAGAGTTTTTGGAAGAAGTGGCAAAGTTCCTCACTCGGGAGGCATCGGTTTCGTGATGTTGCGGATACCACGTGAAATTCTTCTCAGCCGCAGCGTTTTGATGTTTTGCGGTTCCGGCGGAGTGGGCAAAACAACCGTCGCCGCGGCGACGGCACTTTGGGCGGCCATGGCCGGTCGAAAGGTCTTGGTCATCACCATCGATCCGGCAAAAAGGCTCGCCGACGCCCTTGGCCTATCGGGTTTGGAAGCCGTAGAGACCCCGGTTCAACTGAAAAATCTTAGCCCGCTTCCCATCAAGGGCCAACTCAATGCCATGATGATGGACACGAAAAAAGTCATGGACGAGCTCATTGTGAAAATCGCGCCCACCGAGGCCGCCGCGAATCGGATCTTGAGCCAGAAGATGTATCAAGTGATGGCGGATTCTCTTGTGGGAGCTCAAGAGGTCGTGGCTTTGGGGAAGCTATACTAGCTTTACTTCAAGCGTGACTACGACCTCATCGTTGTCGATACGGCTCCCACGAAACACGCCATCGATTTCTTTGAAACCCCTTCGCGGCTCATCAACCTGTTCGACTTGCAGACCCTTGGCTGGTTCATGAAACCGGTGGAGGCAATCTCGAGCCTGAGTTTCAGCATCTTTCGCAAATCGACGAGCCTGCTCACCGACATGATCGAAAGTGCCTTTGGAATCAGCGCGCTTACGGACATCGCCGAGTTCTTGGGCAGTTTCAAGGACTTTGCCACCGCATTCAAGGAGCGCAGCGAAAAGATTCTTCGCGTTCTTCAAGACCCGGGGCTCACCTCCTTCACCATTGTTTCCAGCGCCCAGCGCCTAGCCATCGAAGAAGCGCTCTACATTGCGGAGAAACTTGAGAAACTCAAGCTCTCATTGGGGTTCACGGTGGTCAATCGCGTCGCCACGGCGCCTGGCCCAGGCGGCCTTCAAGAGCTGGCCGACGAACACAAGCGCCTGGAAATCGAGCGTCAGCTCGTGGAGCTAGATCTGGATTTAGACTCGTTGATCCAGGTGAGCCAAATGATGAATGCCATGGCCAAGCATGATCGAAACAACATCGCGACGTTCCAAGAGCGTCTGCCGGACAAAAACGCGCCTCTTGTCTGGGTTCCCTTCTTTCCCAAGGAAATCTGCGATCTGGAAGGCCTCATGCTCATCGGTCGCGAGCTGTACGGCTCGTGACGGGAAGTGCAAGGGGAACACCGAAAAAAAGGATAGGCCATCGGGAGTGCCCGGATTTTCGACTCCCGATGGCTGCCGGCATCAAAGAAGTCGATCCCGCCAAGTCGCCCGGCAAAGTCAAGAACAGTGCATCCCGAAGGTTCCCGCTAGTCGGCGCTGTTCAACACGGCGATCTTGAGGGGCTTTCCCGCTGTGAACTTGACCGATTTTCCCTCTTTGATCTCTTTTTCTTCCCCTGTCTTGGGGTTCCGCCCAATTCGGGGCTTTCGATGGCGAACCTCGAACTTTCCGAACCCTCCGATCTTCACCATGTCTCCCTTTTTGAGGGTATTTTTGATGGTAAAGATCAGGTGATCGACAATCTCTCCAGACCGCCGTTTGGTAAGTTCCAGCTCGTTCCAAACCTGTGTGACAATATCTTCCTTGGTCATTCCTCTCCTCCTCCTGGCAACAGGAAGCGAGTTTCTCTCGCCACTGCCCTGGCAATCCCCGTTTTGTCCACGTTGCATCCCACGGAAAAGACCTCTTCTCGCGCTAACAGGCAGTAGCAACCAAGGCCCGCGTTGTCAAGCAAAGTCTGCCACAGACTCCATCCACCCCAACCCCCTTCACCTGCGGCACAATTCCCCCGGCGGACGCCTGTTCACGCCCAGCGTTCCAGAAGTGGCTATAGCTTTGGCAGGTTGGCCACGGCGGTCTATACTGTGGCTGGGAAACGCCATGGAAGAGTCACAATCACGAGGACAAGTAGATGCGCGCAAAGACCTGTGGACGATGGTTGCTTTTTGGGGGACTGTTCTTTTCGGCTTGCCTGTTGCCAAGCAAGAAACGGCACACTCCCCAAGCCGACACGAGCTTTCTTGGGGATGAAGAGCTGTTACGCCCGTCGGAAGTAGTCACTCAGGGCTACTTGAGCCCAAAGCTGAACCTCCGAGACTACCACTCCATCCGGATCCCCGATTTCGAAAATGCAACAGGACACGAGATCATTCCGCAAGCAGAGAGAGTCGCCGCTGAAGCTCTGGCGGAAGAGCTCGAACGCTTCCCCGAACGTCGAAGGGCCTTCCAACTCATCGACCGATCTCCCGCCACGGCCACGGCCGAGGTCGATCTTCTTTTGGAAGGCGCCATCACGGTTTTCAACACGCGCATGGACGACATGGGCAGGGCTCGCCTCAACGACAAAATCAAGATCGCCATTGAATGCCGAATTCTGGATGCCAAAACCCGGGAGGTCGTCGCCCTCATCCGGAACCGCCAAAAACAGAACCGCTCTTACGTGGGCTATGAAAACCCCGTCCGGATCGCTTTGCGCGGATTGGCACGGGGAATCGCGGAATTCATCACCCAGCCGGACATCGAGGCGGGCAGCGGCAAAAAGGGCAAGAAAAAGAAAAAATAACTCTCGCCAATCATCGCCTTCGCCACAACGGAAGTCCCTATTTCACCGTATCCAACAATCCCGTGGAGATAAGGCGGTAAAGGACCTTGTAAGTATCGATCTCTTCCAGCGGGCTGGCAGCCAGGATATCGGCCACGGTATTCTGGTTCCGGGCGATCATGCTGATCTGGAGTTCCTCTGGCGTGAGGTTGACCTGCGACATTCCGTCAGGCGGCTCGGAAACTTCGATCCGGAGATCGGCGGAGGGGATGAGCTGCCGAACACGGTTCATCTCGTCGGTCTGCCGCGCACCCTCCATGATCACGTGCTGCCAAGGCAGGTGGATCGATTCCTCGACCTCAAAGTCCCCGGCCTCAAAGCGGAAGGCTCCTGACGTGAGGTTGAACAGGCGGAAAACAGCTTCTTTCCCCACCATCCCACTGGCCATGGAGTGAACGATTTCGCCCTTCCGAAAGTAGATTCGGGCATCTTCCCCATTGTTGTCGATGACCAGATAGCCTGTGCGATTTGCCGTGCAAATGAACTGCATCAGGTCGGGCAAGGAAAAGACCTTCAGATCGCCCTCCAGGCTAAGAGCTTTCTTGGCGATTTCCGCGATCTGCTTTTTGAGGGAAAGGCGCATCTGCTCGAAGGCATGGGCCAAGAGTCCCACCTCATCGCCGGAATGTGCCTGGATCTCATTGTCCAAGTTCCCCGAAGAGATGGTCGCCGCCTCCTGCACCAACTCTTTGAGAGGCTTCGTAATGCTTCTGGCGATGACGATCCCCAAAGCCACGGCGATGAGGATCACGATCGCCGCCAACAAACCGCCGTTGAGCCAAGATTGGCGGATTTTCTCATCGAGTGCCTCCAGCGAGGCCCCGAAAACCAAAGTGGCGATCTTCTCGTCACCGTTGTAAATATCCTTGGCGAAATCCATGTATCGAACGGAACCGACCCTGTAGCTCAGGGAGACCACCTGCTCCTTGGCATCCACTTTCGCGAGGCTGGAAAGCCGTTTGTCGGCAATCTTGGCCCCCTCCGCGCCTTCGCCGGACTTCCTAGAATAGCTCGCAAACATCTCCCCGTCCCTCTTGAGAACAAACCCGTCAAGGAACTCCTGCTGGGCATTGATGGTATCGCTCAATGCTCGCGTCAAGAAATTGAAGTTGCCGGACATCACCGCGTTGGCGCCAAGCTCCGCGACGTTGCTCGTCACCGTCGTGCCTACGCGCTTGGCATTCTCCTCGAACTCCTTGATGAGAGTCGAAGTCGATAAATAGGTCAAGACTGGAATAGAGACGAGCGGCAAGATCGAAAGGTAGAACGCGAGCTTGATCGAAAGGCTAATGAATCGCTTGGAACTGGTCATGATGCGTTGCTTTCCCGTGTGAGTGCCCTGCCCATGTCGAAAGAGGTACGGGTAAATTCTACAAATCTGGAACTTTCTGTCAAGCTCCAGACACCTTGCCGGAAGGTTGTCCGGAAAAAAAGCCGCCCCGCCACCGGGAGTATACTCTTGGTTCAGGGCCTGTTTTTTCGATGCTCTTTTTTTTCTGTTGCCTTCCGCTCCCGTCGGTATCGACTCGTGCCTTTGGCACGAGTTCCCCGCGGCCCCCGCCGCTCGCCATTGTCGCCCCTGGCCCTCCACACCCCCAGGTCCAGAGCAGCCCGTCATAGGAAGGAGAGGCGAAGCCTCTTTTCCATTTTTCCCAGAATGTCCGATTTCGCGCTAGGCTCCCCTCGGTCACTTTGTCGGTTTCACAAGCCCGGAACAATCCCGTTAGTAAAATAGAACGCCCCGAAAGGCAACTTATGGAAATCTTGACTCTGTATTTCATCGCCCTCATCGGAACTGTCCTGTGGTTTATCAATGCCGAGACCGCCAGCGTTTACTACGGCTCACAGCTAGGATGGAACCCCGCTTTCGTCGGCCTTGTCTGCGCACTGGGACAGTGTACGACCTTTGCTCTGCTCTACCTGGGCGGAGCCCGGCTGCTTGGACGCTGGAAAAAACTGGGAGGAAAAGTAGAGAGGCTGCGGGAACGCTACGGGGAACACCTGGAAAACAGATTTCTTCTGCTCACCGCCATCTCAGGGGTTGTGGGGCTGCCGCCGTTAGTAGCTCTTTCCTCCATCGCGGCTGGGTTCAGGGTACCGCCAAGCCATCTCCTGGTCGTCGCGGCTCTCTTTCGGTGGATCCGCTTCACGACCCTGGCTTCCGTCGGGCCACAGATCTTCGCCTGGTTTTGACCTTCTCCGGCGGCCTCCTATCATACGCCCTTTGGTTTTTCCGGCCCGGGTGTCCACGCAAAGCGGGACGATGGGTCGCGGGGAAAGAACTTGGCATCGGGCAACGCCGCACTCCGCTTGGCAGTTGTCCGGGGGCTTTTCCCCCAATTCCCCGGTGCCCTGGCAGGGCTTCGCCTCCACTATGAACTCAGGAGCGGCTCCCATGAAAATCGTCGCCATGATCCCGGCGCGGCTGGCATCGAATCGCTTTCCAGGCAAGGTCCTGGAACAGATTGACGGCCTGCCCATGGTGGGCTTCATCGCCCGGCGGGTGGCGCTCTGCCCCATGCTGGGGCAGAGCCTGGTGGCCACCGGCAATCCGGAAATACTCCTTGCCATGGAGAAGCTGGGAATTGAAACCATCGTCACGACCCGAGATCTGCCATCGGGAACGGATCGGCTAGCTGAGGCCAACCAAATCGTCGATGCGGATATCGTGGTCAATATCCAAGGGGACGAGCCCCTGGTGGAACCAGGCCACCTTCAACGCCTCATCGAGGCGCTCCGAAAAGACCCCGAAGCTGCCGCCAGCACACTAAGATACCCCCTAAGAAGCGCCGAAGCAACCAATCCCAACATCGTAAAAGTCGTAGTGGACCGGCGGGGACGGGCGCTTTACTTTTCCAGACGGCCGCTGGCCCAGGAGCCCGACCGTTTTTTCAAGCACCTGGGAATGTACGCTTATCGCCGAAAGACCTTGGAACTTTTCCGGACACTTCCGGTAGCGCCCACGGAACGGGCCGAAAGACTGGAACAGCTTCGTCTGCTCCATGGAGGGCTTCCCATGGCAGTGGCCGATGCGCCAGCGGACACTATCGGAGTGGATACTCCCGGCGATCTGGAACGGGTACGGCGGTGGATTGGGGAAATGGCCAAGTAAGGGGGACGCTTACCCCTGCCCCCTGTGAGGGCTTCGCCCGGCACCTACCAGGGCTCCGTCATGGATGGCGATTTGGAGAAAGTGGTACCGAACGATACAATCTATCTGGCCGGAAAGCCGGTCATTTGACGGAAGAGCCATGAGGGCGGTCATCGGTGGCCGCTCCTGAACGGGAAAACGAGTCGGACACTCATGAAAACTAAGTATATTTTCATTACGGGGGGCGTCGTTTCGTCCCTGGGCAAAGGGATTGCCGCGGCGAGCGTGGGAATGCTGCTGGAGAGCCGCGGTCTTCGCGTGACCCTGGCGAAGTTCGATCCCTACATCAACGTCGATCCGGGCACGATGAACCCCTACCAGCACGGTGAAGTCTTCGTCACGAATGATGGGGCGGAAACCGATCTAGATTTGGGCTACTACGAGCGGTTCACCAATGCCAAGATGAGCCGGGCAAACAATTTCACTTCGGGCCGGATCTACGATTCGGTGATCCGGAAAGAACGGCGCGGGGACTACTTGGGAGGAACGGTTCAGGTCATTCCTCACGTCACGGACGAAATCAAGGCAGCTTTGGTCCCCCTGGCTCGGGAAAGTGACGTGGTCATCGCGGAGATCGGCGGGACCGTGGGAGATATCGAGAGTCTGCCCTTTTTGGAAGCCATCCGGCAATTCCGGTTCGACGTGGGCAGCTCGGATGTCTGCTACATCCACCTGACGTTGGTACCCTATCTGGAGGCGGCCCGGGAGCTGAAGACGAAACCGACGCAACACAGTGTCAAAGAGCTGCGGACCATCGGCATCCAGCCAGATATTATCGTCTGCAGGACGGAGAGGCCGCTGCCTGATGAGCTGAAGAAAAAGATCAGCCTGTTCTGCAATGTGCCTGAGGAGTCCGTGATCACCGGAATCGACGTGCCGACGATCTACGAAGTACCGCTGGCCTTGAAGGAAGAGGGGATCGATGCACGAATTCTGGAGCGACTGGGCCTCGAAATGCCGGAGCCAAACCTTTCGGCATGGAGCGAACTGGTGCGGCGGATCAAGGAACCCAAGGGCGGCGTCCGCATCGGTATCGTAGGGAAATACACGGCCTTGCGGGACAGCTACAAGAGCCTGGGAGAAGCCTTTACACATGCTGGTATCCACCACGAGCTGAAGGTCGAGATCGACTGGATTGAAGCGGATGAGATTGCACGAGATGGGGCGGATACCAGGCTATCGAAGATTGATGGGGTACTGATTCCCGGCGGATTCGGGGAGCGCGGCGTCGAAGGAAAGGTTGCGGCGGTTCGGTATGTCCGGGAAGTGGGCATTCCGTTCTTTGGCATCTGCTTGGGACTCCAGGTGGCGGTCATCGAGATGGCGCGGGACCTTTTAGGGATCAAGGAGGCAACGTCGGTGGAGCTGGATCCTGAGACTCCCGTCCCCGTGATCGCCCTTCTTGACCAGCAACGAAAAGTGATCCGAAAGGGCGGCACCATGCGGCTTGGCGCCTATGAGTGCCAACTCAAGTCGAGTTCCTTGGCGTACAAGGCGTACGGAAAGCGCCTGATATCGGAACGGCATCGCCACCGGTTCGAGTTCAACAACGGCTACCGAATGCGGCTGGAAGACGCCGGGCTCGTGGTGTCGGGGACCTCGCCAGATGGCGCTCTGGTAGAGATCATCGAGTTGCGGGAGCACCCTTGGTTTCTGGCGGTCCAATTTCATCCCGAGTTCCAGTCGCGGCCGGCGGAGCCGCACCCGCTCTTCTGCGATTTCGTGGCGGCGGCCCGAAAACGCGCGAAAGACCGCGAAGCCGCAGAGCCCGAGTCGTGAGGGAATCAGGGGGCGAAGGAAAAAAGGGTTTACTGGTGGTGGCCGGCCCCTGCGTCATGGAGTCGGTCGATCACTTGCTCAAGATGGCTCACACGGTGCGGGAGATCGCGGAGAAACATGGATTCCGCCTAGTTTTCAAGGCCTCCTTTGACAAGGCCAACCGAACGTCGGGCCGATCATATCGCGGCCCCGGACTGGAACGTGGCCTGGAGTGGCTGGAAAAGGTCAAGAGGGAAACGGC
>JAJRTK010000070.1 GCA_024278345.1 bacterium | reverse complement strand
TGCTTTACAATTTTCTTCGCCGAAACGGTGGCACCGGCATCTTGCCGGTGTAGCGCCCTCCGGGCTGCACGGAGCCGGGAAGGAGGCCTGCCCCAGCGGTGATGTTGTCAACCGGATCTGATAGGTCCCCTGGATGTGGGGATCGGTTCGGCCACCCGACAAGAGCGGCCCCCGATGCCCAGCCCCGGTTTGCCCATTGACGGGGTTTTGGGGGCCATGGCCCGTGAAGGCGGTGGTGATGCGAGCGGCGGGAGCGGATGCGAGCGACGGGAGCGGAACACAACCCTGAAGAGACTTGTCGTGAGTTGGAAAGGTCAGGCGAAGATGTCTCACTACGAAAAAAGGCTCGAGGAGGACCTCAGGCGGATCATGGCGACGGTCAAGGAGGTCGGTTCCAAGGTGGAGGCGGCTCTGGAGATGTCGCTTCGGGCGCTTTTGAGGCGGGATCGGCATTTGGCCAGCGCCACGATTCTAGGGGACTTGCCCATCAATCGTCAGGTCCGGTCCTGTGACAAGATGTGCCACGTTTTTGTGGCGCGGCATCTTCCCAGCGCGGGTCACCTGCGGTTTGTTTCGTCGGTGTTGCGCCTCAATGTCGGGCTGGAGAGGCTGGGGGATTACGCCGTCACCATTAGCCGGGAGGCGTTGCAGCTCGAACGGGAGGTTCCGCCCCTTGTGGCGCGGGATATCGAGCTTTTGTCAGAACAGGCTCTTCAGATCCTTGGCCAGGCGCTGGATTCTTTTTACGAGAAAAGCCCCGACCTGGCCCGAGGAACCAAAGGACTGGCCTCCCATCTTCAGGTCACTTTCGACAAGGTGTTCCAGGATCTGTTGGAGGAGGGGGTGCGGCACGAGATGCCCATCAAGGATCTGTTTGCCCTCATGGGCGTGTTGTCCCGCCTCAACCGGGTGAAGGCTCAGGCCAAGAACATTTGCGAAGAGACGATCTTTACGGCCACCGGCGAGACCAAGGCTCCGAAGGTCTATCGGTTGCTTTTTCTGGACGAGACCAACGAGTGCCAGAGCAAGATGGCGGAGCTTGCGGCCAGGAAGGCCTATCCTTGTAGCGGGAAGTATGCCAGTGCGGGTTGGAGCGAGGTTTCGGCCTTTTCCCTTGGATTTGTGGAGTTTATGAACGGCGTGGGGATCGAGCTGGGCGACGAGGGGCCCCGGCGGTTCGAACCCGATTTTCGGGAGCTGTCGAAGCTCCACGTGCTGGTCAGTTTTTGCGGTGACGTGAGACCTCGTCTTTCGAAGCTTCCCTACGAGCTTGCCGTCGTGGAATGGGATCTGGAGGAGGTGGTGAAGGGGCTGGAAGGCCGGGAGCGCTTCGCGGCGTTGTACAAAGAGATTTCCTACAGAGTCCGGGAGCTCATGGAGACTCTTCGAGGCGAGGAGGCGAGCTGATATGGGATCGCCGGAGAGCGCGGAAGTCGCTGGAGCCGTGGAAGGCGCTGGAGTCGCGGAAGGCGCGGGAGTTGCCGCCAGCTTCGCGGAAGATGCCGATGCCCGGACGATGGCCTGGTACGTTGACAAAGGAGTGGAGATCCTGGTCTTCATTGGCGGGGTCTCGGCCATCATCTTCATTTTCGGCATCTTTGGCTTTGTCATGAAGGAGGGGGCCGGATTCATTGCGGGTAGCCTGGACTTGGGCGAGTTTTTCACGTCGCCGCGCTGGGCGCCCACTTCGTCCTACAACCCTACGTACGGGGCCTTGGCCTTGATTGCGGGCACGGCCAGTGTTACGGGGCTGGCCATGCTGTTGGCGGTCCCCTTTTCGCTGGGGACGGCAATCTACATCGCCGAGTTTGCCACGGGGCGGATTCGGGAGATCCTGAAGGTCTTGGTGGAGCTCTTGGCGGCGATCCCTTCGGTCGTTTGGGGGTTCATCGGGCTGAGCATCATGAACCCGCTGATCATCGATCTTTTCAATGTGCCGGTGGGTCTCAGCGTCCTGAATTCGGGTATTATTCTTGGACTCATGGCGGCGCCCATCATGACCACCATCGCCGAAGACGCGCTCAAAGCGGTACCCGACACCTATCGCGAGGCTGCGGAGGCCCTGGGTGCCACCCGTTGGCAGGTCGTCTTCAGGGTCGTCCTCCCGGCGGCAAAAAACGGTCTTGTGGCTGCGGTGCTCCTGGGTGTGGGCCGTGGCTTTGGAGAGACCATGGCAGTGCTCATGGCCAGCGGTCACTCCATCAACATTCCCACCAGCGTTTTCGACTCGGTGCGCGCCCTCACGGCGACCATCGCCGCGGAGCTAGGGGAAACGGCGGTCGGTTCGGACCATTACAAGGCACTTTTTGCCTTGGGGATTTTTCTATTCCTCGTGACTTTCATCATCAACCTCACGGCGGATCTCGTGATCCGTGGCGTCAGGAAAAGGTGAAACCATGTGTGACCCGGAACTCTCATCACGGATTGTAGCGAGGTCGGCGGGCGCATTTCCACCAAGAACCACCGGAGGCGGAGGCGGAGGCCAGAGGCAGGTGGCCGGGTTTGAGGCTTCCGCGCTCAACCGGCGGGATCAGAAGGTGGAGCGGCTGATTCGTTGGCTCTTTCTGCTCATGACTCTCCTACTCATCTTGCCGGTCTTCGTCATCCTGATCTTCCTGGTCATCAAGGGATGGCCGGTCATGTCCATGGAGTTTCTCTTCACGGAGCCTTCCAACGGCATGACGGCTGGAGGGATCTTTCCCGCGCTTGTGGGGACGGTCTGGCTGGTGGCCGTGGCTCTGCTCTTTTCCGTTCCTATCGGTGTGGCCGCGGCCATCTATCTCAGTGAATATGCCTCTGACAACTGGCTGACCCGGGTCATCAATCTGGCGATCATCAACTTGGCAGGTGTTCCCTCTATTGTCCACGCCCTGTTCGGAGTAGGGGCTTTCGTCCTCTTTTTCGGCTTCGGCACCAGTATTTTGGCGGCGAGCCTGACCCTGGGAATCATGACTCTGCCCGTGGTGATCGTTTCCACGCGGGAAGCGCTTCAGGCAGTGCCAATGGCTTTTCGGGAAGCCTGTTGGAATATGGGCGCCACTCGGTGGCAGACCATTCGCCACGTTGTCTTGCCCAACGCACTCAGCGGGATTCTCACGGGGATCATCTTGGAAGTCTCAAGGACCGCTGGCGAGACGGCTCCCATCATGTTTACCGGGGCGGCATTTTTTCTGCCTTTTCTGCCCCAGGGCGTCTTCGACGAGACGATGGCCTTGTCCCTCCATCTTTTCGTGATCTCCACCCAGGTCCCCAACGTTCCAGAGGCGCTGCCTTATGGCGTCGCCCTGGTCCTCATCGGGATTGTGCTTGCTATGAACTCCCTCTCCATCGCTTTTCGCACGGTGCTGCGGAGAAGAAAAAAATGGTAAGTGACTCCGGCCATCTCTCTAGGTTCGGCCATCAAGACAACAGAAAAAGCCCCCAAAAAAATGGGCTCACGGATGCCGGGGCCGTTGGCACGCCGCCCGAGCCCCGCCCGGTTGCCGGCGATCCACCAAAGCTCGTGGTTCGGAACGTTTCCATCAGTTACGGGAAGAAGATGGTGCTCCGGGATGTCAGCTTCGAGGTGAGGCAGAACGAGATCTTTGGGATCATCGGGCCGTCGGGCTCGGGTAAAACCTCGCTGCTCCGGGCGCTGAACCGGATGGACTTCTTCGTGCCGGGAATGAGCGTCCAGGGATCGATTCTTTTTGGCGGCAGGGAGGTCCGGATGTGGAGGAATGTCTATGCATTGCGGCGGAAGATCGGCGTGGTTTTCCCGCTTCCCGTGGGGCTGCCACTGAGCGTATACGACAATGTGTCGCTGGCTCCGCGGCTTTCGGGAGTCCGGGATCCGCGGCGCCTGGATGAAATCGTGGAGCGTTGCCTCCAGCGAGCAGCACTGTGGGACGAAGTCAAGGATCGCCTCAACTCTTTGGGAAGCCTGCTGTCGGGAGGCCAGCAGCAGCGGCTTACCATTGCCCGGGCCCTGTCACAAGAGCCCGATCTGCTGCTTCTGGACGAGTTTTCCATCGCCGTCGATCCCGTCACCACCATGCGGATCGAGGATGTGCTCCAAGGCCTTCGCCAGGAGATGAGCATTATCCTGGTGACCAACCTGGTCCAACAGGCGCGACGCCTGGCGGATCGGACCGCCTTCTTCCTCATGGGCGAGTGCGTCGAAGTTGGCGATACCGAGGCGATCTTTTCGGGCGACGTGAAGGACCCCCGGACCCGAGCCTACGTGGAGGGACGTTTTGGATAAAGAACGGCCTCTTGCCATAAAAACCCAAAAACTGAGCCTGTGGTACGGCACGTTCCAGGCCTTGTTCGACGTGGATCTAGAGATCCGCGGCGGCATGATCACGTCGCTCATCGGTCCATCCGGTTGTGGAAAATCGACTTTCTTGCGCTGCATCAACCGGATCAACGAGCGGCTTGGGTACGTCCGAACCGCCGGGAAGGTTCATGTTCTAGGGAATGACATCTATGCGCCAGCCGTGGAGCTCCTTCAAGTGCGGAAGCAGGTGGGAATGGTCTTTCAAAGGCCCAACCCTCTGCCTCTTTCCATCCGGGACAATGTGCTTTTCGGTTACCGCATCCACAATCGGGACAAGGGGCGCTTGTCGAAGGCGGCCGGGGACGAGATCGCGGAGTCGGCCCTCCGTCGCGTGCTCCTCTGGGAGAGTGTCAAGGACAAGCTGGGGAGCCCCGGGGGGGGGCTTTCCCTGGAGGAGCAACAGAAACTCTGTATCGCCCGCCTCATGCCGGTGAAGCCTGCCGTGCTTCTCATGGACGAACCCTGCTCGGCTCTCGACCCCAACGGGACCGAAGCCGTGGAAGAGCTCATCTGGGAGCTGCGGGAAGAGTACACCGTTCTCATCGTCACCCACAATATGGCCCAGGCCCGACGGGCCAGTGACGAGTGCATCTTCATGCTCATGGGCAAAGTCGTGGAACATAGGTCCACGGGCGAAATGTTCGTGACGCCGAGGCATAAAGAGACCGCTGACTACATCGAGGGCCGTTACGGTTGATCAAACCACGCAAAAAAGGGAGCGAGCCGTGAGGCACGGGTTGGAAAAGGATGCCGGTCGTCTTCGGGATGGGATTGCCAGAATGGCCGGTCTTGTCGAGGCTATGATCGAGACTTGTCTGGGACCGGTCATGGGCGAAAACGCCGATCTACTGGAACGGAATTTCCAGAAAGAACGGGATCTGAACCGCCTGGAGCGGGAGCTGAGCGAGTGGACGGTCGATATCATGAGCGGCTACAAGCTCCCACGGGAACAGCTTCGCGTCATGGTCTGTTCGCTGCGGATGGTGACCGACCTGGAGCGGATGGGTGACCTTTGCGTGAATCTGAGCCGGAAGCTTCTCGATCTCAGCGAGGCGTCGCCCCTCTGGATCCTTGACCAGCTCAAGGAGATGTTGCGGGCTGCCCAGGCGATGTTGTCCAAGGCTATCAGGGCCTACCTGCTCCGTGAGGCCGATCTTGCCAGTGAAGTGTTGGCGGACGACCAGTGGGTGGATCGGGCGCGAGACTCCATTACCAGACGGGTCTTGGAGCGGGTCCAGGCACACCGCGGGGAGGAGCTAGCGCTGATCGAGGCCTTGCTTGCCGCGCGCAATATCGAAAGACTCGCCGACAAGGCGACCCACGTGGCCGAAGCCGTCGTCTATCTTGTGGACGGCCGCGATTTGCGCCACAAAGTGGACGAGTCCCACGAGAAGCCCGGTTCTTGGAGCGAGATCCGCGGAGTGAACCGCGTGTCCTGAGCTTGTCACGCCGGGATTAGAGTGGAGGCCACGGCTTTCCATTGGTCTTGCGTTCCGCTCCCATCGGGCGCCGTCCCACGCCCGCTACTCGCCGGCTCGCCCGCGACGAAGAGGCGGAAAACCGAACGCGGGCACCACCACCGATGAACAGCCCCAAGGGACACCACCGACGACCTTCGTGGACCACCTTTGCCGGGTATCCACGCAAAGCGGGACACTGAAGAAACGTAAAAAAAAGGAGTGCGGCGCACAAAAATGTGGGCTGGGAACCCGTTGCCCTTTGTTGCAACGGGAAGTTGAGCACGCTCCCTGGTGGGTGCGGGGCGACGCGAGTAAAGCAGTCCAAACAGGGTATCCACCTAAGCCGGGACACGCAACCAAACCAAAAAAAGACGCGGAGCGTACAAAAACGCGGGTCCAGGGAGGTAACTCCCTGGTGGGTGCAGGGCGAAGC
>JAJRTK010000069.1 GCA_024278345.1 bacterium | reverse complement strand
GTCGTGTTTTTGCTTTACAATTTTCTTCGCCGAAACGGTGGCACCGGCATCTTGCCGGTGTAGCGCCCTCCGGGCTGCACGGAGCCGGGAAGGAGGCCCGCCCCAGCGGTGATGTTGTCAACCGGATCTGATAGGTCCCTGCTCTTTTCAAAACCACCTGCGTCGGCCACCCAATTTTTCTCCTTGTATGGCGTTCCGCTCTCAGCGGCGGCAGTCCGTCCGCCGCTACTCGCCCACTTCCCCGCCTTCCTTATCCATTGGCCGGCAAGCGGAGCGCCACCAGATTGCCCACACAGATGGATTGACAGCGCCCTAAGGCGTGGGATACAAGGGTAAAGTTCGTAAGGTGTCAGGGCCGCCCTCAAGTGAGTGCGCCGCAACAGTCCGGGTTCCCAGCAGCGGAGATGGGTTCTGGCCGGGCGATGCGGCTGGCAGCCTGGGAGTCATGGCTTTTCGAGAACCTTTATCGGAGAAGAGTAACGATGGAGGAGCTTCTGGACGTCCGAGGCCTTCAGACATATTTCTCCACGGAAGGAGATGTCGTCAAGGCGGTGGACGATGTGTCGTTCGTGCTCCGAAAAGGAGAAAGCCTGGGCCTCGTCGGGGAGTCCGGATGCGGCAAAAGCGTCACTTCGCTGTCGATCATGCGGCTTGTGGCCGATCCTCCCGGAAAAATCGTGGGAGGCGAGATCCTGTTCCAGGAAACAAACCTCTTGAAGCTCTCGGAATCCCAAATGCGAAAAGTCCGGGGCAACGATATCTCCATGATTTTTCAGGAACCGATGACCTCCCTGAACCCAGTCTTCACCGTCGGAGACCAGATTGCGGAGGCGATTCAGCTTCACCGGAAGACAACGCGGGCTGAAGCGCTTGAGATCACCGTTGAGATGCTTCGGAAGGTGCATATTCCCGCGCCGGAACTGCGAGTTCACGAGTACCCGCACCAGCTTAGCGGAGGGATGCGCCAGCGGGTGATGATCGCCATGGCACTTTCATGCAACCCACTCTTGCTCATCGCCGACGAGCCGACCACAGCCCTGGACGTCACGGTGCAAGCGCAAATCCTCGACCTCTTGGGCACGATGAAATCGCAATACGGTCTGTCACTCTTGCTCATCACCCACGATCTTGGAGTCGTGGCCGAGGTCGCCGATCGGGTTGCCGTCATGTATGCCGGCAGAATCGTCGAACAGGGTCCAGTTAATTCCATTTATTTGGAGCCCCGTCATCCCTATACTCAAGGTCTTCTCCGTTCAGTACCACGCCTGGATTCCACTGAAACCCACCGGCTCGAGACCATCGAAGGCGTGGTTCCCAATCCCTTGGAGATGCCACCTGGCTGCGCTTTTGAGCCCCGGTGCAATCAAGCCTTAGCTGAATGTTCGAAGCAGCGACCGCCGTTGGTGGAAATTGGCGCAAAGCTGGAAGTCAGGTGTTTCCTATACCAAGAGGATGCGGCGCAAGCCGCAGTGGACGGATGAGCGAGTTGGCGTTGGAAAAGAAGCCTCCGACGGACGTGGAACCGATTCTGCAAGTACGGGATCTCAAGAAGTATTTCCCAAAGCGGAAGGGGATCTTTTCCAGGGTTGTCGCCCATGTCAAGGCCGTGGACGGAGTATCGTTCGACCTCGCCAAGGGAGAAACACTGGGGCTCGTTGGAGAGTCCGGCTGTGGCAAATCCACCACAGGCCGATGCATTCTTCGGCTTCTTAAGCCAACGGCGGGCGAAGTGAAGTTTCGGGGAAAAAACGTCCTGGAGATGAGCCGGAGCGAACTTCTTGGCATCCGCCGAAGTTTCCAAATTATCTTTCAAGACCCTTTCGCCAGTCTCAACCCCAGAATGACCGTGGGGAACATCATTGGGGAGGGCCTGCTCATCCACCGTTTGGGAAACCGGAAAGAGCGAGACGAAAGAGTCAAGGAACTTTTGAACGTCGTGGGCCTCGATTCAAGGTTTTCCAAGAGATATCCACACGAGTTTTCCGGGGGACAGCGCCAGAGGATAGGGATCGCTCGAGCCCTTTCCGTGAACCCTGAAGTGATTGTGGCCGATGAGCCGGTCAGTGCATTGGACGTGTCGATCCAGGCTCAGGTTTGCAACCTTATGCAGGACCTTCAGGAACGGCTGGGGCTGACCTATCTTTTCATCGCCCATGATTTGAGTGTGGTTCGCCATATTTCGGATCGGGTGGCAGTCATGTATCTTGGGAAGCTCGTGGAGGTAGCGGAAAGCCGCGCCTTGTACCGCGAGCCCAGCCACCCTTATACGGAAGCACTATTGTCGGCGGTTCCAATCCCGGATCCACGGGCGAAGAAGAACCGCATCATCTTGCAAGGGGATGTACCAAGTCCCCAGAATCCGCCGAGTGGTTGTTATTTTCACCCTCGTTGTTACTATGCGACCGAAGAGTGTAAATTTGTGGAACCAGAATTGGTGGAGCTAGGGGGCAGCCACCAAGTGGCCTGCCACAATTACGAGGAAGTGGGTGAGCTTCGCTCCAAGATCCTTCAAGGCTCGAGTTAGCTTCGAGTTCAGTTTGTAGAGAAGCCAGCCGCGAGTTCAGATTCTGTGTGCTGTTGCGAAATCCATATCATGCTCTGTTCGGAACGGAAGGGCTCGTGCGAAAGCGCTTGCTCGGCTTGCCGAGGTAGAGTCAAGGGCTGATTGCCGTCAACCTGTCGGAGGTAAGGGAAATTTATGGACAGCCTGGTTGAATATTTCGACAAGGGTGGTCCGGTCATGTGGCCGCTGCTGCTCTGTTCGATTGTTGCGCTCGGATTCATGATCGAGCGATTTTGGCACTACCACCGAGCCAGCATCGACACGCCGGCCTTTCTTGATAAAATGCGAAAAGTGATCAAAAAGGGGAGGATTAAAGAAGCGATCAAGATCTGCGAGGCTTATCGTGGTCCCATCGCGTCGATTTTGAAAGCGGGCCTTTTGAAGTACGACCGTGGTCGAGAGGAGATCGAAAAGGCCATCGAGTTTTCCGGTGGGCTGGAACTGTCTCGCCTGGAGCGCGGACTCGTGGTTCTCGTGTCGGTGGCGAACATTGCGCCGCTCATGGGCTTCCTTGGCACGGTTACCGGTATGATCGGGGCGTTTTGGGCCATCGCCAAGGCGGGTCTCAACAACCCTGCCCTTGTGGCAATCGGTATCTCGGAAGCCTTGATCACAACGGCTACGGGCCTCATCATCGCCATTCCGGTCTTGGCGTCGTACAACTACTTTTCGAGCCGGGTTTCCAAAATGGTTCTGGAAATGGAAGAATCTTCCGCCCTGATGCTGGAGTTCCTGACGGAATCGGAAGAGGCTGGGTTCGTTGACAACCGGGATGCCAATCCGGCCATGGAACAAACCCGTCCGTTCTGACACTGACTGTTGAAGTGCGGAGGGTAATCCCATGATGAAACTCAAGGCCAGCTCGAAAGTCGAGGACAAGATTCCCGACTCGTCCATGGCGGACATTGCTTTCCTGCTCATCATCTTCTTCATGGTGACCACGACGTTCACGGTGGACAAAACGCCCGTGACGTTGCCCAAGACAACGGAGCGAGTAGAAATCCCCAAGGATGCCATCACCATTTCGGTGACCCATGAAGGGGACATTAAGATTCAGGGAAAAACTGCGGTCATGGCCGAAGTGCAAAACATTGCCGAGGTTGAGGTTGCCCGCAACTCAGAGAGGGTTTTCATCTTGAAGGCGGACAAACGGGCTCCCTATCGGTACATTGATGAACTGTTGGAACAGCTTCGGCGTGCCAAGGTGAAGAACATCTCTTTGCCAACGGATCGTGAGTAAGCCAAGGCTTTGAGGCCAAGCGATTTGCCTCGTATCCTCAGCTTCTGAAGGCGGAGGTTTTCATTTGAAGTACAAGCAGCGATCAACTCCCAACGAAGGCATACCATCGTCGTCGATGGCTGATATCGCCTTTCTGCTCATCATCTTTTTCATGGTGACGACCGCGTTTTCCGCAAAGAAAGGCATTGACTTCAACCTTCCAAGGGACGACCAAAACAAGAGTCCAGAGGATGTCCGAGCGGTGCTCATCGACATTGATCCGGGGGGCCGGGTCACTGTGGATGGAAATCCCTTCAACCTCACGGACATCAAGCCCTACTTGATGCCAAAGCTCTCGGCTAACCCCAACAAATTCGTGATCATCAAGACTGATAGCGACGCCCAGTACGGCAATATGATTGACGTTTTGGACGAGCTCAAGCAGCTAGACGTCAAGAACATCGCCTTACCCACGAGGGAGGAGATTGCCTCGTGGGGTGAAGGCTCGTAGCTGCCATCGTCGAGGAGCCTCGCCATGCTGACACAAGAAGAGATCATAGCCATACGAGCTAGAGATCGTCAGGACATCTTCGTCGGGACGCTCTTCTCGGCGATTTTCCACGTGGTGCTTCTCTACGTGAAGATCCCGGAGGGCCAAGCACGGATCTTCGATTCGAGCCAAAAGAAGGTCGTCACGATTCGGCGTTTCAAGCCGCCGAAGAAGAAACTAGCTCCGAAACAAAAGAAGATTATCAAGAAGAAGCGGACGAAACCGAAGCCGATCCCTGATCCGACGCCGGACGAGCCTGAACCGGTTGTGGAACCGGAGCCAGATCCAGATATCGACCTCATCCCCCCCGATGTGGAGATTATCTTTGGCGAACCTGAAGGTCCGCCGTTGGATATGGGTGATTCGGGTCCTATCCGCATTGGTGTTGACGGCGTTCAGCCTAAGATCCTCAAGCAGGTGGATCCCCTTTACCCGGAAATGGCACGCCGGGCTCGCGTTCAGGGCATCGTCATCCTCGAAGCAGTCATTCAAAGGAATGGAAGAGTCGGGGACATTCGGGTCCTCCGAGGTCTTGGCAAGAGCGGGTGCAACGAAGCAGCGGTCAAGGCCCTGAAAAAGTGGAAGTTTGAACCTGGCTACATCAATGGCCGGCCAGTGGATGCCTACATGACACTGACCGTCCGCTTCCAACTCAAGTAACTGCTTGGCCCACCGTTCACGCAACGGAGTCATGCCTCAAAACCCGAAGGGCCGTGTGCCCTTCGGGTTTTTTCTGAGAGCCCATGCCCTTTCTCACTAATATTTTCCGAGCATTCTTGGGGTCTTTGGCAAACCGGCGATTTTTCCTCTGGATCGGCTGCTGGAGCCTCTTCTTCCACGGATGTGCCTATTCTCCGGAGCATCGCCTGATCCAGACTCTAATGGAGCAGCAGCTTTGGCAGGAGGCCCGCAGCCGGCTGGAAAGTCACTTGGCCAAAGAACCTGCGAATGCGGCCCTCCATAATAACCTGGCAATCTGCCTTGAAGCACTGGGGGAGCGGGCAACGGCGCTGGAGCACTACAAGGTGGCGGCAGCTCTGGAACCAAGAGACGCGGGGATCCGCGAAAATCTTCAGCGCGCGCTGGCGCAGCGCCCGGCGGGCCCGCAACACGCAAACGGCCCGCCCGATGAACGCCCATGAAGCCCGATCTTACACCGTGCCAAGGGCTGAAACAGGCGGCCCTGATGTTTTTTCACGGGGACCCGCTCATGTCAATGCATGGAGTCCCGGCAACTGGCTGGGTCCTGCTAGCGCTCGCTCTCTCGGTGAGTTGCCATGGAGTGACGGAGCTCTCTTTTCCAGAGCCATGGGAAAAAAATAGGCGCCACGTCTACTCTTTGGTGGCTCTGCAAGAGTTGACGCCGCTCTTGGGAACTGGGCAAGCACGAGAAGCCGAACTAGCCTCCCGCCTGCTGCTCTTCGAGTTGGAGAAGCTAGCCCCTTTCCCCGTTTACCGGAGGCTGCTCCGTGCCAACGAGATCCCCAAGTCCCTCGGGCCTGGCCTCTCTTTTGAAGGCCGGACTATCGATGGCCTGATCACCGGTCGTTTCGGCTATTACAGACAAGATGCCTCAACATGGGACAGACAGGTGAAGAACGCCGGCCAAAGCCAGGGCTGGCCGGTTTTTGTCCGGCGCACCAAACTTCTGCTCCGCTTGAAAATCGAGTTCCGCGATCTTCGCAACAACCGGGTTCAGCTCCGGCGCTCCTTCGTGGCGCACTCCATCGTGGAAGGAAAACAGCTTGAGAGGGAAGCGGTATTGCGGAATTCCATGCTCCAAGGGGTCATGAAGAAGCTTGTCCTTGCGCTGCAAGAGGAGCCGAACGTGCAGCGCCGTCTCCTCTGCCCCTGGTGGCCTGTATGGCAACAAAACGAGAGACCACCGTGATTCACTTTCCTCGGGCCATCGTGGGATTCCTGCTTCTCGCCCTCCAGTACGCGGTTTTCTTCTTGCCCTTTCTCGAACCTGTGGAAGGCCACAGCCGTAACAGGCTTCCCCACGCTCCTCTCAAGTGGCGCCTCCACAAGACGGAGAATTTTGATTTTTTCTATACAGAATCCTCGGCACAACTGCTTCCATGGCTCGCCGCCGAGGCCGAGAAAGCTGGGGAGAAACTTCGCACCCTCTACGGTCTGGATCGAGAAGAAGAATTCCAACAGCGCCAAGCCATCACCATTCTCGTCTACCCGAGCATGGCCGATCTCCGTGAAACCCGCGTTCTCTCCGGCGCGGCACGCCCGGATTCCCGGGGATTCTCCGAACCGCTCCAGGAAAGAATCGCCATCCCGGGGGACGATTCACGCCAAGCAATGGAGGAGCTGATTGTTCACGAGCTTGCTCACCTCCTTGCCCGCCGCGCCATGGGCCAAGCGGGGTTGCGAGGCCTGCGCAACTCACTGCCACTTTGGTTTTTGGAAGGACTTGCCGAAAGCGCCACTGACCAGTGGGCGGTCTGGGATCGTGCAATTCTGCGGGATGCGCTGATGTTTTGGAGCTTCCCTCACCTGGGAGATCTTGGGAGCTTTCGCAGGCTGCGCCAGCCCTTCTTGGGATACGCGGTGGGGCATGCCACGATCGAGTTGATGTTGGAGCAATATGGCGACGATATCCTCATGCGAGTTTTGTCCAACCTGCGCTTACAAGGACGCCATCCAGATCTGGCGGAGGCGTTCTTTGGAGCGACTCGCCACCAGCTTTGGGAACTGGATGAGGCTCTCCGGCGGCGGCTCCTGGTGAAGAACGCGGCCCTTTTCAGCGCACCGGAAAGCGGTCCTCCGACATCGACGCCATGGGCGGAAGGAGGATCTGGCGCGCATATTGGCGCGGTGATCTCCCCCGCTGGTGAATTACTGGCGAGCATTACATCGATGGACGGCAGGCCAACGCTGGCGATCCATCGGCTACGAGATGGCGCACCTTTTCAGCGCGCTTCCCACAGGTTTCGGAAGGTGGACGCTTTCGTCACGAATGGTCGTCCGCTCAGTTGGACACCGGACGGTTTTCAGATCCTTTTTTTTGCAACGGTCAATGGGGACTTGCGCCTGTGCTTCTATGACTTGGCCCGAAAGAGGATCACTCGTGCCCTGGACGTTGGCCTCCAATCAGCGAGTTCTCCAAGCGTCCATCCGGACGGACGGCAAGTGGCCATGGCAGGATTCCTGAACGGGCAATCAGATGTTTTCATCTACGATGAAAAAACCGGGACATTGGAGCAGATCACAGATGATACCGCCGTCGATGGAGAACCTTCTTGGTCCCCGTCGGGCCGAGAGCTCGTCTACACCTCTGAGCGAAATCAGCATCCACAACTCCTTCTTCTTACCCTGACCGAACGTAAAACGCGGCCCTTGCTCAACGCGCGATCCACTTTTTTCCAGGCGACTTGGAGTAAGGCTGGAATCTTGGCGGTCTGGGATCGAAGCGGCGTCGCCGACATTTACCGGGTCGATCCCAAGACCTTGACTGCCACGCGCCTAACCAAAACCTTCACGCAAACGGCATGGCCGACTCAAGGCCCGGATGGGCGTGTGTTCTTCTCTCAACTGGAAAGGGGCCGTTTTCGCGTCCGCTCGGTGCGGCCAGCGTTGCGGATGTCTTCCCTGGAAAGGCCGAGCGAAGAGATCTCTCTGTCTGCTGCCCGCATGGCGAGGCCGGCAACAGGAGAGGCGCTTTCAGAGCTGTCTGGCGAGAAGGTGAGAGCCTCTCTTCGATTACACAATCTTGGTTATCGCCTTGGCTGGGCTGAGGACCAGCGGTTCCTTTTTTCGGCGTTTCTCTCTCTCTCTGACCGGCCCGCCGAGCATCAGTTCCAGGTTCGGTTCTCCAGCGACGCGTATCTGGAGGGGTTCTCCGGGAGTTATGCAAACCTTCGGCGAAGGCTCACCCTGGGAGTCACAGCTGGACATCAACGGCGTTGGGTCCGTTTCCAGGGAGCAAAACAAAAGTACTCCGAGCAGTGGGGAAGTGCCTTCGCTGTCTACCCGTTGAGCCGAACCACCAGGATCGAGTCCGACGTGACTGTCAAAAGATGGAAGAGTTCCGGGAACTACGGGATTTATGGTTCGAGATCTCAAAAGAGGCTAGCGGTGTCGGCAAGATTCCTGAACGACAGGGTGCATATGGGTGCTCTGGGTCCCAGGTCTGGCTGGGAACTCCGCATGGAAGCAACCGGGAGCATTCCCCTGGACGGGCTCCTGTCACAGTCTTCCTTGGAATTGGAACAACGTTTCTATGTGCCCCTTCTTCGGCGCACCGTCGCTGCCATTCGGATGGCTGCGGGCTCCTCCATGGGTGCGGATCCTCTCTATTTCAGCCTGGGCGGAGACCGCTCTCTGCGAGGCTACGGCCTTGAGGCATTCACGGGCGAAAACTACCTTCTTGGCAATGTCGAGCTTCGTTTTCCCATCATCGATCATCTGGCGGTCCGAAGCTGGCTTCGTACAGGGGGAGTTCGGGGAGCGGTTTTCGCCGACATGGGAGCAACTTTTGAGCAATGGAGTCGTTTCGATCCGTGGAAGAGCAAACCGAGATTTCAGCTGGAAGATTTGAAAGCATCCCTGGGTGCCCGGGCGGCTGTGAGAGTTGGTTCTCTGGATTTTCGGTTGACATTGGCATTTCGGACGAACCTCGATACCATAGATGACAATGTAGCCCTGACTTTCTCCGTGGGCCGCGGAGTCGTGTTTTGAAGGGTACCTCACACGATCGAGCATTTCCATGCTGTACAGCCTGTTCAGTGTCATTTCCCCCGGCGCATCAAGCGAAGAAAAACACCGATTCTTCCTTTCGCTCCGCAATCAATTCAGCGCCGGAGTCGGCCTGCCGGAGGCAGTGGATCGAGCGTTTCCGTCGGCGAAGAGCGGCAACCTCCGCGGCGCGATCAAGAGAATGTCTCGCTTTCTCCACGCCGGAATGCGCCTCGACGAGGTGATGAAAAAGGAATCGGTTCTCTTTGCGCCAGTGGAAGTCTCGCTGGTCCGAATCGGGCTCGACAGCGGAACCTTGGAAGGCACTCTGACCATGCTGGCGGAGCAGAGCGAGAACCGTGCATGCTTTCTAGGTCACGCCCGTTCGCTCATGGTTCGGCCCCTGGTTAACCTTTTCATGGCCATCCTGTTGTTCGAGGGAGTGCTGATTTGGATTGCCGAGGACAGGTACGGTGCAGCCATGTCGATGGTCACGGGGACACTGATTCCAGCGGTGGCTGTTGTGGTGGGACTAGCGGGGCTCTTGGCAACACTATTGTGGCTGCGGCTCGTTCCCTATCTCGGGTTGCTCATCGACGCGATAGTCGCCTTCATCCCTTTTTATTCCAAAGCGTTGCGAGATCTCTGTATCAGCCAGTATTTGAAAGTATTTTCGATGTTGCTGGCCGCTGGACTCGAGCTACGGGAAGCCATCGAACTCGCCGGGCAGAGTTCCAGCAACAGGCTGTGGACATGGCGTTTTTCATATCTCACACCTGCGTTTGACGAGGTGCCCGGTTTTGCCTTTTCCAGGTGGAGGCGAGTGGGCTGGATGGACGCGGCTATTTACGGAACTCTTGACTCGGCTTTCGAAGCCGGAAAGCTGGACGGCACGGCTTCCAAGCTCGCGGAGGGGTTGTTCGAGTCTGCGGAGCGGCGGATGAGGACGTTGGTGGATACCGTGATGCCATGGGTCACTTATCCCGCGGTGGCGATCGTCGTCATCGTTTGGCAGGCGAAACTGATTTCCGGGGTGGCTCATCATTTCGGGGGCGGCAACATTGGAGAAATTGTGGACGGCCTTTTGGGTTGGCTTCCGAAGTAAGGTTTCGCGTTTTGCAGGCTATGAGACCTGGTCTGGTTTGTGCGGGGTCATGCCTTGACCGCCAAGGGGGCGTTTGTTATGAGCTTCGTGTTTTCCCGATCCCATTAGCGGCGCCACTTGCCGCCATCTTCAAGCCGATTTGCCAGTTCTAGCGTGCCTAAAATCGGGACCATGGCACAAGAATGGGCGGAAAGCGCCCGGCGTAGAGTGAATTCCGTCCACCGGGCTCGAACAAGGAAGCAAGCAGGCCTCCACAGACAGGGTTGCCAAGCGCCTGCCCAGAGTTTGCCGAAAAACGACAGGACTCCGGAGCATGCTATGCAATCAATGAAAACGTTTCAGAAAGTCTGAATCGTTCGTGGATCCTGGAATCCGTGGGCCTAGCCACCATCGGCCCCATCGCCGAACGGTCGTCCATCATGCAGAATATTCTGTATTATATTGCTCAAGCACCTGGTTTCGAGCTCGGTGTTCGCGATCTGGTCCTCGACTCCGGACCGATGGCGAAACTCGTGCTGTTGTTGCTATTCGGGATGTCCATTTTTACGTGGGCGATCATCGGAGCGAAGTGGATCATCGTCCGTCGGGCGATGGTTCAAACGAGGCAGTTTTTGGAGAGCTTTCGCCAGCACGGGTCGCCAGCCAAGATCATCGGGCGGGTCCGGGGGCTGCGGGGAACCCCGCTACTGCGGTTGCTACTGGACAGTTACCGCGAGCTGCAGTCGCTTCATCTAAGGCAGCCCACCGATTCGCCGAATGCTTCATCCCAGGGAGCCATGCTCAAGGCATCCCATCTGAAATTCATCGGGTCTTCCATGGATCGTGCGATTTCGGAAGAGACGGAGAGATTAGAGATCGCCTTGCCATTCCTTGCGACCACCGGCTCCACCGCACCCTTCATTGGCTTGTTTGGCACGGTATGGGGAGTCATGCGTGCGTTCCAGGGAATTGGTGCGGCGAACTCGACGAGTATCGCCACGGTAGCGCCTGGGATCTCTGAAGCCCTGGTCGCCACGGCTGCCGGGCTGGTGGCGGCAATCCCGGCGGTGGTAGGCTACAATTTCTTCCTCAACCGGATTCGCCGGATCCAGAAGAGTATGGAATCGTTCTCGTCGGAGCTCTTGGATTATCTGGAAAAACGTTACGGCGGAGGATAAAACCGGGAGATCTCGTCACAAATCTACCGCGGTGGCTGGTTCACTACCAGCCGGCATTCTTGTCGGGAGTCTCCTTCAACGGGGTCCACGGGCGGGTTGAAACCCTCCCCAAGCGCCTCTGGCGCACGCCGTTCACTTTCGGTCGGGTTCCGCTAGGGTGGGCTCCCGATCCTTGGAAAGAGACAGTCTGTCTGGTCACCCGGTGGTGATCGGGGCTCGGGGAGTTGATCGAGAGGGTCTTAGATGGCGAGCAGCGGGCGTCGGACGGCGACCGATGTGAGCGGAACGCAGCACAAAAAGAGAATGAGCTTACCGAGAATCACGCCCTAGATGAAGAGCACGATATGGTGAAGCTCCGTGAAGGAAAGCCGGAGTAAAGGGGAACACTGCATGGGTATGAGTTCAAAACCCGATAGTGGCGGGTCGTTGGCGGAAATCAACGTCACGCCTCTGGTGGACGTGATGTTGGTACTTCTCATTATATTCATGGTGACGACTCCCATGATGAATCAAGGCATACCAGTCCAACTGCCGAAGGCGTCTCAGCAGATCGTGGAGATGAACATGGAGGAGAGCTCCATCGTCACGGTGGCCAGGGACGGCAAGATATATATAGACGAGCGTCCGATCCCGGCGGACAAGCTGGAGTTCATTCTTCGCCGCCTCAAGAGCGAGCTTTCGATGAAGGATGTCTTCATTCGAGGCGACCGGAGGGTGCCCTACGGGGATGTCATCACCGTGTTGGACGTGATGAAGAAGGTAGGGATTCACCGAGTGGGGATGGTGACGGAGATCTACGAAGGTCCGTAGGATCGGAGGGAGGAAGGTGGGGGACCTATCAAATTGTCGTGTTTTTGCTTTACAATTTTCTTCGCCGAAACGGTGGCACCGGCATCTTGCCGGTGTAGCGCCCTCCGGGCTGCACGGAGCCGGGAAGGAGGCCCGCCCCAGCGGTG
>JAJRTK010000068.1 GCA_024278345.1 bacterium | reverse complement strand
GTTGGAGAGACCGGAGGCGATGGCGGGAAAGGATCCGCGGCCTGGCCGCCGGGTTCCGGGGTGGATTCCCCTGAGTCTGGTTTCGAGGCCTCCCGGGACGTTGGGCCAGGGGCTGGCGGCATGGGCGACACTCCTGGGACTGGCGGGCCTGGTGCTCCTGCCCATGGGGCCGTTTTTTTTCGAGTTGGGCTTTACGGCAGCCTTGGTCCTGAGGGTGGCGGCCTGGACTTTGGGCGAACCGTTTCGATTGCCTCGGGCGACGTGGGCCGGGCTGGGCTTTTTGGCGATTGCCCTGGTCAGCGCTGTTGTCTCCCTGGATCCCTGGCAGAGCCTGCGGCAGTGGAGCAAGTTGCTTTATCTTGTGGCGGCGGTGGCGGTGGAGCCGAGGCGGTTGCGGCCTTCGGTGGTGGCTTTCGCATTTTTAGGCCTGGCTGGTGGAGTAGCCCTCCACTCCATCGTTGGCATCACTGCCTGGAGCCTGTGGGGTGGCGAGCTCCGGACGCGGATCGACTATTTGCAGCTCGCCCAGATGGCGGCAATGTCCCTTGCCTTGATCCTTCCCCTGGCCACTAGCCGAAACTGGCGGCCAGCCGTGAGGATTGCCGCGGCCGCCCTGGCCTTGCTGCTGGCCATGCACTGCCTTCTGTCGGGCAGCCGTGCCGCCCTGGTCTTCCTTCTATTCCTGGTGTTCGCCGAGGTGTACCACCGAGCGCCGGCGGCCTTTCTTTTGCTGCCTCCCCTGGTTTTTTTCGCCTTCGGGTGGTTGCCCTCAAACCACCAGCTCCGTATTCGGGAGGCGTTTCGGGTGGAGGCCGTGGAGAAAAGCCCGCCATCGTCGCTCCGGATGCGGTTCGATATGGCAAGAACCGGGTTGGCCGTCGCGAGAGAGCATCCAATGATGGGCGTGGGCCTGGGGAATGTCCGGGTGGTCTACGACCTTTACAAGAAGGGAAGCCTTTTCGATGATCCACCGGCATCGGCCTTGGGGCAGCGGCGAAAGTGGTACAATCTTCACAACGATTACGTGCAGCTCGCGGCGGAGACGGGATTTTTGGGGCTCGCAGCCTATCTTCTCTTGCTCCTGGGAGTCTTGGGCGGCGCGTCGCCATCGGCGGCGCCACTTCTTCGGGAAAGCCGGGAAACGCTGCGGTGGGCGGAGCTGGAGCGCGCCAGCCGGTTGGCGTTGGGCGTCTTTGTCATCGGTGGACTTTTTTATCGCTGTCTCCTGAACTTCTACCCTTGGCGGATCTTCGCGGTGGTGGCCGCCGTGGCGGGCTGGCGTGGTGTTGCCAGGGCTCGGCGCGGGTCGTGCCGCCGCCAGCGGAACGCAACCCGAAAGTGGGGTGTCGCTTCGGGCTTCGGGTGGTGGATAGCGAGAGCAGCGACAATGGCGAGTGGCGGCGGACGGACTGCCGCCGCCAGCGGAACGCAACCCGAAAGTGGGGTGGCGCTTCGGGCTTCGGGTGGTGGATAGCGAGAGCAGCGACAATGGCGAGTGGCGGCGGACGGACTGCCGCCGCCGCGAGCGGAACGCAACCCGAAAGTGGAGCTTCGGAGTGCTTGGCTTTTTGCCTGGAATGCCCGGGTCAGAGGGTGAGTTCTTGCGACCTTTGGGCGTAGCGGGCGAGGCGGTTCAAGGCTTCGATGGGAGTCATGGCATCGATCTTTTCGCGGCTGAGATCCCGAAGGAGGTCCCTCTTGCCATCGGCAAAGAGATCGAGCTGTTGTTCCATGGGAACCGGTGGCTCCACCGGCAGACGCCCCCTTTGGCCTTGCTCCAGGCTGTCCAGCACTTGCCTTGCCCTGGCAACGACTTTTTTGGGGAGGCCGGCGAGCCTGGCCACCTGGATTCCGTAGCTTTGGGATGCCGGGCCTGGCCGGATTTTGCGAAGAAAGAGGATCTGTTCTCGCCACTCGTGGACGGCAATATGGAGATTGATGAGGCGTGGAAGCTCTTTATCCAGTGCCGTGATCTCGTGGTAGTGAGTGGCGAAAAGGGTGCGAGGGCCGGTTTTCTTGGCTCCGTGGAGGTGTTCGGTGACGGCCCAGGCGATGGCCAGGCCGTCGAAAGTGGAAGTGCCCCGACCGATTTCGTCCAGGAGGATGAGGCTTTGATCGGTGCAATTGTTGAGGATATTGGCGGTTTCGCTCATTTCTACCATGAAGGTGGAGAGTCCGCGGACGAGGTTGTCCGAGGCGCCCACGCGGGTGAAGATCCGATCGACAATGCCGATATGGGCTTCCTTGGCGGGGACGAACGAACCCATTTGCGCTAGGATGACGATGAGGGCCACCTGTCGCATATAGGTGGACTTCCCAGCCATGTTGGGGCCGGTGATGAGAAGAATCTGTTCCTTTTCCGCGTCCATGAGGCAGTCGCTGGGCACGTAGTCTATATCGGAGAGAGACTCCACCACGGCGTGTCGGCCGTCGGTAATCCGGATCGCTGAGCCGCCGTGGAGCTTGGGCCGGTTGTAGCCCTGGGTCGCGGCCACTTCGGCCAAGGTTGCCAGGACATCGAGGACCGCCAGGGCAGCGGCCGTTGATTGGAGCCTGGCCGTGGCCTTGGCAAGGGTTGCTTTGAGTTTTTCGAAGAGCTCGATTTCCAGGGCCAGTGATTCCTCTTGGGCGCTGGAGACGCGTTCCTCGAAACCGGCGAGCTCCTCCGTGATATACCGTTCCGAGCCCACTAGGGTCTGTTTCCGGATGTAGCGATCCGGAACTTTTGATTCTTGAGTCTTCCGCACCTCGATGAAAAATCCGAACACTTTGTTGTGCTTGACTTTGAGGTTCGGGATACCCGTCATTTGGCGCTCTCGGGCTTCGAACCGGAGAAGCTCCGTTCGGGTGTCTCGGGCCAGCGCCCGGAGCTCGTCGAGCCTGGGAGAGTAGCCCTCCCGGATGAGGCCTCCGTCCCTGGGCAGTTGAGGAGGTTCTTCAGAGACCGCCCGTTGCAACAGATCGAAGATCTCTTCCAGGGGGTCGATTTCCGAGGCCAGCTTTTGCAGAAGGTCCGCCGGCGACTCCTTCAAGAGCTTTCCGAAGCGAGGAAGAGCGGCCAGTGATTCCCTCAGTGCGCGGAGTTCACGGCCGCGAACCCGCCCGAGGCCTACACGGCCCGCCAGCCTTTCCAGATCGGCCACGGAATCGAAGGTTTCCCGGATCTCCGCCCGGAGGATCTGCGAGTCCCGAAGAAGTCCCACGGCGTCCAGGCGCTCCTCGATCCGTTCCAAATCCACCAAGGGCGAGAGGAGCCATTTCCTGAGGAGGCGCGAACCCATGGCCGTTCGAGTCTTGTGGAGGACCTGCAAAAGACTCCCGCTTTGCCCGCCGTCCCGGAGTGATTGGACCAGCTCGAGATTTGCTTGGCTGGTGGCGTCGAGAACCAGGGCATCGGAGGCGTCGTAAACTTGCAGGAGGCGAATGTGCTGGAGGCTCTGTTTTTGCGTCTCTTCCAGATACCGTAGGAGGCCGCCGGCGGCACGTTCGGCCCAGGGCATGCCGCCAAGGCCGAACCCCTCCAGCGTCACCACCTCGAATTGCTCCA
The DNA here is from genome assembly GCA_024278345.1 of bacterium. Classification (GTDB taxonomy): domain Bacteria; phylum CSSED10-310; class JAJRTK01; order JAJRTK01; family JAJRTK01; genus JAJRTK01. The sequence continues at coordinate 4,759 of JAJRTK010000068.1, read as the reverse complement.
GGAGCGCCCTCCTGGCCGGGCTCTTGGCGAAACCATCCGCGTCGGAATAGGAGACGGGGGCTCCTAGCTCTTGGGCCAGGAGTCCAAGCCGTCCCTCCAAGAGCGTGCCACGGGGAAGGAGGATCTCCTTGGGCCGGAGCTTCATGAGCAGAGCCTCGGCATCTTCCTCGCACTGAACGCCCTGAAATTCGCAGGCGATGAATTCACCGGTGGAGAGATCGGAAAAAGCCACACCCAGAAGGCGACCTCGACCTTTGCGCCCATGGACCAGAGCCAGGATGTAGCAGTTTTCCGCGGCGGAGAGCATTCCAGGCGTGGTGACGGTTCCCGGGGTCACGACGCGAACGACATCCCGCTTCACAAGGCCTTTGGCTTTTCGGGCGTCCTCCACCTGATCGCAGATGGCCACCTTGAAGCCCTGCTGCACTAGTTTTGGCAGGTAGCTGTCCAGGGCATGGTGGGGGATTCCCGCCATGGGGATCCCCTCCTTTTTGTTCCGGTCTCGGCTGGTGAGGGCGATATCCAGCGCCTTGGAGGCCAAGCGGGCGTCGTCGAAAAACATCTCGTAGAAGTCGCCCATCCGGAAAAGGAGCAGCGCGTCCGGGTACTCTTCCTTGAAGGAGAGATACTGCGTCATCATCGGCGTTCGCCGGGCACTGCTTTTCTGTTCGATCTCACTCATGGCGGCGCTCGCTATCGGGCAGGCGGATGACGAACCCCAGGAGCCCAAGCTCTTCTTCCAGGGAATGCTGAGCCGTGAGGGCCTCCTTCTCGCTCGGGTACGGGCCATTGCAAACCTTGAAGATCGCTTCCCCGGAGACCTCGGTTTCGTGGACGGTCAAATTCTTGGTGCCAGGCGACAGCTTGGAGACCAGGCGCTGGGCATTCCCGAGCTTCCGGTAGGCCCCGAGCTGCACCCAATAGCGGGTTTCAGCGCCCGCGTCAGTCTTGGAGCCCGAATCATCTGGCGAGGCCGACTGGGCCAGCTTCACCAGTTTCGGCCATCGCTTCTCCAGTTCCCGCTGGAGGATGCCTCCCTCACAGGAGCCAAGAAACGACCTGAGTGCCGCCAAAGACTCGGCCTGGAGGTCCCGTTCCACGGCGATTTCCACCAGACGGAGACGAGCGCGGCAGGCAGTCCGCCTCGCGTCGCCCCGGGCCACGATGGAGTACTGCGCCAGCGCCTCGTCGAACCTCTCCTCCAGGCGATAGCAGTCGCCCAGACCCACCTGGGCTTCCCGGGCCTCCGGGCTGGAAGGGGCCCGGAGAAGCACCTGGAGAAATCTTTCACTGGCAAGGGAGAGCTTTCTCTGTTCCAGCGCAGACCACCCCGAAAGAAGGAGAGTCCGCGTCAGAAACGCTGATCCCGGGTGATCCAAGCGAAAGGCATCCGAAAGAGAATAAACCCGCTGAAGCTCGCCAGAAAGGTGCGCGAGCTCGATTTGGCGATAGGCGGCCAGCTCCGCGACTTTGTCGTCTCCTTCCGAAAGAGAGGAAAGGACTTCTCGAAGTCGCTGAGCCGGGGCCACCGTATGGGTTAGGAGCAGCAAGGCCTCCCGCGTCTGTTCTGGAGTCAGCCCGTCAAGGACCCCCGCCATATCGAGTTTCGGCCCACGGATACCATCGGCCTCCACCGCCGACCGAAGAGCGTCCAGCTCCCGTGTCCCCGCCCAAGCGTTGCCGCTGACAAGCAAAAAGAGGACGAAACTCCAAACCCAGCCGGCCAGGCCCCCAAACGGGCGCCTTGAAGAGAAAGAAAACCCATCAAACATCATCTTATTCCATAACACCATCATCATCTCCGGAGATGTAACCCTGTTGATGGTGGACTTCCAGCATCGGATCGTCAACTCTTACCTCGATTTCCACCCACTCACCCGGTGCCGGATCGTTGTTGGATTGGTAGGAAAGAGTGTAGCGGTGGGTGAGGTCCCGGTAGATTTTTTCGTAGGCCGCTTGGATCTCGTCCGGCCGCGCCACAGCCAGAAACCGGCCTCCGGTTTTCTCCGACAGCCTCTGGAGCGCCCGGGTATCGACCTCCTGTCCAAGGCCGATGGCGTACACGGGAACTTGCCGTTGCCGAGCAGCGGAAACGGCCTCGGAAAAGGTCGTGCAAGTCGCGGGATTTTCAGCATTTTTGCTCTCATCCCGACCGTCCGTGAAGAGAAGAACGGCCTTGTGGCAACGCTCGTCACCAAGGGAGATGACCGCGGCATAGACGGCGTCCCAAAGGAGAGTGCCGCCTCCAGGTTTCAGGCCAGCCATGGAGCGGCAGAGCTTTTTGGCGTTCGTGGTCATCGGGCAAAGCAAGGCCGTTACCTCATTGAAGCGCACGACCTGGATCTCGTCTTCGGGTTTCTTGCTCTTGATGAAGGCCGCCGCCGCGTGCCGGAGGGCGGGGAGCGCACGGCTCATGCTCCCGGAGCAATCCAGGGCGAGAGCGATCTTCAACGGCCCCGCGTCGCGCCCGAAATAACGGATTTTCTGTGGCCGTCCGTTTTCATAGACGCGGAACCGTTCCCGACCCAAATCGATCCGGTATTGGCCATTCTCATCCCGCACCGCCACGGTGATGGTCACCAGGCTCACGTTTTGCGTGTAGGCAAGAGGAACAGCCAGGCTCTTCAGTTGCGCATGATGACGGCTCTTGTCGGTCAAGATCGCCAACGCCGTGATCTCGTGGGCTTCCAGGCGATCTCCGAAATCGTGGACCACCTCGTAAGGGGGCTTCTTTAGACGAGCGACCCTCCTTCCGTCCACCGAGATCTCCACGGATCGGACTCCCTTGCCGTCTGGAGGTGTGACGACCACCCGGAGGAGCGTGTTTTCCACCAGATACTGGCCCGTGGGCTCGGCGAAAACAACGATTTTGTCACCAGATGCCATTCCCTCCGGTGCCTGTTCCAAGGAGTGTTGTGTTCCGCTCGCATCGGCGGCAGTCCGTCCGCCGCTACTCGCCATCTTCCCCCCACTTGCCATCAACGCCCCCAATTCCGGGCCACCAGACACGGCGGTCCCGGCCTCTTTGGTGGACGCGGCAACCGATGGCGGTAAACCCAAAACGAAAATCCCCACCAGAAAAAACAGCCAGAACGGCAGACGGGGCAGCTTCCCGAAGCTTTTTCTTACGCCAAATCCAACACTGGTCATCGTGTCGGCCACCCTCCCAAAAAATGCACGGCGTACAAAGATGTGAGTGGGGAACTCGTTGCCTCCCAATTGCAACCGGTCCGCGGCGGGCTCCCTGGTGGGTGCGGGAGAAGGCCCTGCCAGGGGACCGGATGGCGAGCGCAGCGAGACGCGGCCCACGGGGCCGCGGCCGGAGTCCCCGGAGTACCGTCGAGCGTAGCGAGGTTTCGATTTGCGGAGGCCGTTCATGAGGCTTCTCATGGTGTCCGAAGGTCAAAGAGAGGAGCCGGGCATCGTCTTGGATGAGTCCCCGGTGGATGACCCATCCATTGCTGTTTCCAGTGTCGTTTTGAAACGGCGGTGGAGCCAGACCCACTGTTCGGGATGACGCCGGATGAAACCTTCCAGGCAGGCGGTGAGGCGAGCGGTGCATTCGGTGCGCCGCCCTTGGCGGTGGGGCAGCTTCGGGATTTCCACAGGCCTGGAGAAGCAGATCCGGTGTCGGCCTTTCTCTCTGTAGATACAGCAAGGGAGGAGGGTTGCGCCAGTTCTCTCAGCCAGCGCGGCGGCACCCACGGGAGTGAAGGCCGGATGCCCGAAAAAAGGCACGAAGACACCATCCACCCGCGTGTCCTGGTCGATGAGAATCCCCAGCGTCTCGCCCCGCCGGAGGCACCTCAAACTTTCCCGAGCCGTCCGAGGCGAGCCCCGATAAAGCGTTGTTACACCCTGCCTCGCACGGACTGCCACCAGCCACTCGTTGAGCTTCCAGTTGGGGAGATACCGCGCCACCACCGTTAGCTTCACCCGTTGGGCCACCCAGGCCGCCATGAGCTCCCAGTTACCGATATGCCCCGTCACCAGGATAATCCCCTTTCCCCTCTCCCGCGCCTCATGGAAAAACTTCAGCCCATCGACCTCGATCTCATCGTCCAGAGCGCCCGGCGCCAGGTAAGCCAGGTGGAAAAGCTCGAAAACTCCACGTCCCAGGTGGGCAAACATTTTTCGGACCAAGACCGTTCTATCCGCTTCCGTGAGAGCGGTGCCATAGCATTTTTCCAGGTTTTCCAGCGCCCTCCGCTGGCCCCCAGTGGGAATCCTGCCCGCCAGCCCACCCAGAACCGCACCAAGCCGGACTCCCCAGCCACTTGGCGGAAGCCGCGAAAAAACCGCGGCGGCACGGATCATCCACCAAAGAAGATGGACCCGGCAGATCCGCGTCCATCGAACCTCCCGAGGCGGCCCGGCGCCTGGATCCACGGGCTTGTTTTCACCTGTTTCCAAAGAATTCATCACGGGTTTTGATTCCTCTAGCATGGCCGCGAGGGCGGCTGGTGCTCGAAGTGTCGAACTGTTCCGCCCTGCGGATGACCATGAAAACGGCCTCGGTCATGATACGGGCCACCGGGCCCACGCCGATTCCGTTTCGGCCGACCCCAAATCACCCGCTGTCGGCCTCGGTCATGGTACCGGCCACCCGAAAAAAGCGCGCAGCGCAAAAAGATGTGGGTCCAGGGAGCTGGCTCCCTGGCGTGGGTCTGGGAGCGGCGCTCCCAGCGGAGGTCCGGAGGCAGAGCCTCCGCCGGGTTCCAGGGCTGGAAGCCCTGGGGCGGCGTCTGAAATCTGCACC
>JAJRTK010000067.1 GCA_024278345.1 bacterium | reverse complement strand
GACCAGGGCCTGGAGGCTCTGGGCGGGAGACGAGCTGGCCCAACGGGCGATCTCCACCAGGAGCCGGGAGATCCAGAACTCCAGCGCCCGATCCCGGAGAAACTTAGTGCTGATAATGGTGAGCTGGGTCTTGTGGCCGGAGCCCGTAAAGAAGCGCTTTGCGTCGAGAGTCTCGCCCTGGGAGGCCAAGAGATGGCCCTGATCGATCCGCAGGGTTTCCAGGTGTTCCACCAGCTTTCCGAAGTGGCGCGTGCCAAGGCCCCCGACTTCGTTCACGAGGCCCGGATCTTCGTTTCTCAGGAGCGCGATAAGGTCTTCCAGGGAAGGGGAGCCCGAAACGTATTCCCCCAGCATTTCTACGGCCTTGGTGAGGATGGCCCGTAGGGTTGAGTAGGTGCGGCCCGCGGTGTAACCCATGATGGCGGCAAGAGCCTCCGCCGCGCGACGGGATGCCATGTTGCGGTCGAAGCTGGTCATTTTGGCCAATCCCGGCGGAACGACGGGAATCGAGAGCGGTCGGCCGTGAGGGCTGCCGGGAGTATAGAGGGCGATGTCGAGCCGCTCCCTCAGAGCGTGTTTCCGGGCCGTCGCTTCCTCCGACGGCGCCGGCCGGGCCCACCACGAGGGATCGGCATAACCACAGAGGTCCCCCTTGCGATCGACCAGCAGCGTGTGAATCCCTCTGGCCAGCGCCTGCTCCACGAGGTGCAGCGCCACCGTGGTCTTTCCAGATCCCGTGGATCCAAGGAAACCAATGTGCATGGGAATCTCCTTCAGCGGGAAGAGAACCTCCCTGCTCCGGAGCCCCGTGGTGCGACCGACCGAGAGATCGCTACCGTCACGACGAGGGGGAGAAGGCGCTGGCGAAGTCTCCTTGGAAAGCCCTGGAGGAACAGCCTTGCCCGCCTTTTTTCCTGGAAGCGGCGCTGGTTTGGGTTTGGTGCGATCTCCCCTGCTTTTCGCCCCGGCGGCGGCCACCCTCTCTTTCCGGCTGGCGGCAGAGGGTTTTGATCCGGCCCTTGGAATCGCTTTCTGTGCCTCAGGCCGGGAAAAGGTTCGCCGCGGGATCGCTCCGGCCATGCTCGCCGCCTTGAAGGCGGCGGCGTGATCGAGGCCAAGTGCATCCCAGAACCACGACATGGGATGGAGGGGTCTTTCCACCTCAAGCCAGCGTAAAAACGAAACAGCCGGCACGTCTTCCCGCCTTTGGAAGGCGTGCAGGGCGGCAAGGGTGCGCAAATCGGAATCCATGGCCACGAGGCACCGGCCGCCCCGCCGCGTCAACTGGCCCAGTTGTGTTGCGATCTTGCCGCGCCTGCTTTTTGGCCAGTGGGAACAACGGAGGGCCACGACCCGCGCATGCTCTTGTTTCGCTTTTTCTTCGAGGCTCCGGAGCTGCGCTCCCAACGCCCCCCGTTGTGCCCCCTTGTTGCAGAGTCCCAGGCAAAGGTGATCCCGCGATCCGTCGGCGGTTTCCAGCGTGACGAGCAACACGTCTCCGTCCCTCATGGATTTCGTCTGGATTTGGCGAATCATTTGGGACAGCAACTCCACGGCGTACCGAATTGCGGCCAGTCTGGCGCCGTCGTCCGAGGGGGCTTCCGCAAAAGTCAGCCGCCAGTCGTTCCAGGCCCGGATCATGGACATGGAGCTGGCCTCATCGGGAACATCGGAAAGGGATGGTTCCAGATCGATGTCCGACGAATCCACTATCTCTCCACACTCGATGCAACGTTGGCGAAACTTGTGGCACCAGCTCAAGACATCCCGGGTGCGCAGATTCCGCATTCGCTCCAGGTCTTCCAGAGAAAAGGGGAAAAGGGGCTCGTCGGTACGAGGGCCGACGTTCTGAGAATCGTAGAGATAGGCCAGCCGCAGGGAAACCAGGCTCTCGATCTCCTCGATACTACGCGTAGCCGCCAGCCGTGCTGGAGCCGGATTCCGCTCCAACCGATCGACGGCCGATTGGGTCAACCGGGATTTGAGGTTCGTGTAGAGGTCCGAAAGGCAGGCCAGCACCACCACGGTCGATGGCACATCGTCCACAATCCGCCGAAAAACATCCACGGCGCTGGTGAAACGGCGCTCGGGATCGTCCTGGCTGTGGATATCCTCCATCTGATCCACAAGAAACACCAATGATCCGCCGGTCACTTGCCAGATGAGGCGCCCGATCTCGCTGAGGGTGCGCTGCGGCGCTTCCGGAGTGGAGCGTGGCGCAATGCCGCCAAGAACGCTGCGGTCGTATTCGGTCAACGGCTCGCACCGGAGGTATTTCAGGATCCGGGCGGTGACAGCCGGGTTGCGGCGCTGAAGAAGGAGGAACACCCTCAAGAGGTCCGAATCGAAGCCCGCCAAACGCGGCACCGTCAACAGGCAATCGACCGCAGGGTCGATGCCGGTGCCGTCGTTGGCGATACCGCTGTCGTTCCGGAGCTTCTCGATTTCTTCCCCCTCCAGGATGCCTGGCCCCTCCACAAGGATGTCCGACAACTCCATGAGCCCGGAAGCGGTCACGTCCGGCGGGTCGTAGGGTTTTTCAAGAGAATCGATGAGGTTCCCCAGAGCGTACCGTGCGTAGTCGTCGGCCCGCGTGGCCATCTGGAGATAAGCGGCGGTTCCCAGGCGCCTTCGGTGGAGGTAGTTGCGGAAGGCTCGCATGAGGTGGGTCTTGCCACTTCCGGCTTCGCCCAGGAGCAACATGATGCGGCCGGATCCCACATTCCCCGGCGCCGTCACCTGGTCGATGAGGTGCTGGAACGTGTCCCGTGCCTCGGAGTGAACGCTTTCCACGTCGAGGGGATCGCGTTTCCAAACCTCGTGAACCGGAACGATCGCCGTAAAGACCGGAGGCCCGTCCGCCCTGCAAAACGCCGCGACCCGCGGATCGGAATGCTCGTCCCCCGTTTCGGTGGCTGCCTCGAGCCAGTCTTCTACTTTTGCTCGAACCGTCAGCCGCAGGTTCCGCAAACCGCCGTTCTCTTCTTCGAGGGCGATCACGTCGTCCACAACCCGAAGGAGAAGCAGTTCGAACCGGCGCAAAGGCTGATCGTCTTGGAAAGCGAGAGCCACGTTTCGGCACATGCTGACACCCGCGCCCATGGTCTCCCGGCAAGCCTTGCCAAAGAGGCCCTCATCGAATCGGTACCGATGAAGAAATGCCGGAACGCCCTGAGCAAGGTAAAAGAAGGGCTTGTACTCTTCGCGAATCCGGGCCAGGAGGTTCGCCACGTGAAACGCCAGATCCTTGATGAACGCCACTTCCCGCCGCGAAAGACGACTGTCCGCGTAGATGGCCTCGGTGGCCACCCACATGCAATCGGAGCAGAGGGCCGCCCGGATGACAAGCTGCCGGCTGGGCAAGGCCGGCGACAGAAGCCTGTCCGCAAGTCCCAGGATTGCCTCCCGATTGGAATCGGTGACCACCTGATCCAAGAGACTGGTGATGGCATCGATCTCCTGCACCAGAAACTCGCTATTGGGCTGAACAATCCTCTTACTCATTGAAGCCTCCCCTGTTGAGATGCACCGGTCAGGTTGGCTGTCCCGGTTGAAACTCGATGAAATGGAACGTGGCATTGAGGTAGCGGCTCTCCGACTCCCGAACCAGGTGGGGATCCATCGCCCCCACCAGATCGGCCCGGTGCAGCCGCAAGAGACCCTCGCGATTCGCAGCCACCAGCCGGCTCTTGAACTCCGGAAGCTCCAGTTTCTCACCCCGTTTCAGGAATGCCCGCCAGGCCGCCGCGATAAACACCCGGTTCTCGCCGAACTTTCCGTCCTGGGGGACCTCTTCCAACACCCGTTGGATCAAACGGGCGAAGGACTCCAGGTCCTCTTCCTTGGAAATCGACTCCAACCACCGGGTCATCAGGGAATTCCGAACCGCGGCGTCCTCGGTGTTGGGCGCTCCCGCTTCCCTTGCCGCGAGCAGTCGTGCTAACCCATCGTCATTCATGGCCGCATCGGTGCCCAAGGCTTGGCGAAGCGCCAGTTCTCGAACGGCCTGCCACGTCGGCTTTTCTCCAGGAAGTCCCAACTGCCGGCAAACCAGAGCGTCCACGGCCTGCCTCAGAGTCGGGGTCGCAGTCTTGGGCACGCCGAAACGCTGGCGTAGCAAACGCGCGCGAACCCTATCGATAGATCCAGCGCAATCTCTGGACTTCGCCTCCTTGGGATCGAGGCCCAGAACGAGAGCCAAAATCCGCCGCCTTTTGACGGAATCCCAACGCTCCGCGCGCCGCATGCCCAAAGTTTTTGCAAGAACCTTCTTTCCGGCGTCCGTGGGGCGATGGATCGTCTCTTCGACGAGCCCGCTTTCCCGCATGGAGGCCAGGCGCGCCTCCACGAGCTCCGCCAGCCGGCCGCCTCCATGGCCGTGGAAGAACGGTTCGATGGCCTTCACCAGCATTCGCCGGGAAAGCACTGTTTTGCCGGGAGTATACATCCGGGCCAGAAGAACGAGATCAAGGCGACGATGGTCGATCTGCCGTGTCATGGAGGCAACCTTCTGCGGCGTACCGCGTCGATGATGAACTTCAAGACATCCGCCGGCCGGTCGAACACATCATCAGCCAGGACCCGTAGGACCAAATGTCCCCGTTCCTGGAGCAGGACGTCCTTGTGGCGATCACGGCGGTAAGCTTCTGCGTCAAGAAAATGGTAGTAGCCATCCACCTCAATGGCAAGGCCAATGGAAATCGCGAAAAGATCGATCTCCGCCGGGCGGGACCCAAAACGGTAAGGCATCCGCTGGTTGAGGCGAAACAGCCCTCGGCTCTCGGAATGCTCTTCAAGAAGCCTCCACAATTCGCGTTCCGCCACACTCCTGGCCTCTCCTTCCCGCCCCGCCTCCCCCTCACCGCCAGATTCTCCCCCGTCGCTGCCTCCTCCAGGAATCCCCGCCATCCCCGGGCTCTCCAATCGTGTTCTTCGTCTAGGTCGTAAATCTCGGTAATCCCTTTGTTTTCTCTGTGTTAAGTTCCGCTCCCATCGTGCGCCGTCCGACACCCGCTGCTCGCCATGGTCGCCGCCTCGCTCCATTTCCCTCGAATCGATCATTCCTTCCCGCACCGCCATCACGACCCTTGTCGGGGCTCCACCGGCCACGCGGCGGATCGCCTCCCAATCCCCCACCATGGCGAAAGGAACGGATGGCGCCGCCTCGGCAAGGAGAAGCAGGGAAGCCAAAACAGGCTCGATGGCACCGTCTTCCAAGGCGCGAACGAGAATCCCGGGCTGTTCGGGCTCTGGAACCAATGCGGCCAACCCGCCGAATAGAACCACCGGATCCGCCACTGCCGGACCCCCCAGAAGAGCGGCGGCGACTTCGCGCATTGGCCGGGACCGGCTGGCGCCAAGAACAATTCCCACGGCGTCTTCCCGCTCCACGCACCTGGCGCGGCGCCACCGGATGGCCAGCTCACCGGAATCGGGAAAAACTTCGGCAAAACCGCGAGCGACATCGGCCAGAAGATCCCGGCTGCCCCGCAGCTCCCGCCGGAAGGCGGCAGCAATGGCTTCGACCTCCGGAGCCGTCGCTTCCACGCAGGCCCGGCACCGCCGCCGGAGCCAGGACGACCACTGGCTCACGCCCTCCATCTCGCCAAACACCGATATCCTCGGAACACCAGCCCTCCGCACCGATTGATGACGATCCAGTTGTTTCCGCACCCTCTCCACAAGATCTCTCCGATATGGCGTGGCGCTCTTCTGGCAGGCTACCGCCTCTTTTTTTGACGCCGCGCCTCTTTTCTTTCATTCTTCGGGGTGGTTCGATGGGTCTCCATGACTGTTACCGTGAAAACACACTCCTGCATGGAGACCGGAAGGCCTCCATGCGACAAAATTGGGGAATGGAGTTTGTGCGCAGGCCTTCCGGCCTGCGCACGCTCTTGGCGGCGGAGACGGCCTCGGTCATGGTACCGGACACGGTGCAGATTTCAGACGCCGCCCCAGGGCTTCCAGCCCTGGAACCCGGCGGAGGCTCTGCCTCCGGACCTCCGCTGGGAGCGCCGCTCCCAGACCCACGCCAGGGAGCCAGCTCCCTGGACCCACATCTTTGT
>JAJRTK010000066.1 GCA_024278345.1 bacterium | reverse complement strand
CCCACGCCCTCGGCGACCTGGGCGCCCACCAGCAGATCCACTCCCACGGTCCCGGAGCCCACGCCCTCGGCGACCTGGGCGCCCACCAGCAGATCCACTCCCACGGTCCCGGAGCCCACCGCATCGCCCACCCGCGCGCCCCGGCCCTCCGCCACTCCTTTCAAGACCGCCACTCCGCTAAAAACAGTTGGACCCGCCATCCAGGATCTTTTACTCGGCGCGGGACTTCCCGCCTGGATTACCAGTGGGCGGTACGAGTGGAAGGAGGGACACCTCGACCTGGAACGGAGTGGAGCCTTGGCCACGAGGAAGAGCTGGAAGGATCTGGTCTTGACCGCGGAGTTCCAGCTCATGGAGCCAGACACGAGTTTCGGAATTGTTCTCCGCACCCACCGGGGCGGCCGAGGCTTGAAACTGCAATACGATGCCAAGGGATTCCGGTTCTCGCACGGCCAGCTCTCCGAGAGCTTGCGCTCCAAGATCGATCCGGGAGTTTGGCACCGCCTCGTCTACTACGCCCTGGGTCCCATGGTGGTTGTCATCCTGGACGGCGAGCAGATTGGCTCCTTCGCCGATATCGCTTTGACCGACCCGGGCCGTGTGGCCATCTATTGCAAGAAAGGCCGCATCCTTTACCGGAAACTGGAAGTGACGGTCCAGGATTGACGGGGTTCCAATGGAAAGAGGGGGTATCCACCTAACACTCATGGGAGAATCGAACCACCCCAGAAGCATGAGAGGCTGGACGCCGCGGCCTCCGATGTTTTAGCCCCCCAATCTTTTCGCATGGAGGCCTTCCGGCCTCCATAGTAGGCGTGTATTTTCATGGTATGTGGATACCCGAAAGAGGCCCACCCGTTGTTCATGGTTTCTCTTCCCCTTGGCGCATGCTCCTGCCGGTGGTCCCGGATTGCCCGGGCCACGGAGGCCTTTATTGGGCAAGTTCGTAAGTGATACCGTGGATCTTGCCGCGCCAGTAGGGCCTTGGGCCATGGGGCAGAATCCATGCGACCTCGCCCTCCATGGGCACCTGCATCCCGTTCCAGGTTTCGTAGTTCCAGAAGCGCCCCTGCCACGGCGTGATCTCGCTTCTGTCGCCAATGGTGCGCTCCCGTCCTTCGGAGGCGACGGTTTCTACGAGCCCGTCGTCGCCGAAGTTGAAGAGCAGGGTTACGGTCGTTTCCCCGTTCTGGAACGTCGCTTCGGCCGATCGGTCATCGATGGCTTTCCAGCGCACGCCCTGGCTGGGTAGGAGCGCCGTGGGATACCAGGCCGCTTCGGCCAGGAACCGCATGAGCTCGCCGTGCGCCAATTGCGGCGTACCCTGTTGCTTCACCACTGGAATGAAGCCCGTGAAATAGACCGACAAGAGTCCCTCGCCCGCCACGTAGGCATCGTGGACCTTCATGGGGATGCCCCCGAGCAAATCGATGCTTCCGGCCCAGTCGAAACCGGGGCGGCGGGTCACCACCCGTTGGGTGGACTTGAAAGGTCTCCACCACTTGCCGGTTTCACTCACGTTGAAGGTTCCCTCATGCTTCACATCAACGGCCTCCACCATGGGTTGACCCTCGGTCAGGGCAGCCTGGAAATACCGCTGGACAGGCGCGGGAAGTCCTTGGATCTCGCGAGGATCGTAGACCTGCGGTGCCGCCGGCAGACGTGCGGCCTCCATTTTGTCCCGCAGGACCGTTCGGAGGCCTCTCCACTTCATTTCGCCGAGGAGGAAGGCAGATGCCGTGAAAAGAGCCAGCAAGAGGAGTAAGCTTCCAACAAACATGGGCATAGGTCCTTGCTTTAGAAGGTGATTTAATAACGGTGGGTGATCGGGACCTATCAGATCCGGTTGACAACATCACCGCTGGGGCGGGGGACCTATCAGATCCGGTTGACAAGTCCACGCACGAAAGGAACCCACCGTTCAATTCCGTGAATCCCGTCCAGCCCGCCACCGGCAAGATGCCGGTGCCACCAAGGCGGCGCCGCGGAGTGTAAAGCAAAAACGCGGGGATTTGATAGGTCCCTGGGGCGGGTCTCCTTCCCGGCTCCGTGCAGGCCGGAGGGCGCTACACCGGCAAGATGCCGGTGCCACCGTTTCGGCGAAGAAAATTGTAAAGCAAAAACACGACAATTTGATAGGTCCCGGGTGATCTTTTGTTTCTCAGGGTTGTTCGGCGCTGGTCCCACGAGATGCGCAACGATCTATGAGCCGCGAGGCGCATGTCCGAGCTGGGCCAGGTATCGGGAGACTGGAGGCGGTAGGCCGTGGATGGCTTCGCCGTGCGCGGTTGGAGCAAGAGCGTTGCGTTTCAGACGTTGAGGGTAGGATGGACGGCGGTGGGCACGTTGTGCATGAGTGAGGACGAGATCCGGAGCTGGAACTGTAGAGCCGGGCTCGAAGAGCCAGGGCAGATCGATGCCCAGGCGTAGGATCAGGAGCAGCAGAGGCAGCCCGGAGCGAATTCTGGCGGCGGCAGGTCGTTCCAGAAGCTGGTGCCGTGCGTTCGATCCGCGCGGTGGCGCTCAAAGTCACTCGGGGTGTAGACTTCCGCTTACATGCTTAGTACATCGCTTTTATCCCCTTTGCTTGATAAAGTTCAGGAACACCTTTACCAGCGTGGAGCTCAGATGTCGCGTCGTCGCGCGGAGAGGGCCTATCTTCGGGCCACCTCCTTCTCTCACCTGCACTTTTCTTGCAAGTCTTCACCTCGTTGCGCATCTTGTGGGGACGAGGCCGATCTTCGTATCAATCCGGCCCTGGCTTCGGGAAGAAGTGGGACGGCCCAATTCTTGCGAATCACAGTTTCCATGCCTGATTCGGTGATCTGGGGAGGCCGTCAACCGGGCACTCTATCTTCCATGAAGCCAGAGCAATGATCGGGAGGAATCGAAACATGATAGAACTTCGCATCCATGGCCGTGGTGGCCAAGGCGGGGTGACCCTGGCCAAAATCATTGCCACCACGCGTTTTCTCCAGGGTGATTCCGTCCAGGCGTTCGGCATCTATGCGGCGGAGCGCTCCGGCGCGCCCCTCCAGGCGTTTTGCCGGTACAGCCGGGAACCGATCGTCAACCGGAACCTGGTCTACAAGCCGCATCATGTCATCGTTCTGGACCCGACCTTGGTGGGGCCGGGGATTCTGAGCGGTTTGAAGGCGGAAGGCTGGATTCTTATCAACGCGCCTGGTTCTCCAGCCCCGTTTTCGGAGCGGTTCCCTGGGTACAGAATCGCCGTGGTTGATGCCACGGCCATTGCTCGGGAAAATGGGCTAGGCACGCGAAGCGTGCCCATCGTGAACACAGCGTTGGCTGGAGCGGTGGCTCGGGTGCTCGGTTTTGAGCTCAAGTGGGTCCAGTCGGCTCTGGAGCATCTTGGTTTCGTCGGGGGAAACTTGACAGCGTCGAGCCGTGGTTACGATGAGGTGACGGTCCTGGACACGCCGCTGGACAGCGAGGCCACGGTAGAGGCAGTGAAACCATCCACAGCGCGGGTTCCCGGTTTTCTTACGCGCCCTTCCGGAGAACTGCCAGCGATCAAGACCGGGCAGTGGGCAACCGAGCAGCCGCGGCGGCAGCAGATGGTTCCTCCGTGCAACCACGTTTGTCCGGCGGGGAACGATGTCCAGGGTTTCTTGCAGGCGCTGGCGCGGGAGGAACAGGATGAGGCGCTGGCGATTCTCCTGCGGACGAACCCGTTTCCATCGGTTTGTGGACGCGTATGCCCAGCGCCCTGCGTGGAAAGCTGTAACCGCATGGGGCTGGACGGCGCGGTCCATGTCCGGGAGCTGGAGCGGCTGGCGGGTGACCGTGGGCAGGTCAATATCGAGCCGATGACCGAGCGTTTCGAGAGTGTGGCTGTGGTGGGCTCCGGCCCCGCGGGCCTTTCAGCCGCCTACCATCTCCGGCGCTTGGGGTACCGCGTGAAGGTCTTCGAGGCAAGTGACCATGTTGGCGGTTTGCTTCGTTCCGGTATCCCGGGTTACCGCCTGCCCCTGGAGGTGATTGATCGGGAGATCGGGCGGATTGTCGAGCTTGGTGTGGAAATCGTCACCGGGAGCCCAGTGGATCGGAACAGGCTTCTGGAGCTGACTCGGTCGTACGACGCTCTGGCGGTTGCCACTGGGCTCCAGGAACTTCGCTCCCTCCGCCTTGGGTTGGAGGAGACGACGAAAGTTGTGCAGGGGATCGATTTCCTGGACCGCTCCCGGCGGGGAGAAGTGCGGGTGGACGGAGAGGAGATCATCGTTGTGGGAGGCGGGAACACGGCCATGGACGCCGCCCGATCCGCTCTCCGTCTTGGGGCCTTGAGCGTCCGTATCGTCTACCGGCGAACGCGGAAGGAGATGCCGGCGATCCCGGAGGAGATCGAGCAAGGGCTGGAAGAAGGCATCGCCATCGATTTTCTGACGCAGCCGATCTCCCTGGAAGAGCTGGAAGATGGACGCTGCCGTTTGGTCTGCCGCCGCATGGTATTGGGCGAGGCAGACGAATCGGGACGGCGTCGGCCGGTGGACGTGCCGGGAAGCGACTTTTCCATGGAGTGCCATCGGCTGATCCTTGCCCTGGGGCAATCGCCGGATCTCTCGGTTTTCCCGGAAGGAACGGAGGTGCGCCAAGACGGGCGGCTCATCGGATTGCTGGAGACTCCCGTCTTCGCCGTGGGCGATCTGGCCACCAAGGATGGCACGGTAGCGGCCGCCATTGGCAGCGGTCGCCGATGCGCGCTCCACATCCACAAAATGCTCTTCGGAAACTCCCTGAGCGATGAGGATCGGCCGGAAGATTGGGTCGATATCTGGCGCGACGTGGTGATTGAGCCCGATTCCCTGAAGATGCATCTTTTCGAACGGCGTCCGCCCATGGAAGTCGGCACGCTGCTTCCAGAGGCCCGGCGATCCACGTTTGACGAAGTGCATTTGGGACTTTCGGACCTCGATGAAGCCAAGCGCTGCCTGTCGTGCGGTGTTTGCAACGAGTGCGATCTCTGCGTCACCTACTGCCCGGAAGGCGTCCTCAAGCGGGTAGGTCACCGCTTCGAGTTCGACTATGCTTATTGCAAGGGCTGCGGTGTCTGCGCCGCTGAATGCCCCAGGAACGTGATTTTCATGAGCCATCTTTGAGGAATCCGCAATGTCCAAGAAGCTCGTCACCGGCAACCATGCAGCCGGCTATGCACTTTCCACCGCCGGCGAAGCCAACCGCAACGCCCGAGGCGCCGTCTGCGGAATCTATCCCATTACTCCCCAAACGGAGATCGTCGAGTACGTCGCCAAATTCCCCTTCACCAAGGGACGAGTCATTCCCGTGGAGAGCGAGCACAGCGCCATGGGGGTCTCCATCGGCGCCTCTATCTCCGGAGCCAGGGCCTTCACAGCCAGCTCGTCCAACGGGCTTGCCTACATGGTGGAAAATATCATGGTGGCCGGCTATTACCGGCTTCCCATCGTCATGGTCGCCGTCAACCGGACCCTGGGCCCGCCCTGGAATATATGGGCCGACCAGAGCGATACGCTCATGCTCCGAGACTTCCCCTGGATCCAGCTCTACTGCGAGACGAACCAGGAGGTCTTGGATACAACTCTTCTTGCCTTCCGCTTGGCGGAGGATCGCCGAATCCTACTTCCGGCCCTGGTTTGCCTCGATGCCTTCATCGTTTCTCACACGCAAATGGGGACGGACCTTCCGGAACAAGAGCTCGTTGACCGGTTTCTGCCGGTCCTGGACCTGCCCCACCGCCTTCGCTGCGACAAACCCGCTACCATGGGCGGCCTGGTCTGGCCTCAGGAGGCCATGAGCCAGCGGCTGGAGATCGATGAAGCGATGGAAAGGGTTCCGGGGGTCCTGGAAGAGTGCCGCACGGCCTTCGCCGAAGTCTTTGGCCGCGAGGTTACGGGAGCGGTAGAGACTTTTGGCGTCGAAGACGCCGAGACGGTGCTCATTGCGTCATCGACCATTGCCACCACGGCTCGGGAAGTGATCCGGAATCGGCGAGCGGTCGGAGAGAAGATTGGCCTTCTCAAGATCAAGATGTACCGACCCTTCCCCGAAGCCGAAATCCGCGCCGCCTGCCGTACGGCGAAGAAGATCGCCGTCCTTGATCGAAACTACGCCGCCGGAATCGGCGGCATCTTCTGGTGGGATGTTCGGGCCGCCCTCCAAGACTGTTCCCCGTCCCCTTTGGTGCAGGGGTACCTCACCGGTCTTTGCGGCGGCGATGTCACGCCTTCGGTCATCGACCAAGTGATCGGCGATATCACCTCGCGCCACCGGGCAACCAAGCCTATTTGGATGGCCATCGAAGCCGGAAAGGAGAAGAGCCGATGAACTCCACCAGCACCGTTGAAACCTCTTCTGTTCCTGTCAATCCCACCATCGCCTGCTCCGAAGATTGCCTGCTTCGGCCCGGCAACACCAACTGCGGCGGTTGCGGAATGAGCGTCGGCCTCAACATGCTTGATCGAATCCTGGAGGAGACCGGTCAACAGTGTATGCTGGCCATTCCTGCCTGCTGTGGAATCGTTACGGCCGGGGGCTTCCCCACTTCGAGCTACGGAGTTCCGGTGATCGCCACCACCTTCGCCTCGGCGCCTGCCGTTGCTTCCGGGATGGCCGGTGTTTGCGAGATCAACAACGAGTCAGAGCAAATCATCTGTTGGGCTGGAGATGGCGGCACTTACGACATCGGACTGGGCACTCTTTCCGCTGCCGCCGAACGCAACGAGAATATCCTGTACATCTGTTACGATAATGAGATCTATGGGAACACCGGTGGCCAGAGGTCTTCGGCCACGCCTCTGGGCGCGAGGACCACCACGACTCCGGAGGGCAAGACCGAGCGGAAAAAGGATATCCTCTCCATCCTGGCCGCTCATCGGATCCCATACGCGGCGACCCTCTCCATCGGTCACCCGGAAGACTTCGCACGCAAGCTCAGAACCGCTCTATCCCTGCGTGGGCTGCGGTTCCTGCTCATGCATTCGCCCTGCCCCACGGGCTGGAAATCCGAGCCAGCGGAATCTGCGCAACTGGTTCGCCTGGCCGTGGCGGCTGGCCTGTTTCCTCTTTACGAAATCTGGGATGGTTGCACCTACCGGGTCAACGTGGAGCCAGCCTGGATTGACCCCCGGGAATACTATCGCCAGCAGAAGCGATTCCGCATCGATGACATCGATGTGGAGGCCGTCCAGCGGGAATGCAAGGAAAACTTCCAGCGGCTGAAAATCCTGGCCCAGCAGTTTCCCCACCGCTCATAAAACCGCCGCCAGGGTGGATGTTCCATCGATTGGCACCGCGCCGCCGATTCCCACCGGATTGGTCATCGGCCTTGGAAGGGAGCGACATCGGTTTCGCTTCACTAAATTCTTGGAAGTGGCCCCAGGGCTTCCCGTACGACCTCGGAGTAAAATCCCCTTCTGGCCAAATAACGGGCAGCCCGGAGCTTTTCTTTCGGTTCCAGAGCGTCCACGGAGCCGAATTTCCGCTCCACGATTGCCGTGGCCCTCACAAGCTG
>JAJRTK010000065.1 GCA_024278345.1 bacterium | reverse complement strand
GAGCGGCGCTCCCAGCGGAGGTGCCGGAACCTGAGCGGAGCGTAAGCGCAGCGGAGATAATCGCCGTAGGCGATATCCAGAGCCTCCGCCGGGTTCCAGGGCTGGAAGCCCTGGCGCGGCGTCTGAAATCTGCACCGTGGCCGGTACCATGACCGAGGCCGGGAACGAAATTCGCCCGTCTGCCTCATCGGTGCGGGTGAAACCGGCGAGTGGTCCGAGCGGCCGCGAGGAACGGGAGCGGAACGCAACAATAAAACGGGAAGGGTCGAAGTGAAAGTGATGCGCGGGGAGAGATTCGTGCGACGAAGTTTGGGTGTGGTCCTAGCTCATCGGTTTTGGGTGTTGTTGATCTGCGGATTGGTAACGTGTGGTGCTCTTTATGCGCTCCGCTCGGCGGTTGTGGCGACGTCGATGATCAAACTGTTCTTGGGGGATAGCCCCGGGTATCGGCAATATGTGGAGTGGGTGGACGAATTTGGATCGGATGACATCTTGGTGGTGGCGGTGGAGGCTGACGATCCGCTGAATCCCCGTTTTCTCCGGTCTCTTCGGCGAGTGGTTGAGGCTATCGAGGAGCTCCCCGACGTCGCATCGTCACGGAGTATTTTTAGCGCCCAGTGGATTGAGGGAAAGGAGGATTCTCTTAGCGTCGCCGCCTTTGGCGACGTGGCCCTTGAGAACCCGGAACGGCGGGAGGAGGTTCTGGAGCGGCTGAGGAGCGACCGTTTTGCCTCTGGCTTGGTGGTCTCCCGCGATCTCAGGGATTTGGCGGTGATCGTGGAGCTGACGAATGACGCTGATCGGGCCGCTGAACGCGTTCCCATCCTGGTGGAGGCGATCCTGGAGCGCTTCACGGACGAAGGTTTTGAACCGAGGGTGCTGCATCGGGCGGGGACTCCGGCGGTTTTCGCCGCCATCATGGACGAGAGCTATTTCAACCTCGATCGCCTCTTTCCCGTGGTGGCGCTCTTTTTGCTAGTTGCCGTATACGCCATGTTCCACAGGCTTTGGCCGGTGGCGATTACTGGCGCAGTGTCGTTGATTGCCGTCATTTGGACCATGGGCTTTGCCGTCTTGCTCGATCACCAGATCAACATCATGCTCGCGTCGGTGCCGGCGGTCATCATGATTGTCGGTTTTTCCGATGTGATCCACCTTTGCAGTGCCTATCTTTTGGAGTTGGAGGCTGGCCACAGTCAGAAACAGGCGATCTTGAACAGCGCGGCGGATGTGGGGATCGCCTGTGTGCTGACTTCCGTGACGACTCTTGTGGGCTTCGTTTCTCTGTCGTTTGTTCCGACGCCCGTATTTCGGCAGCTTGGGCTTGTGCTGGGAGTGGGAGTGGCGCTGGCGCTTCTGTTGGCCGTCACCCTGGTCCCGATCTTCTTCTCGCTGCTGCCGCCTCCGAAAGCCTGGCGTGGTGGCACCACGGCCCGTGTGCAAGCTCTGCTGGATCGCGTGCTCGATTGGGTGCGAAGCCGGGTGACTCGGCGACCGTGGCTGACGGTTTCGCTATTTGGCGCGGTCGGTCTTCTGGCCCTCGTTGGGATCAGCCGGATGACTATCGAAACGGACATGGCCAAAAGGCTGGCCGAGAAGAGCCAAATTCGCGTCGATGCTCGATATTTCGAAGAGAGGTTTCAGGGTACCAGCACCATTGATTTGTATGTTGAAGCGTCAGAAGCAGGCGGGCTTTTGGAGCCGGAGCGGATCGCGGCACTGGCTCGCTATCAGGATGCCATCGAAGCGCTTCCCGGTGTCGATTGGACGATTTCCCTCGTTGACCTTTTGGAAACTATTTACGGCGAGCTTCATGCCGGAACAGAGGTGGGCCGCCTCCCCCAGACTCATGAAGAGATCGCCCAGCTCTTATTGCTCTTCGAGATGTCCGGTGGAGAAGACCTCCACCGCTTCGTCGGTTTTGACCGGCGGCGAATGCGCATCGCCGTGCG
The DNA here is from genome assembly GCA_024278345.1 of bacterium. Lineage (GTDB taxonomy): Bacteria > CSSED10-310 > JAJRTK01 > JAJRTK01 > JAJRTK01 > JAJRTK01. Next base: position 8,110 of record JAJRTK010000065.1, on the reverse strand, counting down.
CTTGAATACGAATGCCATGCGAGCCATCGCGGGTGTGGGAAAAGCCGCGGAAGAGCTGGCGCTTCGCCACTTGCCTCCCGAGCTTACGGTTGAGGCGAACGGCCTTTTCTTGCTCATGGGGAAGTGGCTGGAAGAAATCGTGTCGGGCCAGAAGATCGGCGTCTTGATGTCGATCCTGCTCATCGGCGTCATGATGATTCTGGGCTTCGGATCGATACGGGTCGGTTTGTGGTCCATGATCCCCAATATCCTGCCGCTCTTTGTCCTGGGCGGCTACCTTGGATTTGCCTGGGAATTCGTGGATTCCGACATTCTGATGGTGGCGATGCTGGCCATAGGAATTGGCGTGGATGACACCATCCACTATTTGATGCGGTTTCGCTTGGAATCAAGCCGGACTGACGATCTGGGCGAAGCTTTGGAAAGAACGCTTCATTTCACGGGCCGGGCCATCGTGATGACTTCGGTCATTCTGGTTTTGGGATTTTTGCCATTTTTGGCCAGTAGCTACCTCAGTCTCCATGCCTTTGGGACACTTCTTCCCATGGTGCTCATTGTGGCTCTTGCAGCGGATCTTTTCCTTGTCACGGCCCTGATTCAACTGGGAGTGATACGTTTTTCGAAGGACTAGGGGAGAACTCGGGGTCTGGCGGCAAGGAATGCGGCAAGAAAGAAGAATAGAAAGAGAATGGCCATGGGATGAGATTCGGCGCTGGCCGCCACGGGGGAGGCTGTGGGAGTCGGAGATGCCTCCGTGGGGGGAGGAGGGGTGGGCTCCCCGGTGGGAGAGCTTGTGGGGGGAATGGCTAGAGTGGCGGTCAATGTCGGTGATGCGGTGCTTTGGAGCGGAGAATTCGTCGGACTTTCCGTTGGCGATGGAGTTGCCGTTGGCTGGGGGTTGGTCGGAAAGCTTGTCGGGGTCGCGGTTGGTGGCGATGTAGGCAAAGAGGTCGATGTCGGCGTCGGGATGAATGTCGGTGTCGGAGTCCATGTCCCGGTGGGGGTCGGAGAGGGGGAGAAGGTTCCAGTGGGTGTGGCCGTGGCCGTCGGAGTGGCCGTCGGAGTAAGGGTCGCCGTGGCAGTGGGAGTTAGCGTGGGCGTCAATGCTGGTTGAGCGCAAACTGAGCTCGTGCCCCGAAGACGGATGTCATCCAGATGCCACCCGTCGGCGGTGATGGAGACGTCCGACGTGAAGCGGAAGCGGAATTGGGCTGCCTGTGCTCCCTCCAGTTGAGTCATGGGCAGTGTGATTGACTGCCATTGGGTCTGGCTTCCGTCGTAGGAGGCCACTTCGCTCCAGGAGCCCCCCGTGGAAACCTCTACACGGCAGAAATCGTAGGTGGCTTCCGTGTCGCAGATCTGCCAGTACTCCAAGGCCATCTCCTGCCAGCCAGTAAGGTCGATAAGTGGTGACGTAAGGGAAACATTGCGGCCATCCGCATAGTTGCCTCCCGGGCTGTCAGTCCAAGATTTCGTCGGGCTATGGGCCGCCTCCGTGGTGAGCGCCCAAGGAGCCGAAGCTGTCCATCCCTGATCCCCTTGCTCGCCGTCGTCCCGGAAAGCTGTGCAGACGGGCGTGAGGAGAAAATCCTGTTGCGTCGTCTGCTGGTCTATCGCTACGACTCCGGTCACCGTGGATGAGCGATGATCCGTGGCTGTAGCCACGAGAGTGTAGGTTCCGCTTGGCACCTGCATTTGGTAAAAACCTGTCGCCGGATCAGAAGATACTTGAAAGAGTTCGTTTGCAGTGACCTGAGCCTGCAGCGGAACGCTGGAACCGGTTTCGAGGACGGTTCCCTGAATCGTGGGTGATGTCGCTGGATCGATGACGTAGAGGAAGACTGCGTTGACGGCGCCCCAGTTTCCGGCGGCATCTTGACCGCGGATGAAGACGGTGTGCCGCCCTTGGCTGAGACTCGTGGTGTCGAAACTGGCCTGGACTGCTTCGGTGGGGCTGTCGAACGATCCGTCGACTGCCGCCATGGGGATGGTCACTGGCGGAGGGGGAACGGACCAGGGGGGCACGTCGATGGTTGCCTCGGCGGCCATGATGTTCTGGACGGGTTCGCTGCCGTTGGAGTTTTCGTATTGGCTGTCGTCCAGAGTGGCGGTAAGAAATACGGTGGTTCCTACAGTGACGGGGTTTTGGTCCACTGCCTCGGAGATGACATCAGGCCCTGCCGGTATTTGGTAGGGAGCTCTGGCCGCCTTGGCAGCGTAGAGAAGGCTCTTGAGATTGCTTTCCAGGATACTATTTTCGAAGGTGGAGCAGGACTGGAAAAATGAGGTACCGAGTTCGAGAGTATACGCGGCAACCCCGAGCTCTCCATAAGCCTGGTCGTCACTCACTCCATCAGCCGGATAGAGGCTGCTACTCTGTTCGGGGTAGTATCCGCTGAAAAAAGCGAGCTTCCGCCCGAGAGTCTGGAGTTGCGTCGCATTGGGCGCCAGGGTGCTGTTGAACCCCCAGGGCCAGAGAACCAGTTGGCTGTAGCTATGGAGATCGATGTAGATTCCCGTGGCGTTGTCAGGAGCCGGATCGTTGATGCCCGGGCCGCGCTGATCGGGAAATTCACTGCTCAAATAGTTTTGGATCGCTTGAATTTCGGGTTCCGAGGCTGCCGTCGGTCCCCGGTAGGTGTCGTCACACTCGAACCCGCTGGATCCGCCGCAACAATTCCATTGAAAGGTAAAATTCCGATTCAGATCTGCTCCCCGGCTGTTGGAATTCGGGCAGTAGGCGTTGTTTGTGTTTTTCCGCCAGGAGAGTCCCGTTTCGGCTTTCTTTCGGCCATCCGGGTTTGACTGCGGGAGCAGATGGACTTCGTTGTAATCCAAGATCCAAGTCACGTCTGGATCGGTTCCGTAGTTGTCGAGCAAGTATTCGGCAAATCGGGTGTTCAGCTCCGCCGGTGCGTATTCTCGGGCATGAATGGAGCTTGTGATGAACAACTTAGGCTTGGTTCCCGACGTCTCGGAATTCGTGAGGCGAAGCACCATCATGTCGTAACCACCGCCGCTTTGGGTCTTCTCCCAAGAGTCTCCCATGTCGATCCAGGTGGCGAGCGTCGGATGATTGGGCGCCAGCGCTTGGGCATCGGCAAAGGTTTCTTCCACGGTACGGTAGCAGGGATATCCAGGGATACCCGAAGTCTGGCCCGGAAGTGCCACATTCGGTCGATGGAGTGCAGCCGTCTTCTTGATATCGACCTCCAGCCGGAAGCCTGCGTCGAGCAACCGGGTTTTCTCAGACGGCCCGATATCCAGAAGAAGCCAGCCCTCGTCGAGATGGACTTCCCACGGTTCGGCCTTCCGCGCAAGCCGTCTCAGAGCTTCCCGGCCCTCGAAAAAGACTCGCACCACTTGACGGTCAACAGAGTCTTTCTCCAAATCCGGCGGCCTGGCGTCCCGCGCCTGGTCTCTGGGGGAAGCCGCGAGCTGTGAACCTGAAAAAATCAGGGGCTGGCACAAAAAAGCGATCCCAAAGGCGCCGAGGAAAAATAGTTTGAACCTACCTCTTTCTTTGGCCGTTTGCCGAACCGTTTTCATGGGATTGCTTTCATGGTGGTGCGCTCCCGAGGAGCAAGAGCGTCTGAGGAGATCCGATTTTGGGCTCAACTCCTTGCGGAGTGTGAATCCCATGAATTAAGGTCGTTAGCAAGTGCTCACCAAAGACCTGCAAGATTGCGGTCCTGGTGGAGCCTTGCGGGGAAGCAGAGCCATGCAGACACCAGATTGCAGATCAAGGAAGCCCTCGCGCCTGTTGTTCGCAGAGCGCCTATTGGCCTCCGGGCCACGCCCGAGTCCGGCTTCGGCGGCTTTCGTGGGCGCCTTTGTCCTGGGCGTCGTGGGGTTCGCGATTTTTGGACGATACGGATTGTTCCTCGGGGCTGTCAGTGGAGCGCTGTTTAGTCTTTCAGCAGCCTATCCGATCCCACTGGCCGAAAAAAAAGAGGGTGATTGCCATCTTTTCTCAAATCCTCCTGAGCCTGAGCAAAAGCTATTCAGCATCGGATGTGGCGTCGCAACCTCAAATCCCAATGCCAGGCGGCAGTTCAATGCAAAGCGGTTTTCCTGATTCGCTCCTGGCGGATGACCGTTCTCCGGGGCAAACGCATGGTTTGGAAGGAGTTCCTTGGAATGGCCGATGAACGACAGATGAAACTCATTCGCAAAGGCGTCGCCGCTTGGAACAAGTGGCGGCAGGCGAACCGAACGATTCGACCGGATTTGACCGGCGCCAATCTGACGGGCCTCAATCTTGCCGGCATCCGATTGAACAAGGCGAAGCTCACGGGAGCCGACTTGAGCCGATCCCACCTGGCCAATGCTCTTTTTGAAGGAGCCGATCTTCGGAAGGCCCGACTGACCCAGTGTAACCTATCCGCAGCGAATCTCAACAAGGCCAACCTCAAGAGCGCCCACCTAGACCATGCGCACGTGACCTCCGCCAGTCTTGGAGGAGCCGACCTGTCCCGGTCATCTCTCAGGGGCGCCACTTTGGTCAAGGCACATTTGAGTGGAGCTGACCTAAGTGCCTGCGATCTTGCTGGGGCTGATCTGAGCGATGCGGACTTGAGTGGAGCCAATCTTAGCAGAGCCTCTCTACGCGGCGCCGAGTTGACGCGTGCCATGCTGAGCGACGCCAATCTGGCGGGGGCCGATCTTGCCGACGCCAATCTTGTGCGGGCCAATCTTGGCCATGCCACGCTGGCGGGAGCGATTCTCCAGAATGCCGATCTTGGCCGCTGTTACCTCACCGGCGCGGTTTTCGCCGGGGCCGACATTCGAGGGATTCGTCTGGAAGGGGCAAGGGGAGCTGATCTGCGTGGCGCCATCAAACATGACTATTGAACGATGCCTCCCTTAGCTGAAGAACCTCGTGAACGACCGGCGGAAATCTCCGGATTCCCTGAAATGACCCTTAAGACGCCGTATGCCATCACGTGGCCCACGGCACCCAAAAGTAGCGTGCCGAAGATGACCTCTTCCAAACCCAAAATCGCCAAGACCAGGAATAGAAGTGCGTAACTGTCTCTCCGTGCAAGTTGGACGATGATCCCCGTAATGCGGCGCCAGGTGGCGTTGCCACTTGCACCGCGAACCAGGTTTCGACCGAAGTCATTGAAGTTGGCGGCGCCGGTGGTGGCTCGTGTCTGGAAAAATGCGATCAACAGCATTCCGCAGATCGTGGCAACCAGCAGAAGATCGAGCCACAGGTAGACCTCATTTCCTCCGTGCTTCCGGTATAGTCCCACGGGAAGAGCTGCCGCAAAGGCGATGTTCCCGATCTGGTCGCAGAAGGTATCGGCCCAGGCTCCGAATCTGCTTCCCAGGAACTTGAGCCTCGCGATTTCGCCATCGCTCCCGTCAAGCATGCTATTCAGTTGGTAAATGGCAGCGCCCGCGATGAAGCTCCAGCTCCGGCCCGGAAGCAGAATCAGACCGCCAAGGATTCCCAAGAACAGCGTCACGGCCGTGAGCATGTTCGGGGTGACCGATGTATCGATAAGCTGTGCCGACACCCAATTGGAGAAGCGCCGATTGAGCCGCCTGGAAACGAAGCCATCGCTTTCTTTGCCCACGGCCTTGAGCAGTGAAGCGGTTGCTTGGGCGGCGTCGGTTTCGCTGTGAAGAACTCTGCAGATTCGGTCGGCCGTCTCAACGAAATGGGGAAGGATCCGCTGGTTGCGAAGCCAATGGCCGAGTTCCTTTTCCGGTGAAATAGAGAAGAGGATTCCAGCTGCTTTACCCGGCAAAATCCCAGCGCCAAGGAAGGTGAGGGAAGCCTTGGTGCGCCTTTCCGAGTCTTCGATCTTCATGGGAAAACAAAGGGGGTGCCCGCTCACCTCAGCCGCGGTGGCAACGAGTCTAAATACTGCCGGAGACTCCATGTTGGCAAAAAGGCGGTCCGCAAACCGGGGATCGACTGCTAGCTCGGTGTTCAGGAGAAGAATTGGCTTCGCGTCTTTGCCCGAATCCGACCATCTGAAACCTGTCTCATCGGGGCGCACGAAGTGGATGGCCGCCCTATGATAGGCTGATGGGCGGATCAGTTTTCGCAACGGCTCCGGCTTTTCGGCTACAATCCATATTTCGTCGGTTTCCCCCTGAAGTGCCGTCATCACCAACCGGTCTAGATTTGTCAGCCCGGCGACTTTCCACCCGGCTCCCGGACCCGAAAGAATAATCGTGGAAGATGCGGTGATAGCTGGTTTTTCAAGTGATTGCATGATGCTCTTTCGGAGTCAAACTTGTGGGAGTGACGACATTTCGGTCGCCAGACGCTTTTGGGGCATGGAGAAGGGGGCAAGGGCGATGATGGCGAACAGCGGCGGACGGACTGCCGCCGATGTGAGCGGAACGCAACACGAAGAAAACAAAGGGTTTGCCGACAACTCCGTCCTGAAAGAAGAGCACGACCCCGATTCTTGACCCTCCAATACCCTAAGGACGGAGCACGACCCGATTTTTGCCAGCTCGGAGTCATTCCTCTTCCACTATCAAGAACAGAACGACCTTGTCACCGTTAGACTTTATCGGAAAATCCTCCCCGCCGTGGTCCAGTGTCATCTTTGTCGGGACTGGAGCTATCAGATACGGAGTTTTCCGACAAAGTCTGTTGGCGCTGGCTCGGGGTTCACTACGTTTTTCTGCTAGGGAACTTGCTTTATGCCGTTTGTATGTTTCAGTGTTGCCACCTGGCGATTTGCCAATCCGGAACCTTCACCAAGCCCCATTGTAAGAAAGGCTCATGGCAAAAAACCTAGATCCAATCCCCTGTTCCCTGCTCTCGTCCTACTCTCAGCGATTCTCGGTGCATGTGCTCCCGAGCCGAGGGTCCAAGCCGCCAGTCCTACTTCCCGCGCACAATCTCTTTCCGCCAAAGAGTTGGCCCCGCGTTTTCTCAAGGGGGGCGGGGCGTGGGAGTCCTGGGACTACATTTTCGGGTTTCCGGCCGGTTATTTTTTGTTTGCCCGGTTCCAGATTTCCAATCTTGGGCCAGGAAGCCACCGGGGTTTGGCCGTAGGAATGATCGTATCTCCGGATGGCCGTTTCACACTCATTAAGAATGGCCGGAAAAAAAAGCAGTGGAGCCAGGAGATTGACGAAGAGGGCGTCACCATCCGAATCGCCAAGCACACGTTTCGACTGTCGCCCGCGGTTCACCAGCTCGAAATGAAAAACAGCCGCGGTCGTCTCTTTGTACAGAGCCGCCCCGTTGCCAAGCTGTTTCGACCCTCGAATCAGCCAATGGCAGGCGAAAAAAAGAGCGAGACTGTTGTCCTCGCGCCTAGGCTCCAAGGCCAGGCCACCATCCAGCATCCAAAAGAAAAAGCCATCGATCTGGGAACTGGCTATGGGACCTTGATCTACAACGCCTCTGAAATCGCGGAGCACAAACTAGCTGTTAGCCAGTTCCAGTTTCATACGTTTGAGGGAGACGTCCAGTTCAGCTTTGTGGAATCGACGGCCCCGACCGGATCCCAACCTCGCCGAAAAGCGCTCCTCTACGTATGGAAAGGTGGTCGGGTTGTCCACCGTTCCACTCAATTTACCCGTCGTTACACGGGCTTGAGGAAAGAAGACAAGAAACCGCGTTACCCAATCCCCAGCGGTTTCGAGATTTCGGAAAAAAGCGGTTCGGTCTCCTTGACGGGGAGTACCAGGCTTCGTCTAGTCCAACGTTACGACTGGCTCGACGGTCTGGATTCGGCCATTGTGCGTTTCATCGTCAAGCAGTTTTCACACCCCGTCCAGTACCTGTTTATCGGAGATTACAGGTTTGAGCTAGATCTTGGAGACGGCCCTGAACTGTACGAAGGCAAAGGTGTCGCTTCAATCCAGATTCTCAACCGGCCTCCAGCCAATTTTTGAGCACTTTTCCTTTTCTCACACGACGAAGGCGAGAACCACGCCATGGGAACGGTTCGGACCCGAAGAAGAGGACGCTAGTTTGGAAAAATGGGGGCCTCGGTCATGGTACCGGCCACCCGAAAAAAGCACGCAGCGCACAAAGATGTGGATAGGGGTAGGGAAAGCGCATTGGTTTGCGCCTCCCCTCCCTCCGAACCGTACGTGCGGTTCTCCCGCATACGGCTCTCCAGTC
>JAJRTK010000064.1 GCA_024278345.1 bacterium | reverse complement strand
CAACGGCAGCACCAACGGCAGCTTGTCACCCTTCTTCAGCTTCTCCGACTTGATGATGTCCTGGTACAAAAGTCCCAAGTACACCAGCATCCTCACCGCCATGAACGGATCCTCTTCCGATTGAAACTCCAGCAGGATGTAAGCCACAGCCACCGCTCCCCCACCCGCACTCGCCACACCATGTCCCCTTCCCGCTTCCGCGGGTCGTCCCCCACGTGTCCCGCCCCTTTCCGTTCCAGCGTGCTGAAATCCACCTCCGATATCCACGCCTCCCCTACTACAAAGCCCCGCAAAAGATCCTCTACCATCCTCCGCCGCGAAAAGAGCTGTTTGTATCCCTCGTCGTAGTGCAACACTCCTTCTTGACTCCACTCCTTCGCGGCGCCTTTCCGTAACCGTGGCCACCGCGTCGCAATGCTGAACAAAAAGCCTATCACTCGTATCCGAGACAATCCATTGCTACTTTTTGCCTACCGTTTCCCCGGAAGGACGACGCCCTTGCTACAAATCGGGCCAAAATTGGTCAAACCTCCATACCCCTGGAGCACCAGCGCGATCCTGGAGCCTAGCTCGAACGACAGCTCGAGGATTTGCCGACCCAAATCAACCCGCCAATCCCCGGCAACATCGACTGCTCCAATTCGCGGCTCAACTGTTGCCCTGGTGTCGCGCCATCCGGCACCGACGCTTCTCCCTCCGCCTCCAAGAAGAGAGCGACCACCGCCGCCGCCAGTTCCCGGGCACGCCGAAAGTGTTCCCGTTTTTCGCTTCCAAGGTAGGCGTGGCAGCCACAACTCAACCGCTCCAATGCCTCCCGAAGATGCAGCGCGGCCGCGCTGCCGGCACCCAGCGCCGCCAGAATCCGGGAATAGAGTTCGAGTCCCACGGAAAAAGCCCGGAGGTCCGTCACCGAATAGGTCTCCTTCGCACCCGACCGGTGCCGGCCCAACGCTTCGTCCACAGCGCCGGCGATTTCCTGGCGCCGGGCGATCCAGGCCTGCTTCCGCCCCTCGGAAATCGGCAAATCCTCCTTGGAGATGACCCCCTGCCTCCCGATTTTCTTGCCTCGCGTTTTTCCCCGTTGCAAAAGAGCACATGCCGTGGGCTCTTTCCCCGTAATCTGGCCGCTTCCGTGATGGTGAGCTCCATCGCATGCCTCCCATTCACCCTGGGAAATCTCCGGGAACGTTGTCATCGTCTGAATTTGACGCTTTTGACCGATTCCATGAGTTTCTGAAGCTCCTCCTCATTCTGCCAGGTCAGGATGAGGACATAGACCTCATCGGATCGAACGGTGGCATAGTAGCGCTGGCTGACGGAGACGCCATCGGGGCGCTGGATGGTCACGTCCAGACTGGCCGCCTTGGTCTTGCCAAGCTTGGCCTCCTTGGGCTCCCCCACATCCTGACCTTCGAATTGGGCTCCAAGCTCCGCCAAAAACTTTTCGGCCGTGGCGGAGACTCCGTCGTCCAGTTTCTGGCGCAGAAAATTGACGCTGGGAATGTCGGAGTTGGTGGGATGCTCATTGGGGGAAGCGGTGACGAGATAATCCAGCCCCCCGGTCCCGGGGCGAAACTCTGCGATCCACCAGTTTTTCGGAGTCTTGACGGAGCATTTGCATTCTTTGATCTTGGTTCTTGGACCTGCCTGGGCAAGGGGAGGCATCCAAGGCAAAAAGAGGAAGAGAAGAAGGGTGGCGGCGATTCTTGAGATTGTGGACATGAACATCTCCTTAGTTGCACGGGTGGGTTAAAAACCATCCCCACGCTTTTCCTCGTCCTTGATGGAAACGCGAATCAGGGTATCTCGTCACGATCCGTGATGAGATATCCGGGGTAGAGCGGTGTGAAAGAAAGCCGAGCGGAAGAAAAAAGAGGGGCCGTCGAGGCGGCTCGTTCTTGACAGCTTTCGCCGGTGATTTTAACATATCTTGTGATTGGGCGCCTGTAGCTCAGTTGGATAGAGCGTTGCACTCCGGATGCAAAGGTCGGAGGTTCGAATCCTCTCAGGCGTACCAGGTTCCCTTTGACCCATAGGCCAGCCACGGGACCCAAGGCGAAAAAGCCCATCGTAGCTCCTTCTTCAACCTGGCGGTCCCAGCAGGCCACGGCAGCCAGAGCGGCAAGGAAATCGGCCGCCGGCAATGCAGGGAACCTTGTTTTAATTGAGGGAAATCCAAGAGTCGGATGCCCTCTCCGTGACGCTATGTAAGGAGCTTGGTCTATCCGCTGTTTTGAATCGGAGCGGCCCACCCCTGGCTCAAGCCCCGGAACGTGGGCTTGGTGCATGCTGCCAACCCTGCCCGAGGCGGATTCAACGTGGGATTTCTTTGCTCGCCTTCCAGGAAATCCCGGTGGGTCGTGGAGCAGAAGACCGACTTCTCGAAGGACCAGTTGACGCCAGAATGAGGAGGCTCCGGTGAGTAACCTGATGGAGCACGGCCCCCCAATCCGACGGGCGATCGCTTTCGCTGGCGGCGGTATTGTCGGTGGCTGCTACATGCTGGGAGTCACGGAGGCGCTGAATGTCGCGCTTCTGGACGAAAGTCAGACATCTGAAGCCTCGATGGTGCGCAAGAGTTTCTTCGACGTCGTGGAAGACCGGCTGGGCATGGATGGCTTCCGGCTCTTGCAGGATCCACGGACGATGTCGGATTTCTCCGAAAGCGCCAAGTGGGACTTTTATCGGGAAGCCGATCCTGTTTTCTCGCTCTTCACGACGTGGCAGGGGATCAGCGCGGGCTCGATCATGGCGGGTGCTTGCGCGCAGCAGATCCCCATCCATGGGCAGTTTCTTTCCATGTTCCGGGGTTCTGAGAACGCATTTCAGCCATCGATTTTTTTTGCACCGAATTTCAAGCAATGGAAGCGATTGCTGCTCAAGATCCCCATGGCGGTCCTCGATCTCATGGAGCAGGCCTACTGCCACCAAGGGCAGACCTTTCTGGAAACCGCCTCGAACCTGGTCAATTTTATTCCTGAAGGTCTGCTTACGGGGGAACGGTTACAAAAATGGGTTCAACGGCAGCAACAGAGTTTTGGCAAAACCGATGACTTCCGAGATCTTCCGCCTGGCATCTCCCTGTACATCCTTGCATGTGCTATCAACCGCGCTGGCGAAGTGATTTATTTTGGTTCGGAACGGTACAAGACGCTGCCGATTTCCCTGGCCATCCGAGCCTCTTGCTCTCTTCCTGGAATCGATGCTGTCCGAATTCAAGAGCCCAATACCGGGCGGCCTCTTATCTTGAAAGATGGCGGGCTCTCCCGAAGCGTCAACATCACCCATGCCTTCCAGAAGGCGCGCCAGGACTTCATCATCGCCATCAACCCCATCGTGCCGCTCCGCACCGATCTCGAGCTGGAGTTCGACAACCTCCCCGCCATGGCTGAATCCTACTACCGCATTCTGTACTACCAGCGGCTTTACCGGCTGCGGCGGAAAGACGAACAGCTCTACCGGCGGTATCATGGCCGCTTTCTCCTGCTGGAACCGGATCCGCGGGAGTGGTTCTACAACATGCTGAATCCCTATCGAACGGTTGAGTCCTTTACCTATGGGTTCGAACAGACCCTCGTGCGCTTTTACAACGACTACGACCGGACCTCGAAAATCCTGGCCAACGGGCAACTAAGGCTCCGGGAAAAAGAAGTCCTGGAAGCGCACGTGAAGAGGATCTCGCGGCGCCGCAAGCACCGGCGCCGGGCTGTCCGAAGACTTCGGGCCAAAGCCGTTTTCCGGACGCTGCGCGACGCCTATTCCAGGCTTGCGCTGGGAACCTGATGAGGGGTGAGGAGGGGGGGATGACCGGCACCGACCGCGTCCGCGTCATCGACCGGAAGGCCGACGACGAACGGGGGGAGGGACGAGGAGGAAATGGGGCGAACGGGCATCCACGTAACGCGGGACAATTCCAGGACTGTGGAACTGCAAGCGCCAACGCCTCGCTATCGCTCGGCGGGTCACGTTTGCGTGACTCGAAGGGTCACGTTTGCGTGACTCGAAGGGTCACGTTTGCGTGACTCGAAGGGTCACGCCGTGCGTTACCCGAAGGTCGTCCGGGGCCT
>JAJRTK010000063.1 GCA_024278345.1 bacterium | reverse complement strand
GGAATCCCCGGACCACCTTCGGGTAACGCGCGGCGTGACCCTTCGAGTCACGCAAACGTGACCCGCCGAGCGATAGCGAGGCGTTGCCCGGACGCTTGCGATTCCACAGTCCCGGGAATGTCCCGCCTTGCGTGGATACCCCTCAGTTGTTCGGTTGTGGCTGGTTATTCCGAGTGGCCAGCTGCTCCTTCAGATGGAGGGTCACCAGGAAGGGTCGGTGATCAGAGACCGGCGGATAAGACTTCTTGATAACGTGGCTCCGAACTCCTTTTTTGCCGCAAGCTTCAAGGATCGAACGGGAAAGCAGAATGTGGTCAATCTGTTCTCGGACGCCCTGGAACTCGTAGGTCCAGCGGGTGTTCCGTTTGTTGCGGGAAAAGAAGTTCGCCTGTCCGGTCTGGAGGAGGTCCGGCCCGATATCGTCCAGGCCTCGGATTCTTCGGAGAGTGGGCTGGCCTCGGTGATCGTTGATGTCTCCGGCGACGATGACGTGTTGACCACGTTCCAGGAGCGGCAGAGTCAGTCGGCGGACGATGGAGGCTTGGGCGATGCGGCGTTCGTCGGCCTCGTTTCCGCCTCGTTCGCTTTTCAGGTGAACCAAAAAGAGGTAAAAGGTTTGTCCGTCCACGGTGAAGGAGGTTTGGAGGCCTTTGAGGACCTCGGCTTCGAGTTCTTGCTCGGGGTCGTCCGGCTCGGGCAGGTAGGTTTCGAAGCCCGGTAATGGGCTTGTTTCTCCCAGGGGCAACTTGGACAGGACAGCCACTCCTTGAAAGGTCTTGGGGTCCAGTTGGTGGGAAAGGGCGATGTGAGGATAGGTGACGCCGGCCTTGTCAAGCTCGTTGACTAGCTCGCGGACGTCTCGTTCGTCGCCGACTTCGGTCAAGGCTAAGATATCGGCTTGGAACGAAGCGATATAGGCGGCAGTGGCCCTGGCTGCTTCGGTGAACTTTTCATCGCGGAACTTCTTGTCATTCCAGCGCTTCTGGTCCGATGGATCTTCGATGATGAAGCGCTGGCCGAACTTCAGGTGGATTTTTGGGCGCGTGAGGAACTCCGTATTGAAGGTCGCGATGGTCACGGGACCCGCGTTGGAGAGGGATGGCGCTAGGGCGATGGAAATCATGAATGAACCTACGAGCAGTTGAGTAAGAATGCGCATTGACGGGTCTCCTGAAGGATCTTCGGACAGCGCGTCTGGCCGGAAAAGTAGTCTTCCAGCCGGCGATGAAAGGTGAGTAGCGGGCGCGGGCCCGCGCCCGATGCGAGCGGAAGACAACCATAGGAAGCGTTCGCCAAGAAGATTTTGCTTCACCCAGGATCATTTGAAACGGAATCCGGCTTCTTGGCAAACTGATCCGGTTCGGGGAGTGGCTGGATTCGTTTGCCCGCACTGCCGGATGATCCACGAAGTAGCCCGGTAGGCGCGGGACGAGAACCGGTTTTGGAGGTCAGCGGATGATTGCGTTTGGACCGATCCCCTCGCGGCGTTTGGGCCGAAGTTTGGGAGTCAACAATGTTCCTCAGCCCAAGGCTTGTTCCTATGGCTGCGTCTATTGCCAGGTGGGGCCAACCCTGGATTGGGATCTTTCGCGAAGGGAGTTTTATCGGCCGGAGATCCTGGTTCGGGAGGTCTCGGACAGAGTATCGGAGCTTCGGAAGCGGGATGAGGCCATCGATCACCTTAGTTTTGTCCCCGATGGCGAGCCGACCTTAGAGCTCCATCTGGGAAGGGAGATTCTGGGACTGAAGCCACTGGGCATTCCCATAGCGGTGTTCACCAACGCCTCCTTGCTCCATCTAGAAGAAGTTCGCCGGGAGCTAGCCCTGGCCGACCTCGTTTCCGTGAAGATCGACACTGTGGACGAAGTGGCTTGGCGGCGGGTCAACCGTCCGGGTCGAGGTGTTACGCTCAAGCGCATGTTGGAGGGGCTTCGTGCGTTTTCGGAGGAGTTCCAGGGGCGGTTGATCACCGAGACGATGCTTCTGGACGGGATCAACGACAACGAGGAAAAACTGGCTATCACAGCCGCTTTCGTGGCCGGCCTGGCGCCTAAAGTGGCGTACATCGCAGTGCCGACCCGACCAACCATGGCGGCCAGCGCCAGACCCGCCAGTGAAGAGGCCGTTACCCGAGCCTATCACATCTTCGGAAAGCTAATCCCCAACGTTGAGTGTCTGGTGGGTTTTTCAGACGCTTCGTTCGGGTTTGCCGGCGACGTGGAACGGGATCTTCTGGGGATTCTTGCGGTCCACCCCATGCGCCGCGGTGAAGTTTCCGATTTCCTGGCCAAGGCCAAGGCATCTTGGAGCGTCGTGGAAACATTGGTGGAACGGGGTGAGCTTCGGCCCGTGGAACATCGTGGAGAGCTCTTTTACAGCAGGAACTTCCGAAACGGATGAGCTTGTTTGGCCGTCGGGGCGCAGCCAGCGAGTCCGACGACAGGCAGGCGCCGGAGGCGTAGTGGAACTACGTTGAGGACGCCTCACCGGGGAGCACGCTGTTGGCTGCGATGATTGCGTTGACGCAGCAGGAATTTGATGAGATTTCCGGGTCAAAGGCCACAATTCGAGCAAACCGCTTTCTTGCTTCTCGTTGCGTTCCGCTCGCGGCTGCGGCAATCCGTCCGCCGCCACTCGCTTCTCCTCACCCGGGGCAGGGGCCTGGAACCCTCAAATCTCAGGCGCCCACGAAGCTCCCTCCGCATACTCGGAGGACCTGACCAGTGATTCCGCTGGCCCCCGGACTGGCCAGGAACGTGATGATCTCGGCCACGTCTTGGGGAAGCCCCCCTTGGGACAGGTTGCAGAGGCGTCTGGCCACTTCCCTGGTGGCCAGGGGGATGGCTGCGGTAAGCCGCGTTTCTATGAAACCAGGAGCCACGGCGTTCAGCGTGATGCCGCGATTGGAGAGTGCCGGGGCCAGGGCTTTTACATAGCCGATAACCCCGGCTTTGGAGGCGGAATAGTTGGTCTGGCCGACGTTGCCGGCGATGCCGGCGATGGAGGAGAGGGCGATGATCCGTGCCCGGTCCTGAAAAAGGGGCAGGAGGGCCTCATTCAGCCGGATCAGCCCCGCCAGATTCACGGCCAAAGGGAGCTCCCATTCCTTGGGCTTCATCCGACCCAAAGTCCGATCCCTGGTGGTCCCGGCGTTGTGGACGGCGATATCGAGACCTTCGAAGCGCTCCTGAATAAATCTACTCACCGACAAGGGCCCCTCCTCCTGTGTAATATCACACGGAAGAACGCTTCCCTCGATTTCCAGTGCAAGTTTGTCGATGAGCTCTCTTTCTGACGGCAGATCGAGGCAGATGACGTGGGCGCCTTCGCGGGCCAACGCTCGCGCCGTCGCTGCCCCGATGCCGCGAGCAGCGCCGGTCACCAGGGCGATCTTACGCTCCAGCGGCCGAACGAAGACAGGATCGCAGGATGCCGCGGTTGCCGCTACAAGCACGGGTTGTCCAGTGAAATAGGCGGAACGGCGGGAGAGCAGGAACCGCAACACGGGCGACAAGCGGCGTTCCGCTCCAGGTTCGACGTACACCACGGAGGCTGTGGCTCCCTTGCGCCCTATCTCGCGGCCGACGGATCGGATAAATCCCTCAAGAGCCATGCTCGCGGCTGCTTCGGTAGGTGAGTTCGAAGAGGATGCCGGCCGTCCCAGTACGATGATCCGGCCACAAGGTTGTAAGGGGCGGATCAGGGGGTGAAAGAAATCGTAGAGATCCCGAAGCCGCTCTGGCCCCGTGAAGTCTGAAGCATCGAAGAGAAGGGCAAAGGGGCGAACCCCCTCTGGAGGTGCGTGTGCCGGAATCGGCCTCGGCAGCCGAAGCCAGGATTCATCGGTTTTGAGGTAGCTATCTGTTTTGTCTGGCGCAAGCGTGGAGAAGACCCGCGCCCCCGCCGAGGCAAGGGCATCCGACAAGGCAGGGCCAAACTGGGCCCCTTGACCCGCTGCCACGACCACCGGCCGATCATAGAGTGGCTGTTTTTGCCATGGACCTGTTTCTCGCTCAAGCTCCTGGGGGAGTGGAAGAGGGAGACCCAACATCCCCACGACTTTGCGGGCGGCGCTGAGTTTGCCAAGTTCAAGGAGTAGGTCGCTCATGGACTGGAGCCTCCTTCGCGGAGAAGCTGCCGATGACTAGAGCTTCGGCGCCTGGCGACGAGCCGACGCTGAATCCACCTTCGTCATCGATGAATAGACCCACTTGGGTGGGCAAGACAATCGGTTTGAGGAACCTTGCTTCGAACACTGAAAGAGGAGTCGGATCGCTGCCCCATAGGTTCCGGTTGAGGCTTTCAATAACCCGAGCAGCACAGGAAAAACCGTGCAGAATCGGACCCGAAAAACCGGCGACCCACGCCATGGGCGGAATCCAATGGATCGGATTGAAATCTCCGGTAAGCAACGCGAAGGTGAGGCCTGCATCCCCGGGAAGATCCCACCGATCAATTTCCCGTACCCCCATGGGGATCCTAGGTTTTTCCTGCAACTTGCTCTTCTCTCCTTCCAGGCCGCGCCCCCGGCGGGCAAGGGGAATGATGGCTGTGATCTCTGCCGTAAGGGCTCGCGGAGCCGAAGCTGTTCCCGTGACCAGGCGCTGCTTCAGCAAGATCCGTCGGAGAGTGGCATCGACTTCAGCGAGTCGGGCCTCCAGCTCCAGAGGCTCGCCCATGGGAAGGGGAGCCGATATTTCCAGGCGACAGCCAGCGTTCAGCACCTTCGTGAGATCGTGGGGCAGCCCTCGGAGCGTGCGCGAAAGCAGTGGAAAACCCCATTGAGGGAAGAGATGAGGCGGCAGGCCACCTGCGTACCATTGCGGCTTTCCCCCAACGTGCCGGAGGTAGTCAGCCACAAGATCGGCGGGGCGTGGAGCTACGGTGCCCGTCAACACAGGGGCGGGCAGTCCGGTCTCTTTGGGGCGAAACAGCTTGTTGCCAAGGGCGCAAGCCCCCGTTCGAAGGAGGGCTCCCAGGACTGGCCCCTGCCTCACCAAGTGCCGGATCGGCCAAGACATGCCTGCCTCCTTGATTGGTGTGCTTCCATCGGTCCAGGAACTGTACGACAGTCGCCATGGAAGGGCAACGCCAGCGTTCGGCTTTCACCAGGAGCCGCACGTAGCCAAATCACCGGGCCACGCCGTCTGGAAGGGGAACCGGCTCCGGGAGGGGAAAATCAGTTTGCGGATGCTGGGCTGGCTTGCGCCCCTGGCCGCTTTGGGCGTTTCGATCGGGGAGGAGGAACGGGCCGCCGGCTGGCAATCATGTGCTTGACCGCTAAGATCGGGTGCTCCAGCAGGATCCTGGGGCCGGCATAGCGCATCACCTCTCGAATCAATCTCCTCTGATCAGGCCGATAGCAATGGATGGGGCATTTTTCGCACGTCGGCTTTTCCTCCTTGTATGGGCATTTGGCCAGCCGAAAGCACGAGTAATCGAACAGCTCCTGACAATCGGCACAGAGCCCATTTTTCGTCCCGTGCCAATCACGGCATGCCAAAGCAATCATTGCCTCGATGGTTTGCCGCTCTGAATCGACTCGTGAATGGGAAGCCATCATGCACCGTCCATGGCGTGAAGGTGATTCTCTGAAACCGCTGGAATTCTCAGGAAGTGGATCCAATTTCATCTTATTTAAGACTGCAAGGTCCGGTTTGTCAAGGCCCTTGGAATTCGGGAGTCTAGTTTTCTCCAAAACCCCTGACCAATCGTTCGACGACTCGGTTCCACTGGGTCCCGAAGCCCGATCCGACAAGAGCGCTTTCCAATGGCGTCAAGTTCGTTGACAGTTTTGCCCACCCAGAGGCCCCTTTCCATGGGTGATCACCTATGCAGCATGATTTTTTGTTGGGTTGATTTCCGCTCTCATCGGTCGCGGCCGCTCCCGCTGCTCGCCTTTCACCCACCGCCAGAGCGGGCCTCCGCCCCAAAGCTTGCGGTCTCCGAGGCTCATGCAAAAGAGACTTTTTTGCCTGGCTGGGAAAAGTTGGCATGGCTCCTGCTCTATTCACCGGCAACTCGGGAACGCGGAGAGGCCGCGAAACCGAAGCTCACCTCAATCAAGAGGAACACAATCATGTTGAACAACTTTGTAGGAATCGGTCGCATTGGACAGGACGCCGAAGCCGGAACCACGAGCCGAGGAGAGCCCATGGCGCGGTTCTCCATCGCCATCCCTCGCTCTCGGAAGAGGGAAGATGGCCTGGAGCCCGATTGGATTCGATGCACGCTCTTTGGCCAGCGTGCTGCTAACCTGGGACCTTATCTGAGAAAGGGGAGACTCATTGGTATCCGAGGGCGTCTCAGCAGCTATCGGACGATGGGAGAAAACCCCCGGACGTTGATGAGTGTCGATGTGAGTGGCGTGGACTTCTTGGAGCGTGCCAAAAGACCGGAAGCTGACGACGGGGAGTTTTCGGCGGAGGCTCGTGGTGGTTCGGCCCCGAGCCTGGTGGTGCAGCCCGAGTCGTCAAAGCCGGCAAGGAAAGCTCCCCGTCGCGGCGGAAAAGCCAAAGCCGCGGTCAAAGCCGCTTGAATCCCGGGGTTTGCCGATCCGGCTGGGCTCCGACGGAGCGGGGCTCGGCCTCGGTCATGGTACCGGCCACCCGAAAAAAGCACGCAGCGCACAAAGATGTGGGTCCAGGGAGCTGGCTCCCTGGCGTGGGTCTGGGAGCGGCGCTCCCAGCGGAGGTCCGGAGGCAGAGCCTCCGCCGGGTTCCAGG
>JAJRTK010000062.1 GCA_024278345.1 bacterium | reverse complement strand
TGGAACCCGGCGGAGGCTCTGCCTCCGGACCTCCGCTGGGAGCGCCGCTCCCAGACCCACGCCAGGGAGCCAGCTCCCTGGACCCACATCTTTGTGCGCTGCGCGCTTTTTTCGGGTGGCCGGTACCATGACCGAGGCCGCCACTCTGTTCACCATTGGTGCCTCCGGGAGCTCTCGCTTCGCTCCGGCACCTCCCTTCGGTCGTGGTCTCGCTCGGCGCAAGGATCTTGCAGGGATCCATGGCGCAATGAAAGGCAACGGGATTTTTTGCGCTACGCGGCTTTTTGAAGGGTGGCCGAGACGGGACCTATCAGATCCGGTTGACAAGTCCACGCACAAAAGGAACCCACCGTTCAATTCCGTGAATCCCGTCCAGCCCGCCACCGGCAAGATGCCGGTGCCACCAGGGCGGCGCCGCGGAGTGTAAAGCAAAAACTCGGGGATCTGATAGGTCCCGCCGAGACCATGACCGACGCCTGTCAAAGCCAAAGTGATCCGGGACCGGGAATCAGTCGTTGTCGGGATTTTGGTTTCCCGGGCAGGCCAACAGCAACGCCGGAAAAGGCGTGGCGGAGGCAGACACTATAAAGGAGATGGCCACAATCGCTGGCGGGCGGAAGGCTCAGCCACGGGATATTCTCCGTCTGGTTCTCCTGGACCTGCCGGGTCCTTGTCTGGACAGCGACTCGGCCCGTCTTCTGGAGCAGTTTCCCGTGGGCGGAATCCTGTTTTTCCGCCGGAACCTGCCCTCTTCGGAAAGGGCTGCCGCCCTTTGCCAGACCCTTCGAAACGCCCTGGCCGGCCCAATCCTGGCCATCGACCAGGAGGGTGGGAGCGTGGTTCGTCTCCTCGATCCACCTCTCTGCCCGGGCGCCATGGCCCTTGGCGCGGCGGACGATCCGGCTTTGACGGAAGAGGTGGCGGCTGCCATGGCCCGGAGGCTGCGGGCGTTGGGAATCGACCTCAATTTCGCGCCGGTGGCCGACGTCAACGTGAACCCGAGGAATCCGGTCATCGGGACCCGGGCTTTCGGCTCGGCCCCGGATCTTGTGTCCCGGCACGTGGCGGCCTTCATTCGGGGCCACCAACGGGAAGGCGTGGCGGCCTGCGCCAAACATTTTCCCGGCCACGGGGATACGCACCTGGATTCCCACGTGAGCCTTCCCACCGTGGCCCACAGCCTGGAGCGTCTTCATGCCGTGGAGCTGCCGCCGTTCCAGGCGGCCATCGCGGCGGGTTGCGCGGCCATCATGCCGGGGCACCTTCTGGTGAAGGAGCTGGACAGGCGGCCGGCCACGGTTTCGCGGCGGATCCTGGTGCAGCTTCTTCGGGAGGAGCTCGGTTTTCGGGGGCTCGTGGTGACCGACGCGCTGAATATGGGGGGGATCGCCAGGGATTACGGTCATACGGCGGCAGCCGAAGCCATCGGGGCTGGTGCGGACCTGGCGCTGGTTTTGGGGGATGTAGCCAGCCAAAAAAGAGCGCTGGAGGAGCTCCTTCGGCGGGCGGAGAGCGGCCGGATTCCCCTCGCGCGGATTGCCGAGGCGCTGGGGCGCATCCGGGGGTTTCGGGAGAGATTTCCCGAACCGCCGAGCCTCTCAAAGCTCCCGGACTGGAGCGCCGAAGAGGCTCTCATGCTCCGCGCGGCGAAGCGCTCCCTTGTCCGCGTGGGGGACCCCTTCCCCATCAGCCGGGGAGACTCGATCCTTCTGGTCGCCCGCCGGGAAGAATCTTCGGCCGCCAAGGCTCTACAGCTCGGAGCCACCGATTCGGAGTCCATCGCGGCGGAGTTCTTTCGGCTCCTTCAGGCCCGGTTTCCCCGGATCCGTTTGCTCCTTTACGACCGCGACCATCCCCTGTCTGCTCTGCCCCGAATCCAGGAAGCCCAGGCCGAGGCGGATCGTGTAGTGTGGCTTTGGACCAGCCGGCTTCAGCCGTCGAAAGGGGAGCAAACGCTGGCTCGGGGGCTTTGGGGGATTCGGCCTTTCCTTCAGCTCGCCCTGGCTTCCCCCTACGCCCGCGGGGAGATCCCCGGCCCGGCGATTTTCACTTTCGGCTACCGCACGCCGTCCCTCCGTGCCTTGGTCAAGGCCCTGGAAAATCCGGAAACTTGCAGCGCCAGGATGCCGGTTCGCCTTGTTCCGGGGAATGGCCTGGCCGGGGGCAACGCTTGAGTGGTCCATTCCAGGTGGGAGTGACCACCCCTTGGATCATTGGTTTCTAAGCTGTAACATCCTGTTTGGGTGTGTACAGAATTGGTGAGCATCTTCCGAACCTTTGGGCCTCTGGCTGGGGAGAGGGGCGAGGAAGGCGAGTAGCGCGAACGGCTGTGAGCGATGGGAGCGGAAGCCAACCCAAAACAACGTCCAAATGCAATGGACTGGATTCGGGCGGTTTTTTGTGTAGGTGAATGGACCAGATGAGCGCAAATGGAGACAATGGAAAGAGCCAAGGCGGGGCAAGTCGTTTGCTCGTAGGGCTCACTCTTCTGTTCGCCACGATCATCGTTCTGGTTTTTGCTGTTGCGGCCTGGAATACGGAGAGCGGGCTTGCTCGGGCGGCGCTTGTGGGGCTTTCCTTGAGCGTGGTGGCGAACCTGCTGCTTGGGGAAGTTTGGCTTCGGATGCGCCGATCGCTGACCAGCCTGTCGGAAAGACTTCAAGGAGCGGTGCAAGGGGACTACGAAAAGCCCATCAGCATCGAAGCTCGGGGCAAGGTAGCGGAGCTGGCCGGCGACCTGGAGGAG
Organism: bacterium; assembly: GCA_024278345.1. Taxonomy (GTDB): domain Bacteria; phylum CSSED10-310; class JAJRTK01; order JAJRTK01; family JAJRTK01; genus JAJRTK01. The sequence goes on along the minus strand of JAJRTK010000062.1, from coordinate 12,260 downwards.
ATTCGGAAGAACCTGAGGCAATCGGCTCGGGATCAGGTCTTCCTAGGTTACCTCGACAACATTTTGCAGTCGATGCACGACGCGCTGGTGGTGGTTTCGCCCGAGCACCGGATCTTGACGGCGAATCTGGCCATCTGCGAGATGCTGGGCTACGAGGAAGAAGAGCTTCTCCGCTCGCCAGTCTCCATGATCTGCGCTGAGGGAAGCGGTCTGGAAGAGCTGTTGGTCCTCATCGAGAGCGGGTTTGTCATCAAGAACGTCGAACAGACGTACGGCCACAAGAAGGGGCGGCCGCTGCCGGTCTCGTTTTCCGGATCGGTGATGCGGGACAGCCACGGCAAGCTCCAGGGGATCGTCTGTGTGGCGCAGGACATCTCGGAGCGGAAGCGGACGGAAGAGGTCCTCCAGAGGCTGAGCCGCCAGAACGAGTTGATCCTAAAGTCGGCGGGGGAGGGGATCTATGGGACGGACGTCCGGGGCAACATCACCTTCATGAATCCGGCGGGAATGAGGGCCATTGGCCGCGGGATCGAAGAGCTCATCGGCCGTTCGCACCACCGGTTGCTGCACCATACCAGGGCCAATGGGACGCCAAAGGGAGAAGAGGAGTGCGGCGTCTGCGAAGCTCTCCGCTCGGGAGAGGAACACCAGGGAACGGACGACGTCTTCTGGCACAAGGCGGGAACGAGCTTCCCGGTGGAGTACATCAGCACGCCCATCCGGGAGAGTGGTGAAATCGTCGGGATCGTCGTGACCTTCCAGGACATCACGGAGCGGAAGCGAGCCGCCGCCGAGCTGCAAAAGGCGAAAGAGGCCGCGGAATCGGCCAGCACGGCAAAGAGCAGCTTTCTGGCGAACATGAGCCACGAGATCCGGACGCCGATCAACGGGATCATCGGCATGACCGAGCTTGCGCTGGACACGAGCTTGACCCACGAGCAGCGCGAGTTCCTGGAAATGGTCAAGAAGTCGGCGGATTCCCTGCTGGAGGTGATCAACGACATTCTGGACTTCTCGAAAATCGAGGCGGGCAAGCTGGAACTCGATCCCATCGAGTTCAACCTGCGGGAAAACCTCGGCGATACCATGAAGTCCCTGGCCCTGCGGGCGCACAAGAAAAAACTGGAGCTTGCGTTCCACGTGCGGCCCGACGTGCCGGATCTCTTGGTGGGCGACCCGGGCCGCCTCCGGCAGGTGCTTGTGAACCTGGTGGGCAATGCCATCAAGTTCACCGAAGAAGGCGAGGTCGTCCTGAACGTGAAGCCAAGGGGGCCTCGGAACGGCTCCATCGAGCTTCATTTCGCCGTGTACGACACCGGGATCGGGATCCCCGAAGACAAGCTGAACACGATCTTCGACGCCTTCTCCCAGGCGGACAGCTCCACCACAAGAAGGTTCGGCGGCACGGGCCTGGGACTTGCTATTTCGTCAGAGCTCGTCAAGATGATGGACGGTCGGATCTGGGTCAAGAGCAGCGAGGAGAAGGGGAGCGTGTTCCATTTCGTGGTGCGGTTCGGGACGGTGAAGACGCCGGCCCCGCGGATGCTTCCGGCAGAGCTCCAGGACCTGCGGGGACTCCAGGTCCTCATTGTCGATGATAACGTCACCAACCGCTTCATCCTCCGGGAGATGACGAAAAACTGGGGAATGAAGCCCACGGCGGTTTCCGGGGGCCACGCGGCACTTCAAGCCCTGGACCAAGCACAGAAGATGGATTCGCCCTTCTCCCTGATCCTCGTGGATGGCAACATGCCGGAAATGGACGGCTTTAGCCTGGTGGAGCGGATCAAGACGACCCCTACTCTGGCGCGCTCGACGATCATGATGCTCACGTCTGCTGGGAATCACGGGGATATCACCCGCTGCCGGGAGCTGGGAATCGCAGCCTACCTCCTCAAGCCCATCAAACAGTCCGAGCTCCTCAATGCGATCCTGCAGGTCTACGGAGAAATTGACGAAGACCTGGAAACCGCCTTCCCCGAGCCTGAGCTCCAGGAAGCAACCTCCACGACCCCCGGGGAACTCAAAATCCTTCTGGCCGAAGACAACGAGATCAACCAGCAGCTTGTCATCCGGATGATGTCGAAGCGCGGCCACCGAATCGAAGTCGCCGAAAACGGGCAAATCGCTCTTGAAAAGCTGGAAGAGGCCACTTACGATCTGGTGCTCATGGACGTGCAAATGCCAGAGCTTGGGGGCCTCGAAGCCACACAAATCATCCGCCTCCGGGAAGAGCAAACAGACCGGCACGTTCCCATCATTGCCATGACGGCTCATGCCATGAAGGGCGACGAAGAACGCTGCATCGCCGCCGGGATGGATGCCTACGTCTCCAAACCCATCAACTCCAAGCTCCTGTTCGATACCATGGCTCGCCTTCTCTCAAACAACCAGAAACCGAAGCAAGCCGACCCGTTGGAGGCCGCCCCCCCGCCGGAACCAGACCCAACCATTCTCGATCTACCGGACCTCATGGATCGAATCGAAGGCGATCACGAGTTCCTCAAGATTCTGGTGGACATGTTTTTCGACAGCTATGGCCAGCGCCTCGACGCCATCCGTCAGGCCCTGGAACAAGCCGACCCGCAGGCGGTCCAGGACACCGCGCACCACTTCAAGGGGGCACTGGGTAACCTCTCGGCCATGGCTGCTTACCAAGCCGCCCAAAAAGTCGAAACTGCCGGCCGCAACCAGGATCTCCAGGAAGCCAAGCACCAGTTTCAGCAGCTCGAAAAAGATGTGGAACGCCTCCTACCCGTGCTCCGAAACCTCGTGGAACAGCCTGTCTCCTAAGAACCGGCGGGGCAACGCCTACACTCCCGACGACCAGCATGCACACCCTTTCCATCGCACTTTGCTTCACGGGTCTCCGCGCAGCCGCCAGAATCGCCCTCCTTCCGGTATGCCCGCTTCCCGGAAGCTCGATCCTCGCCGGACTCCACCCACTGCCCTTCACAGCGTTCGCCTTGACAATCCCCAGCCTTCGCAAGCCTCTTGTTCGTACCCACGAACGTCTATCTTTCAGTGCTCATCCTGGCGGCTTCCCTTCTGATCCTGCTCCTGGGCCACCGATACGCACTAAAACAAGAAAGCGAATCACCCGTGCCCACCCTGGCCTGGCTCCTTCTGGCCAGCCTGGCCGCCAAAAGCTGCCTCTTTCTCCTCCACACCCTCTATCAACTTCACGGACCCCGGGGAAGCCAACTCCTTGAGTTGTGGATGTTGGACCATCCTCTGGGTCTCTGGATCAGGATCGGAGCCAGCATGGCCCTGGCCGGATTTGTGTCAGCCCTGGGTCTCCGCTCCGTCCGAAACGGAAGACCGGCACCAGCGGCGGGAACCCTCTACGTCGGCGCAGCCCTGGCCATGGGCGGCGATCTTTTCGCCTGCCTCCTCTCCCCGGGCACATCCCTTCTCCTATGAAACCAGATCGAACACCGCTTTTCGGTCTTGAGGCCCCTTGGGAGCAGAACTCTTGAAACAGGGTTTCTTTTCTTAGGGTTACGTTCCGCTCCCGGCGGCGGCAGTCCGTCCGCCGCCACTCGCCCATCACCACCCTTCGCCCAGGCTCAATGCCCGCAAGGCATCTCACCACCGTCATCCACCCAAAAGCCCGTCCAACCAGGAGCCGCCAATGTCTTCCCATTCCATCCAGTCCGTGGAGATCCAGGGAGGCGAAATCCGTCTCGACCAGTTCCTCAAATGGGCCGGAGCGGCCTCCACCGGGGGCGAGGCCAAGATCCTGATCCTCTCCGGTGAGGTCCGCATCGACGGAGAGACCGACCTCCGAAGAGGCCGCAAAGTGCGGCCCGGCAATCTAGTGGAAGTCACCGGCCGAGGCCGCTACCGGTGCGCCTGAACCACGCACCAGAACCGGAATTCGAATCCACGGCCCCCTCACCCTCTCGGCGACAGGACCAGGCACAACCAACCGGCCATCATGCAAACCCCGCCCAGCGGCGTCACCAGACCCAGGGACAGGTGGGCCACCGCCTTGAGGTACAGGCTCCCGGAAAAGAGCAGCACGCCAAAGAGAAGAAAGCCACCGGCACGACCGGGCCAAGGACCGGGCCACCGATCCGCCGCGAAGGCCGCCGCAAGCAGCCCCAGGCCAGACCAGACCTGATAGCGGACGGCGATCTCGAAGAGATCCTTGCCCTCTGACACCGCGTGGGAACCCAAGGCCCCGGCGACGATCCCCAATAAACAGACGAGAGCACCCATCCGAAAAAAGAGCTTCGACATATCTTCCTCGTGCGTCACAAGTTGTCGTCTGAAACCGGGCGGAACAAGGCCCGCCAACCGCCTCGCCGCACCGGATGCCGCACCCGTGCGCCGGAGACCTCGCCACCGCAGCAACGCCCCTGCCCCCTCCTGGTCAATGAAGCCCCACGTCCTCTTCGATCTCGGTCTCCTCCACGAGCTTGATGGGATAGGGATAATGGTATTTCATGACTCTCAGGCGCCCCGGCTTGTCCGGGTCCAGAAGGCGGATCTCAAAATAGACATCTTTTCCCCGGCGCGTGACGCGGAGAGGCAAAATCCCCTTCAGATGGCTCCGGGCAAAGGGAGTCCGGTAACCTCTTTCCGCGCTCCAAGAGTAGAGTTCAATCCGATCGAAATCCGCCCCCGAATCCACCCCCGGCCGCGCATATGCAACGATGTACTCGCTGCCCGTCAAACCCGTTTTCGACCGGACGGCCCTGAGCTCCTGCCAGGCAACGGTTCGCCGAAACCTCGTATAGCCCTCCAGCTCCACGGGCGGATCGAACTTGAGGTTATGGGTGTAGACAAATCCGACGCGACCGTCCCGAAGGCGAATTTTGTACCAGATGTCTTTGATCGGCTGGGGAGCCACCGTTGGCTCGGATGGAGGAGAACCTGGCGGCGTAGAAATCTTCCGGTACGTGGCGCGGCGCAGGAACATTTCGAATGGCGTGCCCGCCGGCAGCTTCTCCAGGCGAGTGCTTCCGCGGCCCGGCGCCAGCCTCAGATAGGTGGATTTCGTTGTCACGCCTAGCGCCTGGACTGGGATTCCAGCCACGGACTCCTGAAGCTCCCGAACCTTAGTCATCCGCTCTGGCGTCACGAGGGAATCGCCCCTGACAAACCCCACAACAGAGCCCGTCCGCACCTCTTCCCAACCGGCGGGAACCCCGGGCACGTGTCCCTGATGGACACCTACTTCGTCACCGAACCGAAGATCCGTCAGTTTTCTAGACATGCTGTCCGGTCTATGGTAGACGGCGGCCTGGGAAGTCACCACGATTTTCTTGCCGCCGAACTCCCGTTCATCCGGGCCACCCATGTCCGGCAAACAAGCGCTGACCGCGCAAAGAAGCAGAAGAAAAACGCCGAGCCGGGCCACGGGATGAAGAGCATCTTCCAAGACGGATGGTAGGACTCTCGCGGGGCGGCACTTATGCAAACCGTGTTCTTTCCTTTGGATTGTTTCGGCCTTGGTCATCGTTCGTACCTTCGGCAGCTCTCGCTGTCGCTCGGACCCGACCACCGATATCTTGCATGGTTCCCTGCCTTCCGGACCGGCCCCGGTGCTTGGCATCGCCAGTCGCGACGCATCCGATAGTCTTCGTCCCTATAGAGGCGACCAGAATTCACCATTGACTCCTCTTGGCCGGCGGTAGCACCCAAAAACAACGTCAAGATACCCCACTGGCGCCCTCGATCCAACCCCTCCCCCGCCGTTTGGCGGTAAACTAGACTGGGAAACCTCACCACGAATCTGCTCAGAGAGCAATTGGGGGAAACCGCGCGAGCAGCGGGCGTGGGACCGCGCCTGATGGGAGCGGAAGTCAACCCAAAAAAGAATCGGCAGTTCATCGGAAACTCCTTCTGGAAAAAGGGATTTCACCAGTATTGGAGAATTTATGGTCTATCTAAGCAAAATTTATACAAGACAGGGCGACGACGGCAAAACTCGCTTGGCCACGGGAGAAGAGGTCCCCAAGGACTCGCTCCGGATCGAGGCTTACGGAACCGTGGATGAGCTTCTGTCTATTTTGGGGTTGGCCCGTTCTGCCCTCGCACTGGAAGATGCGGACACTCCGGAGGTCAAAGGGCTGTTAGACCCTCTTTTGGGCCGCCTTCAGAACGAGCTGTTCGACCTCGGCAGCGAGCTTGCCACGGCAGCCGACAATCCCAGGAAGATGGAACCGACCATTGGCGCGAGAGCCGTGGAGCATTTGGAGCGGACCATGGACGACCTGAACACGGAGCTGGAGCCGCTCAAGAGCTTCGTCCTCCCCGGGGGCGGCTCCGTGGCGGCGGCTCTTCACCAGGCTCGGACGGTGGCGCGGCGCGCCGAACGGCGGACGGTGAGCCTGGCGAGGAAGGAGACAGTCCGGCGGGAACTTCTCGTCTACCTCAACCGGTTGAGCGATCTTCTCTTCGTGCTCTCCCGTTGGGCGACGCTCAAGCTGGGTTACCGGGAAGAGCTCTGGGAACCCGCGCACTTGTGCCCCAAGGTGTCTAGGGAGGATAATCGGGGTTGATCGACCATGACCCAGTCCCTCATGCCACCGAGCTTACGATGATGAATCGCCCGGCAACGCCTCTAAGAAAACCGGCCGCGCACGGCGGATTGGCCCCGGAAGCCTCGGGGATGCGCCCCTTCCTCGACGCCGTCCGGGAACTGCACGACCATTTCGGTTTCCGGAAAGAAGGGGCCGAGGATATGTACTATCGGCTCACCCTCTGCATGGAGGAGCTTGGAGAGATCGCCCAATGCATCAGCAAGGGAAAGGGCAAAGCGGCCCTGGAAGAGGAGCACGCGGATTTGTTTATCTTGCTCCTTGGGAACTGTATCGCCCTGGATCTGGATATTGAAGGGGCGTTTTGGAGCAAGCTCCAGAAGGTAATGAATCGGAAAGCCTTTCGCCTCCCTGACGGGAAGATCCGCGTGACAGCGACACCCGGACCTGGAATGAGGGCGGAGGACGCGGCCCCGATTGCGAGCGCCCCGACGATGCGACAAGGCTTGAAAAGCACGAATCCACCCCTGTTGGGAGGAAACCCATGAACGATCCCATGAACCCTTTTGGCGGGCAACCATCTGTTCCTGAAGGCGGAGTCTTGAATTTCGGCGGCCGACGGCGGGGGAAAAAGGCGGAATCCGCCATGGAGCTGGTCAACGAATTCATGCAGCAGCAGCAGCATCGCCCCGAAGCGACCCGCGACATCAACCAGCGCTTGCTCCAGGCACTGGGAGTGCTGGGCAGGATCGCCGAGGGCCAGCTTTGGAAAGCAACGCCCCAGGAAATGAACCAGCACTGGGCTCACCTCTTCTTGTTGCTTTACGGGACTTGCCAACTTCAGAACATCGATGTCGAGAAGATCGTCAAGGAACACGTAGCGCAACTCCCGAGCAGGCCCCCCCCTGGACGCCAGAGAACCCGGGTCCGAGGATTGCGGCTCTGACTCAAGCCCCTTGCGCAATCCAGGGAGCCAAACTTACAAGTCCCGCCCCGGGGGCGGGAAAACTGAAGAATACGGGGAACAACTAAGTGAACGAAGACCCAAACAAGACCCGCGAGCTGACCCGCGCCGAACGCCTCTACCGCCTTCGCCATTCTTGCGCTCACATCATGGCGCAAGCCGTGCAGGAGATCTTCCCTGGAGCGAGTCTGGCCATCGGCCCTCCCATCCAGGACGGATTCTACTATGACTTCGATCTTCCGCGGCCCTTGACGGATGAGGATCTGACCGAAATCTCGAAACGCATGAACAAGATCGTAGCGGGCAATCACCGGTTCGTTCGGAAGGTTCTTCCCCGGGAGGAGGCTCGGCGGTTTTTCGAAGAGCGGGGACAGGGGTTCAAAGTCGATATCATCAACCGGATCCCCGAAGGCGAAGAAGTCTCCATCTACGAAAGCGACAGGCTGGTGGACCTCTGCGCCGGACCCCACGCGCGCTACACGAAAAAATGCAAAAACTTCAAACTGCTCTCAGTCTCCGGAGCCTACTGGCGCGGCGATGAAACCGGCCCGCAACTCCAGCGGATCTACGGCACCGTCTGGCCTACAAAGAAAGAGCTGGAACAGTACCTGGAGCTCCGCGAAGAAGCGAAAAAACGGGATCACCGCAAGCTGGGAAAAGAGCTGGGCCTCTTCTGGTTCCACCCCTGGTCGCCGGGATCGGCCTTCTGGAAACCCAAGGGAACGACCCTCTACCAAACCTTGGAGGAACATTGGCGAAAAAGCCACAAGGAAGCCGGCTACCTGGAAATCAGGAATCCCATCATTTACAATAAGGCGCTCTTCGAGACTTCCGGTCACTGGGACCACTACAAAGAAAATATGTTCACCATGGAGTCTCACGGCCAAGAGTTCGCCATGAAGCCCATGAACTGCCCCGACACCATGCTCTACTACAAGAGCGAGCTCCACTCGTACCGCGACCTGCCCCTCAGAGTCTCCGAAGGTGGCCTCCTCCACCGTAACGAGAAGCCCGGAACCTTGTCAGGACTGACCCGCGTTCGCCAGTTCACGCAGGACGACGCCCACGTCTTTGTCCGGCCGGACCAGATCGAATCCGAGATCGGCGAAATCATCGGCCTCATCGACCGCACCTACTCGCTCTTCGAATTCGAGCTGAAGCTCTTCTTCGCCACGAGGCCCGACAACTACATGGGCGAGCTGGAAAAGTGGGACCGGGCGGAAGCACAGCTCCGCCGAGCTTTGGAGGCCTCGGGAAAACCGTTCAAGGTGAACGCCGGAGACGGGACCTTCTACGGGCCAAAGATCGACTTCTATGTCCGGGATAGCCTGGGCCGGGATTGGCAAACGGCCACGGTACAGCTCGATTTCCAGCTCCCGGAGCGGTTCGAGCTGACCTACATCGGCAAGGGCAACCGGCCCGAGCGTCCCGTGGTCATCCATCGCGCCGTCTACGGCTCTTTCGAGCGGTTCATCGCCGTCCTGGTTGAGCATCTTGGAGGGGCCTTCCCCACCTGGCTCGCACCGGTGCAGGCCAGGGTTATGGCACTCACCGACGAAATCAACGGCTACGCCAGGGAAGTCGCCGCTATCCTGCGCCAAAGCGGCCTCCGCGTCGAAGTGGATGATCGGTCGGAGAAGATCGGCTACAAGATCCGCGAAGCGGAAACCCAGAAAATCCCCTACATGCTCGTGGTGGGCGGTCGGGATCGAGACGCCGGAGTCGTGGACGTCCGCACTTACAGTGAAGGACGGCGGGGCACCATGACGCCCCGGGATCTAGCGGCGGAGATGCTCCAAAAGGTCCAAGACCAGACCTTCGACGTCAAGCTCAAGAAAGTGGATCTGTGGAAGGACGAAGACGTGCTGGAGATCGACATGGAAGGTCGGGGCTTCTAGGCTGGCTCACAGACCGCCCACAGGCTGCAACGGGTTCAGTGGCCGCTTAACGAGTTCCCCACCTTCTTGATACGCAGGGAAGCGAAGGGCCCACGGCTCTTCATCCGGGCCAGAAGAATCCAGGGAAGGAGCAGGAAGAGCAGAGTGAGAACTGGCTCACCGGGAGCTGGGGCCGTCACCGGGCCGACACACAGATAGCGGGGAACAGCGGGACTGTTCCGGACAATGGCGGCACTGGCTTGGGGAACAACATTGGTATTCTTCACCGACGCATGGGTGGTAGCGGGCTGGACATTCGTTTCCACTCTGACCAGATCGATGTTCTGGACAAGGTTGCACGAGGGACCAATCGTCCCGTCCGCCGCCAACTTCAACACCCAAAGATCTTCCGGAAGCCCCTGATCGTTGGGCCAGGCCACGCCGACGACAAAAAAACCGCCATCCGGCAGTTCCACCATGGCGTTGGGCCAGTCCCACCGATATTCGTACCGCCGTTGCCAGACAGCATTGCCTGCGGCATCGAGCCTCAACAAGAAGAGGTCCCAATCCGCGTTCCCCTCCTCGGTGTAGCCTCCGATGAGAGAACCGCCGTCGGAAGTCGCGCCCATGCTGATAGCCTCGTCCCAATAGCCTGGAACACCGTAAAGTCTCTGCCACAAGATATCTCCGTTCTTGTCGAGCCTGAGCACCCAGAGGTCTCCGCTCCCATCGGGACTGAACGAAACCGAGACGCCTGGAACGATATAACCTCCCGTAGAAGCCTCTTGAAACGACCAGAGCGAATCGGAATCGAAGCCTCCGTAGCTCTTCTGCCAGATGATATCTCCGGCTCCATCCACCTTGAACAGCCAAATGTCGGAGTCTCCCGCGCCAAAGGAGAAGGTCTCCGTGGCCACCACGTAGTTCCCGTCCAGGTCTTCGAGCACCCGCACCACAAGCTCGTTGTAATCTCCGCCGCCACCATCATCCGCGGCGCCACCGTAACTCTTTTGCCACTCGATATTGCCGCCGGCATCCAGCTTGAGTAGCCAGCAGTCGGTGGCTCCCGCGCCAAACGACGTAGTACCGCCCGCCACGATAAACCCGCCATCCCTTGTCAAATCCACCGACCATGCCTGCTCGGTCCCCGCTCCGCCATAGGTCTTCTCCCACTCTATGTTGCCCGCCCCATCCAGCCTCAGAAGCCAGAAATCATGGCCTCCCGCTCCAAAGGAAGCGGTCCAACCGGCGGCAATGATCCCCCCGTCCGGCGTCTCTTTGACGTCGATGATGTACTCGTTCCCGGCGCCGCCATAGCTCTTCTGCCAGACGATGGCTCCCTTCGCCGTTATCTTCAAGAGCCAGGCATCGCCCGCTTCGTCGCGGTAGGAATCCGTGGAGCCCGACACTAGGAACCCGCCATCGGAGGTCCGCCAAAGGCCCTCCATCTCCTCCCCACCAGCAGCGCCGCCATAGAGAGCGCTCCAGGTACCATTCCCAGCCACGGAATCACTCCCTCCCCCGCAGCAAGCGAACCACGACAGCAATGCCAATTGGGCCAACTTTTTTTGCATTGTTCCTTCCCCTTGATGGAGCCATGAGTTTCAAAAGAAAACAGGTCTGGCGGCAAAGGCGCTGCAGCAGATTAACTGCCCAACCGTTCGGGCGGGCGCAAACGGCGGCGCACCCGGCGCCGCACGAAAGGGTTGCGGCTCTTTACACTATACTCTTCCAAACGAAGCCGACCATCACCGCAAGCGATGACGGGCTTCTTGTTTTGACGGAAAAGGATCTGCCCGGGTTGTGGCAGTCCCCTGGGAATCCCGTCTCCCTCCAGCTCTCCTGTCCGGCCGGCATACGTTTGTGTCGCATCTTCCACCACACGAGAGACGAAGATCGTCCTGCCCTGGAAAGAGGTCGTGGGCGTCAACCATGGATGAAGCCGAACAAGGTTTTTGATCTCCGCCGCCGGCTTGCTCCAGTCGATCACCCCATCGGCGGGACCAAGGCGCCCATAGTAGGAGGCACGCTTTTCGTCCTGTGGCCGCCGCTGGAGCCTTCCGGTGGCCAACCGCTCCAGAGCATCGATGAGCATCTCGACGCCCAGGGAATACTGGCGGTTGGCCAAGGAATAGACGGTATCATTCTCTAGAATCGGCACAACGTCTTGAAGAACGATGTCTCCGCTGTCGATCCCTTCGTCGATAAAGTGGATCGTGACACCAGTGAATGGCTCGCCCCGAAGAAGCACTTGGGCCGTGGGCTGGGGGCCACGATACTGAGGCAGAAGGGAACCGTGGATGTTGAGGCATCCAAGGCGGGGGATACGGAGGAGCTTTGGCCCAAAGATCTCGGGAAACCCCGCCACGATGAAAAGGTCCGGCCGGAGGCTCCGAAGAAGCTCGTGAAAACGCACATCTCGCGTCGTCCAGATGGGTAGAAAAGGAGTTCGGAACTCATGTGCCAGGGATTCGAGAGGCGAATAGGAAGGGCTCAGGAAACGCCGAAGCAAAAGGGAAAACCGCTGCCATCGGCTGGGCCGGATTCCGCGGCCCGTGGTAGAAAACAGCTTGGGCGTCACCACCGCCGCGACATAACAGAGATTCTCGCTCAACGAAAGAAGCGTCCGAGTCGAATCCACCGTGAAAAGGACGATCCGCAAGCTCCTGCGCCGGACGGAGGCCAGGTGCAAACTCTCTTCCTGGCGCCATAGGTTTTCGGGGAAGTCTAGCATGATGGTTTTCTCGATCAGCGGAGTGCCGGGGTATCCACGCAAGGCGGGACATTCCCGGGACTGTGGAATCGCAAGCGTCCGAGCAACGCCTCGCTATCGCTTGGCGGGTCACGTTTGCGTGACTCGAAGGGTCACGCCGTGCGTTACCCGAAGGTGGTCCGGGGACTCCGTCCCCGGTCCCCTGGCAGGGCTTT
>JAJRTK010000061.1 GCA_024278345.1 bacterium | reverse complement strand
GCCGCTCCCGATCTCTGGAAAAGATCTTTGCGGACACCTCCGGTTACGTGAAAGACGCCAAGGAGCTGGCACGGTATGAGAAAGATGGCTACCTCTTTCTAAAAATGGAGGTGACGGTTGCTCGCTCGAAGCTGGAAGCGAATTTGGCCCTGACATTGAGGTCGGTGGGCAATCCGCATACGGGCGTGCGGCTTTCTTCCCTGGGTGCGCGGAAGGCGCTGGAACAGGTGTTGAAAAAGCGAGGTTTTCCTCTGGTGGCCATCCAGGGGGCGCCCCGGAAAGCTTCTTTGGATCAACTCAGAGCCGCGGCGCTCAAGCAAGGAGCGCAAGTGCTCATCACGGGGAGTCACCGGCTTCGTTCCCAATCTTCAGGTTACAAGGTTAGGGGAGTGTCGAAGCGGATTGAGATGAGCATCACGGCTTACGATTGTTCCACGGGAGAACTCATTGGAAGCGCGGGGCCGGCCGGTGCCGCGAGCCTGAGTTTCGGTTTCGACGAGCGGAGAGTCGATGCCGGCCTGATTTCAAAAAGCTATGCTAGTGCCGCAGCGCGCATGGTGCCGTTGTTGAAGGCTTATTGGTCGGAGAAGCTGAGCAACGGAATCATCATCCAAATCGAAGTCCGGAATGTTCGAAGCGCACGGCGTCAGTTGAGGCCCTTCGAGTTGGCTTGTGAAGAAGTGCCCGGCGTTGTTTCCATCAAGCGGATCGTTTTTGAGAATGGCCGGGCGAAGTATCAACTTCGGGTCAAGGGAACAACTCAGAGCTTTTCCAATGCCTTGCTGGAAGGGATCGATGATCTTGATGGATTCGATTCTTTTGACGAGATTTCCCAGAAAGGGAACACGCTGGTGTACGGTTTTTGAGGGCTGGATTTCCGTGGGCGCCTGACATGAGCCGGGCGGGGCAGGCAATTGTGTGGTGCTTCGGTGGATGGCGAGAGCGGCGACAATGGCGAGCAGCGGCGGACGGATTGCCGCCGATGCGAGCGGACCTCAACAATGATCGAACAAGGGAAATTGTGGGGAACGAGTGTCGGATCGTGCGCCTTTCGTGGGGCGTCATCTGGATTTGCGGCGCTCGAGTTCTTGGCGGAGCTTTGCGAGTTGCCGTGCCTTCCAGGAGTTCGGCTGGAGCTTGAGAGCGGGCGTGGTGTCGAAGAGTTCTTGTGCTTCCCGTAGCGTTGCCGAGGCCTGTTCCGGCTCGTCGGCCACGATTTGCATCCGGGCTCGGTCCAGGAGATGGTGCATCAGCGTGAGGGGAGAGCCCAGGGAACGGGAGATGGATTCCGCTTCGTCCAGGAGTGGCCAGGCTTTGTCGTGGAGGCCCTGGGCGACGTAAATAGAGGCCATTTCCTGGAGGCAATTGAAAAGAGCGTCGAGTTCCTTTTGTTGGCGTGCTGTCTCCAGGGCCGGTTCCAGGAGTTTTCGGGCACCGTCGGGGTCGCCGCTCTCCCGGCGGAGCATGCCCAAGAGTGTCATTCCCTGGAGTTTTGCGTCTTCGAAATCGATGTCGTGAACGATGGCAAGAGTTTCCTCGGTGTATTCCAGGGCCTTCTGGAGGTCCCCCTGCTCCCGATGATGGTGGGCTAGCTGGTAGCGCACGCTGGTGGCGAGTCTCTGGTTTCCCGCCTTCTCGTGGATGGCGAGGGTTCTTTGGAAAAGCGCCAATGCTCGTGCCGGATGACCCATGATGTCCAACAGTTCGGCCAGGTTCTCGGTCACGATGGCTTCGAGCTTGTGATTTTGGATTTCCTTGGCGATGGCCAGGGCCTCTTCGAAAAGGGTGAGGGCCTCCTTCGAGCGGCCGGCTTCCTTTGCCATGATGGCGAGGTTTTGGAGGGTATGTCCCTCGTTTTTCTTGTTCCCCGCTTTGCGGAAAAGCTCCAGACTGCGGAGAAAGAGTCGGGTTGCCTTTTCGTGGTCTCCCTCTCTCTTGGCAAGATTTCCCAGGTTGCCCAGGGCTGCGGCTTCCAGGGCGGTGAAGTCGATTTTTCGGGCGATGCCGCGGGCGCGTTCCAGGAGGTTTTCGGCCCCTTGGTAATCGCTGCGCTGGATCCTGAGGCAGGCCAGGCTGATGGTCAGGATACCCTCCTCCTTGTCCATGGAAAGTTCGCGGAAGCACTGCAGTGCCAGAATGTAGGCCTCTTCCGCTTCCATCAAGCGCCCCTGGTCTTGATAGAGGTCGGCCAGGTTGCCAAGGAGGTTGGCTTCCTGCTTCCTGTTTCCCCATCGGCGGCAGATGACCAACGCCCGCTGAAAGCTCTGGTGGCATTCCTCGGTCTCGCCCATGTCGTAGAGAGTCAGACCGAGCCCGCGGAGTGCCTGGAGCAAGGTTTCTTGGGCCCAGGGATCCCATGGCTCCGTGGGCGTAGATCCCGTGTCCTGCTCGACCTGTTCCCGGTCGAGCTGTTGCAGCGCGGCCCGAAAGGCCGCTTCCGCCTGAATCGGCGTGAAACCTGCCCGCGCCCGATTCCCGGCTTCCAGGTAGAGGGCCGTCGCCTGTTTTCCAGCGCCGGCGGCGGCCCAGTGACGGCCCTGTTCGAAGAGCGAGTCGTCGCCCTGGATCTCTTCCAGGAGCTTGGCGGCGCGGATGTGGAGACTCTTTTTTTCCGATGCCTTCAGGCGCTGATAAGCCGCCTCCCTGAGCTGGTCGTGGATGAACCGGAGAGAGCCGGATTCGGTCTCCTCCAGGATTCCCCCTTGGAAAAGTTCCTGGAGCGCCACCGCCCAGTCTCTTTCCAGCGTCGGTCGCATCCGTTCCAAGTTCTCTTGGTCGAATTCGCGGCCGAGGACGGCGGCGGCGGCGAGCAGCTCTCGCGCCCCGTCGGGGAGCCGGTGGAGCCGTGCCTGAATGAGGTTGCGGACCGTTTCGGAGCGGCCGAGCTCGCCCCACTCCCGGGAAAACCAAGACTCCAGGAGTCCCCATCGACCCCGGGGATCCCGGACGATGGCCTCTTCGGAGATGGCGGCCCGGAGAGCCTCGGCGGCGAAGAAGGGGTTACCTTCCGAGCGTTCCACCAGGAAGCGCGCCAGCGGTTCGGGGACCTCGTGGATTCCCAGCATGTCGCTCGCCATGGCCGCCAGGGAGTCTTCATCCACACGGGAGACCTTCAGCTTGGCGACACTCGGGCGTTCCACGATTTCGCGCATTCGGTCGGTCATCTCTTCGCCGCGAACCGAGGCCAGGAGCAGGAGGGGACGAGAGGAGAAAATATCTTCGGCGAGCATTTCTTGCAGAACGTCGAGAGTCACGGCGTCCGCCCATTGAAGATCGTCCAAGAGAAGGAGAATGGGAACCTGGTCCGCCGCTGCGGCAAGGCAACGGACGACTTCTAGGATCAGCCGGACCCGGTGTGGAGAGTTTCCTGGAAGGAGTGGCGCACTGGAGCCATCCGCTTGGTTGGGTCCGCTCAGACCGGGTTCGTACGAGAAGAGGATGGCCGTATCGGGGGGGAAGACTTTTTCCGTCGCCCCTGGCCCGCGGCTGCGGCACCAGTCGCCAAGGGTCCGCAAGGGACGGAGCAGCGGCCCAATCGGAGGCAGAACGTCTGGTGTGCCGGACTCTTTCGGCGTCGTCGCCTCCCCGTGGAGAACAAGGAATCCCCGCTGTTGCCCCCTTGCCCCGATTTCCAGCATGAGGCGCGTTTTTCCGATGCCGCTCTCACCCGTGAGAACAAGGAGCCCCCCACGACCTCTCTCCGCCTTCTTCAATGCATGGCCCAGCTTTCCCATCTCTCTTCGCCGGCCCCAAAGTCTCGACCGATACAAGTACGCTCTCGCGCTGGGAATGGAGATTGCCCGCGCGGGCGCCGCGTAGGGTTCCAGGTGCCTGGCGATATCCAGGGCATATCCTGGACGCTTCTGCGGTTCCTTCTCCAAGAGGCGCATGACGAGGCCTTGCAGCCCTTCGGGAACGCCCTGGATTCCATCAGGCCACCGGGGCTCGGAGCCCAGATGCTGAAGAAGCAATTCCGTCGGCGTCTCCCCATGGAAGGGCGGCCAGCCGGCCAATATTTCGTACAGCAGGCATCCAACGGCATAGAGATCCGTTCGCGGGTCGATGATACCGCCTGCAATCTGCTCCGGCGCCATGTATGACGGGGTTCCCCCCGCCGGACCCAGGGCATCCAGCGCGTCGCGCATGAGCGGACCGGCCAGCCGCAGCGTCAGGCCAAAGTCCAGGAGCACGGGCTGGCCGTCTGGAAGGAGCAACACGTTTTCCGGCTTGATATCTCGGTGGACTATGCCTTCCCCGTGAAGAAAGGCCAATGCGTGGCAAAGCTCCGACACGATGGCAAGCCCCTCGGGCACGGACAGACCTCGCCGTGCCCCTCGGAAACCCTCCTTGCCGCACGCCAGCCGCTCCCGGAGTGTCGTTCCTTCCAAATACTCCATGGCGAACCAGATGCACCCCGCCTCCTCCCCGTGCTCCAGTATCTGGACGATTCCAGGATGTTCGAGCCGCGACAAAAGCCGGATTTCCCGCCTCATCCCCTGGAGCTGCCCAAGGCTCGCGCCCAAAAGGGTCTTGACGGCGGCAAGCTTCCCAGTCTCTTGGCGTCGACAAAGATAAACGACTCCCATCCCCCCCTGGCCCAGCCTTCTTTCCACGACATAGGGCCCCAGCTTCTCCAGCTCCGCCTTCCAGGAGGATGCGGCAGCATCGCCACGCTTCTCCAGCGAGGGAAGTTCCGCCACCGAGTCCCCATGCTTCCGCTCTCCCGGTCGTTCCTCTTCGCCGCCACCCCCGTTTTCCACCTCCTCACCGCCCGTTGGGAAAACCTCCCACGACAGAACGAAGCTGTACCGGTCGATGGCGGAGTTATACGCCGCCAGCAGGGATTCCACGCGCTCCCGAAGCCCCTGGGATCCGGCGCACTCGACGTCCAGGAAGTCGGAGCGCTCCTCCCGGGACATCTCCAATACCGCCTCCAGGAGCTCCATCGCACCAGTCCCAGACCCTCCTCCATCCCGGCGGCGCATCATGCGGACATCTCCTTGAGGAGCCAAATGGAAGCGCTTTTGCAATACCGTTTCAAGGTCGATGGAGACACTCCCATCCCTTGGGCGGCCTCCTCGATGGTCATTTCGGCCACGTGCCGCAAGAGAAAAGCCCGCGCCCTTTCGGGATACCGCTGCTGGAGCGCTTGAAAAGCCCACCGCACCTCCTCTTCCATCGCCGTTCCTTCTTCACTGGTCCCTGGTTCCACGGAAAGATTTTCCAGGGAATGGTGGAAAGCTCCGCCTCCACGCTTCTGGCAAAGCTGGGCCCGCCTGGATTTCTTGAGGATGTTCGCCATGACCCGGAAGACCAGGGCGAAGAAATGGTTCCGCCCCTGCCATTGCCGGACGGGACAGACCGAGAGCTGAAGCCACGCCTCATGCACCAATGACGTGGTTCCCGGAAGGTTTTTTCCTCTCACCGATCTCCGGGCTCGCCGCGCACGACGACGGAGATCCTCGTAGAGAAACCCAAACACCCGGTTGCCCGCGTCGCGGTCCCCACGACTCCAGCGCGTGAGCAACTCACTGATTTCCGATGGCTCGGTCATTCTCCTCGACGACCTCCAGAAAGATGAACCAATTGGATGAATCCGCGAACATGCTTTTGTCGCACAGGGTTGTGGTCCGCTCACATCGGCGGCTATCCAGCCGACCGCTGCTCGCCCATCATCGCCCTTGACGACGCCTCGAAGCCCTAAAGGCGTTTGACGACCCGTGATCATGGGAAGATCGGGATTCTCCCATCCAACCTTTCGCCAGGGTAAGCGGGAATCTCTTCCGTTTCAATACCAGAGAATTTTTGCGATATGCCACGAGCAACGGGGAACACCCGGCCATGTTGCGCGGCGGGTCTTTTCACGATGCAAACCTGGGCCTCGGTCATGGTACCGGCCACCCGAAAAAAGCACGCAGCGCACAAAGATGTGGGTCCAGGGAGCTGGCTCCCTGGCGTGGGTCTGGGAGCTGCGCTCCCAGCGGAGGTCCGGAGGCAGAGCCTCCGCCGGGTTCCAGGGCTGGAAGCCCTGGGGCGGCGTCTGAAATCTGCACCGTGGCCGGTACCATGACCGAGGCCCAAACCTGCGCTAGCCCGCTTTTCTTGTGATCGGACGCTTCCAGGGAAACCTTGCAGAAAAGTCTTTTTTTGTCTTAGGGTTGCGGCCCGTCTGGGTCGTCGCGACCCGCGCCCGCGGC
>JAJRTK010000060.1 GCA_024278345.1 bacterium | reverse complement strand
TCCCCAGGACCAGTACGGCCCAGCCCAAAAAACGGTAGACATAACCCGTGGCAAGGGCCGTGGAAAGAAGAACTAGGGGATCGATCTCCAGAAATCTTGAGACCGGATATCACGCCAACCTCGACGTCCAAGTCGCCCAGGTCGCCAGAAGAAAGGCCGCGAAAAAAAAGGCCTGCGACGCGATGCGAATGTTGGTCAGACGGAGTCGTTTTCGCCACCCGAGCGCTATGACCCACCGAGAAGAGCTCATCAGGCCACCTCCCGAATACGCCCTCTGTAATCGATCCGGCCGCTGCCCCGGGCTTCGGCTTTTCGCAGGTATTCCGGGACAAGGGATCCCCGTTCCAACAGGTGCTCGAAAGCCCAGGCATCGAGGGCCACGGGATCGGTTCCCGCCAAGAGAGTTTGCCCTTCCTTGACGTTGGATGGATCCCCGCCCGTAGGTCCGTTTTTCATCAAGATCTTGCTTCCGTCAAGAATCGTTAATGTCGGCGTGAGCATTATCGACAGGTCGGCGACGATGGTGTGGATGTCCTGGTGGAACTGGTTCCGCCGGCCGCCAAGCAGGCCGTACCAGTTTTTGATCCCCATGGATGCACCGCACAAGTTATGGTCCTTGACCGGCGCGACCCCGATGACCTTGTCCACGTTGGTCAAGGGCCGGTAAAAGAAGCTCCAGTTCTCGATGAGCACGGCTCCCGGAGTGTTCAGTGTTCGGAAGGCGTTGTCGTCCGGAAGGTAGACCCGTCCGCCGGCCTGTTCCACCGCGCGCTGGATCCCGCTCTTCCGGAAACAGTCCGACGGGGATTCGATGGGGTTGTCGGCTACCCGTACTTCCTGGGCACGGCAGTCCACCAGCAGCATCCGGATGAGCGCCTCCAGAACCTCCGGATTCGTCGTTGCACCAAGATTGGGCGAGCGGTCGAAAGCAACGTTCGGCTTGACGAGGACAATGTCGCCTGGTCGTACATAATGCGCCAGACCACCCACGGCATCCAGTGCCTTTCGCAGCCGATTTTCCGGAGTCGGGCCATGGGCCACGGCGATCTCTGCCCCAGTGGAGGGGCGTTCCACCCGAAAATCACCGATCCGAAGGGGCTTGAACTTCGGCCGGCTTCGAAGGCCCGTACCGTCTCTCAGCGATCCCGGCCATCCTTCCGGTGCCAGAGCCGCATAAGAGAGAGCGCCCCCCACCCCTGCCGCCCCCAGAATCCGCCCCAAAAAGCGGCGCCGGCTCAGAGGGGCCTTTTCATAATTCGGGTGCTGCTTCGGTCTTGTCCTGCGTTTCACCGGTTGCCTCTGTTTCCCTAGTGATGAGTGCCTGGTCGATCCTAGATAACGTCTCCATTGCCTTCGCCCTATTCGTCGCCTCCTCCACACCGAAAACCCACCGGCCCCGGAGGCGCAGTCCGAATAACGTCCCAAGAAACTGGTGCCGGAGGAGAGCTGCATCGCTCCCGCTTTCCACGGGATCGTATTCCCCCCGCTGCTCCTCCAGAAGTTGCTGGAAAAGCTTACCAGCCGACACAGTGTCCGGAGCCTCGTGAAAAAAGGCGCGGCAACCGTCGCCGCAGTCCATCTTCCCGAACCAGAAATCCCCGGCAAAATCCAACTGAAACACGTTTTCCGGTTCGTAGCCCAGCTCTTCGGGAGGGATCTTGAGGAGCCGGGCGAAAAGAATGAACCCGGCAGGGGCGCTGCTGGCCTCGACGGGAAGATCACCCATGAGACCCACCACCTGCCGCGCCTTCTCCAGAATCGGCGGCGACCCGCTATTGCCGGCCATCTTGAAATAATAGTTCTCATAATGACCGATGGCACCGGCAGGTGTCTCGTAGTAGACCGATTCCCCCGCGGAGAAGATGGGCGTCCCCTAGTCGTACTGCTCCGCGAAAAGACCCAAGGCGTTCTGAAAGCTCCCCTGGTCGTAGAGCTCAAGAGCCAAAAGGTGCTCCCCTTTCCACAACGTGACGTAGTAGAGGCGCTGGAATCCAAACTTCAGAAACTGCTCCGCCGCACCATTGATCTTCTCATAGAGATTCGACGGATCATATTCCTCCAGACGCCCGTCAACAGCCCAACCGTCATCCAGGAGAGCAACCGGAAACGGACCTAACTCCAAGGGGGCCCCACCCCATCTCTCGCTTCCAGGCTCCACCCAACGCCGGAGAGGCATCCGATAGAGCCGATCTTCCCGGCTCCCCGACAGTAGAGCCTCGTACCCGAGATCCCGATCACCAGCGTTGTAGCTCTCCTTCTGGAGTCGTATCCAGATGGCCAGCATCAACAAAAAAACAAGGAAACCAGTGCCGAACGCCAGTTCAGAGAAAGGGAACTCCCGCCGCATCAGCTTGCGGCCCAAGGGGTTGAAAACTTGGTCCACGGGGTTTTTCTTCGCCTTCCTGAGCTTTTTCGCCACGGTCATGAACCGACCTCAATCGTTTTTGGGTTGGGTCACACTGAACCCGCTGGATCTGCTCCCGCCTAGCTCGTTCCCGCAAAAGCAGGGTACATGATCCCGGGCCAAGGGCCAAGCTGTGAGGGCCAACACGTAAAAAATGGAACCGGAAGGGCTGTTCAGGAATTAACAAACTAAACCACTGCTCAAGTTTACTGGGAGAAGCTCCCAAAGGCAAGATCGGACGACGACGGGCGGGATGACCCGCCAACGGTCTTATCCGGATTGCTCCCACCAGTCGGTAGGGTTTGCAAACGATTGGACCGGGATTTTGTGTGATACGTTCTTTTAGGAAGAAAGGTTCCCTTATGAAGAAGTTGGTGACTTTGTTAGCCGTGTCGTTTCTGTTTACCGCTGGCTTGGCTTTGGCGTCCAGCGAGCAAAGCCAGACTTGGAGAGGCGAGATTGTGGATCTAGCCTGCTATCTCGATCACGGGGCCAAGGGTGAGGAGCATGCCGGATGCGCAAAGTCTTGTGTCAAGCATGGCCAGCCCATGGGCCTTTTGACCGTGGATGGGACAGTCTACCTGTTGGCCGCGGACCACAAGGATGGGACGCCGTTTGAGGCCGTCAAGGAGTTTGCCGGACAGCAGGCGACAGTGACTGGAACCCTCAGCGATTCGGCGGGGGTCAAAATGATCACTGTCAAGGCATCGTCTCAAGTCAAGTAGGCTTTGGTTCCTTTGGGCGCTGGCTTCTCCAGCGCCTGCCGAAAAAAGAGATCCACTTGGAAAAAGAAGATAACCCGCACAGTGAAAAAAGGCCCGGGTCCGAGCCACCCTCCCTGGCAAGCTCCCAGAGCGGCGCTCCCAGCGGAGACCTGGCGGCGGATCCGGCGCTTTTGAGACGAACCCGCCGTTGCCTGTTTTGGGCCATGTTCGTCGTTTTTGGGGGCGCCATGATTGCGGCAGTTCCCCTCGGCCGGGCTCTCCTTTGGCATTGGGAGAGCAATCCCGTGTTGCGGGGCCGCCTTCTTGCCCGCGAACAGGGCTGTTTCAACTGTCATTTGCCCGATGGCGGAAAAGAGATCCCCAACCCGGGAAGTCGGTGGGGAAGCGTTCCGAAATTCCAGGCGGGCAACTGGCGGATGTATGCCGAGGATTGTCGGGAAGTGCGCGAGTTCATTCGCTACGGCGCTCCTCGGGCCTGGCTGGACGATCCGAAGGTCCGGGATCGGCTGAAGAAACAGCGTCTCCGAATGCCTGCCTATGGAAAAACTCTCTCCGATGAGGAAATCGAAGACCTTACGGCTTTTGCGTGCGCCAAGGAAGGGGTTTTCGACGGGCTGGAAGGTCTCGCCGCCCAAGGGCTCCAGATAGCCCGGAAACAGGGATGCACCTCTTGCCATGGTCTGGCCGGCGCTGGCGGTCGCCCGAATCCAGACTCCATTGCCGGCTTCATTCCTGGATTTGCGGGAAAGAACTTTCAGGATCTTGTGACAAGCCGCGCCGAGTTCGAGGAGTGGGTGCGGACGGGCAGCCTGAAACGGCTCGAATCCAACCCCGTAGCGGCGTTTTTCTGGGAACGCCAGCGCCTCTCCATGCCGGCCTACGGACCCGCGGTTCTGACACCTGAAGATTTGGACAAGCTGTGGGCTTGGATCACCTGGATGCGCCAGGACAAGAAGCGCTAGCTGTGGAGTCCAGGGAGGGTCACGGCGTGCCGTTGTGGGTCCAGGGAGGGTCACGGCGTGCCGTGACCCTACTCAGCTTCCCGCGCTGTGCCCGAAATCTCACCGTGTGGCCGGGTCCGAGCGACAGCGAGAGCTGCCGAAGGCACCGCCGATGACCGGGTCCATGCCCCTTCCGACTACGGCGCTGGGGACCGGGTCCCACTCCATAAGTGGAAAGTCGCCGAAAGAAAGAGACCGGGT
>JAJRTK010000059.1 GCA_024278345.1 bacterium | reverse complement strand
GGTCGTTACCGATGGGAGCGGCACGTAACCAAAAGAAAGCAAGGGGTTTACCTGGATCCTCGCCCTAGATAAAAGAGACCTATCAGATTCGGTTGACAACTTCACCGCTGGGTAGAGCCTCCTTCCCGGCTCCGTGCAGCCCGGAGGGCGCTACACCGGCAAGATGCCGGTGCCACCGTTTCGGCGAAGAAAATTGTAAAGCAAAAACACGACAATTTGATAGGTTCCAGATAAAAAGCATGGTCGGATTTCCCGATAAGGTCCAATCCTTGGAGCAGAGTAACGATGCCAAACCGAAAACCTGTCGCCGCCACCTGGTTCCGCTGCGAAAAAGCGGAAGAAGATCTTTATAGACTCTCTGAAGTCCACTACTGGGAGTGGAACCGTGCCAATTGTTGGCTGCTCCGCGGGCGGGATCTCGATCTAATCATCGACACGGGCCTCGGCGTCGCGAGTCTGCTAAAAGCCCTGCCGGCCAATGGCTCGCCGCTGCCGGGAAAGCGGCTCATGGCGGTTGCTTCTCACGTCCATTTCGATCATGCCGGGGGGTTGTTCGAGTTCGAAGAACGGGCTATTCACGAAAACGAAGCCGAGGCTCTTCGCTCAGGAGATCAAGAACAGGCCCTCTGCTCACCCGAAGGCGGCTGGGTCCAAGACGAGCATTTTGAGAAGCTACCCACAAAGGGTTTTCAGGCCAGTGGGTTCCGCCTGCAGGCCTGCGAGCCGACTCTGCTGCTCCGGGAGGGCGGGGTCCTGGATCTGGGCGACCGGGTCCTGGAAGTCCTCCACCTCCCTGGTCATTCCCCCGGTTGCATAGCCCTCTACGATGGGAAGAGCGGATGGCTCTTCTCCGGCGACGTCGTCTATGACGGGCAACTCCTCGACGAGCTCCCCGGCAGTGACCATGCGTCCTACTGCGCCTCCATGGAGCGTTTGCTCAGGCTTCCGGTGACAGCCGTCTATCCAGGCCATTACCCGGCCTTTGGCCCGAGGCGACTTCAGGAGCTCGCCAGATCCTATCTGGAAAGCCATTTGGGCCTTCGTTACAGGGCACGAAGATAGAATCGAGCTTACGGCGACCACAGAACACCTTCGACGGAAGCCCAAGGCAGGAGTCGATCCATGCAGATTGGTATTGGTATGCTGGGTTGGGGAGTCGTTGGCTCCTCTGTTCACCGGCTGTTGGAAGAAGTAAGCCACGATATTCGCCGACGCCTTGGCTCAACTCTAAAAATCGTCGCCGTCGCCGTTAGAGAGCCAAACAAGAAGAGGCAGTACCCGATTCCCGACGGGTTGCTCCGAGCCTCGCCCCTCCAAGTGGTCCGGGACTCGAAGGTGCGGATTGTGGTGGAGCTCATGGGGGGCCTGGAACCGGCAAGAAAGGCCATCACGGAATCCATCGTGCTCAAGAAACCCGTGGTCACGGCCAACAAGGCGCTTCTTGCCGACATGAGCGGGGCTCTCTTCGAGCTCTGCGACCTGCATGAAACCGAAATCGCTTTTGAAGCCGCCGTGGGCGGAGCGGTCCCCATTGTTCGCACCCTGCGTCTATCGCTGGCTTCAGACCGTATCGAAGGACTGACCGGCATCGTCAATGGAACGACGAATTACGTTCTGGAACAAATGGAGTGTGGACAATCCCTTGATGCCGCGATTCGAGAAGCGCAAGCCGCCGGTTTTGCCGAAGCCGATCCATCCCTTGATCTCCACGGTGTCGATGCGGCACAGAAACTCGCGCTATTGAGCGAGCTCGCTTTCGGCGCCCCCCTTCAGTGGCGGGATGTACCAACAACGGGGATCCAAAGCTTGGGGCCGGCGGATCTCAGCTACGCAGCGGAGCTTGGGTTCCGGATTAAGCTCCTGGCCCGGGCAAACCGGCTCCGGATCCCCCGCCGCCTCATGGCGCGAGTCAGCCCCTACCTTGTGCCTCGCGGCTCGGTATTGGCATCCATCGGTGGAGCGAGCAACGCGGTTCTTCTGGAAAGCCACGCCGCCGGCCCGAGCCTTTTGGCCGGGCGAGGCGCGGGAGGCCCTGCAACCGCCACCGCCGTCATCTCGGATCTCATTGACGTGGCCCGCCGGCATGCAGCCAATACCGCAGGCCTTGGATGCTACCTATGGGCCTCGGCTCCCTTGCCGCTTGCCAGTCTTGACGAAGAGGAGGAACGAGCCTACCTCCGTTTTGCCGTCCGCGACCGCCCAGGCGTCCTCGGGCGGCTGGCCACGATTCTCGGGCAAAGTGATGTCAGCATCGCCTCCATGGTTCAACATGGCCGGAAAAACGAACCAGTGGATGTCGTCCTGATCACTCACGCGGCCCTCCACCGCGACATCCGAACAGCCCTGGAGCAGATCGAAAGAGAAGAGTGCGTGATGGGCCATCCACAGTGGATTCCACTTCTGGAGCCGGGACCTATCAGATCCGGTTGACAAGTTCACGCCCGAAACGAACCCACCGTTCAAGTTCGTGAATCCCGGTCGGCCCGCCACCGGCAAGATGCCGGTGCCACCAGTGCGGCAGTGCGGCAGTGCGGACTGTAAAGC
>JAJRTK010000058.1 GCA_024278345.1 bacterium | reverse complement strand
GGTTCGAACTCAAGGAAGTTCTGAAGGGCGTTGCCCAGGAGTGGGGATACGAGGTGAGGGATGTGGGTTGCCACACCGCTGACTCCGTGGATTATCCGGACATCGCCCGAAAAGTAGCTCACGAGGTCTTAAAGCTCGAAGATTCCCTGGGCTTAATGATCGATGGCGCGGGTGTGGGGAGCGGCATGGCGGCGAACAAGATTCCCGGTATTCGCGCCGCCGTGTGCAACGATCTTTTCACGGCTCGGAACGCACGAGAACACAATCACGCGAACCTCTTGTGCCTGGGATCGCAAGTGGTGGGGATGGGAGTCGCCAGCGGTATATTGCGGGTTTTCCTGGAGACTCCACCAGCCGGAGGCCGGCACCAGCGGCGGGTGGACAAGATTATGGAGCTCGAGTCCGCAGGTTTGGGTGCCGGCTCGGTGCAGGCCCTGGTGGAGCGAGTTTTGCGGGTCGTTCTCCAAGAGGTGGATGGCCCAGCTCCCAAGCACGGTGCCGGGGCGGATGGCCGGGCTCCAGCAGGCTGGATGGGCAACGCGCCGTCCACTCTTCCCAAGGCGAAACCGGCGAGTTGCGTGGGCGCGGTTGGCGCTGAGGGCAGTCTCCAGATCTTCGGTGGAGCCGAGGCGTCGCGGCGGCTGGTTCTATCGGAAAGGGATGTTCTTGATGCCGATAGAACGCGGCCGCTGGTGCTCCCCAAGGGGACACTTGTCACGCAGCAGGCCAGGGAAACAGCCGCCGGGATCGGGCTCAGGCTCGTCGAGGCTGAGTGAACGGGGACCGGGGAGGGCCGGGGATAAAGCCGAACGGTGTCCAGAATGGCGTCGTACGCGGAATTGCCCATGAGCGCGGCCAGAGAAGCGTGACGCGGAGCGGCTGGTGCGTGGTGATTCTCTTTCTTCTTTTGGCGCCTCGCGTGGGGCGCGCGCTTTGGCCGTCGGTTTGGATCGAGGATGACAATTATCTGTACAGCGCTTATTTGATCTCCCGGGGAGAGATGCCTTACCGGGATTTCGTTCAGGCGAATCCGCCTCTCTTGGAGCAAGCGGCCGCGCCTTTTTTCCGGTGGTTCGGCCCGAGCCACCGCGTGGGGGAGTTTCTTTCGTCGCTGGCGATGTTTGCAGGCTCGCTGGCGATCTGGTTTTTGGGGAGCCGGTTCTTTGGCTGGAATGCGGGGGCGTTGGCGGCTCTTTTCTGGGCTTGGCTGCCGTTGGGATTCCGGTACCACTTGTTTGAGCGCGAGGTCTTTTCTTGTGCCGCGGCCTTGGTGGGCATGGCGTTTTTGGTGGCTGGGCGGAAGAGAGAGTTCAACTTGGCGTCTTCGTGGGCAGCCACGGTCCTTGCCGGGTTGCTGTTTGGCATCGCCTTCCAGTTCAAGCAGGGTGGGCTTTTCCCTTGTTTGGCTTCCATTGCCTACCTTTGCGGGCTCAGGGAATGGAGGCGTGCTCTGGTCTTGTCGGTTTCCAGCGCTTTCTCGATTTTGGGGCTTCTGGCCGTTGCGTATGGGCAATTCGGCCCCGAGCTCATCTTGCAGAGTTTCCTGCTCCATTTCATCAAGGGGTCGCCTGTCCCCTTGGCAAGCCGCTTGCCGCGGCTTTTTTGGGAAGTGGGACCTCTGTTGCCCATGACCCTTTGGGGGTTGTGGGTCTTCAGGCGGCGCCCGGCGGTGTTGTTTCCGCTTTTTTGGCTTGGCTTCGAGCTGATTTTTTCTCTGGGTTTGAGTTCGACCTTTTGGCCTCACTACATGATTCCTCTCCAGGCGCCCATGGTGCTGCTGGCGGGGGGTGTAGCGGCTGAGGCTGCAAACCGCCGTCTTGCCTGGATCGCGGCGGTCCTCGGTCTGGTGGTTCTCGGGGTTCAGGTTTGGAAGGCGCCCCTTTATCGGATGGGTCTTTCGGGCATTCGCCGCGCGGAACTGCGGCGCTTGGGGAGCGTGGTGGCGGAACTGGTTCCACGGGGGTCTCGGGCCTTGATTTGCCCGCCTTTGATTGCGTTGGAGGCGGATCGGATCAAGAGTTTCAGTTATATCGACACCCTTGGATTCACCCGGCAGTTGCGCTGGGCGCACCAACAGGGCCGGCTGTTGGAGTGGGTTTTCAAGACTCCAAGGGGGAGTTTTGCCCAGACTCTGGGGATCGCCAATGCCACGTGGCTTCCCGAAGCCGTGGATGCAGTCCGGAAGAGGAGAGTGCGGGTGGTTGTGCCAGAACCTGAGTTACCCATCGGGGTTCGAGCTTTGCGGAGAATGGGGTTTTTGCCGGTGGCTCGGGCGGGTCCTTATGCGGTATTCTTCGCCGTGTCGCGAGACTCTGGAGAAGGGCGAAGAAGGGCGAGCGGCGGTGGCCGGACGGACGCTGACGCACGCGGAATCCAACCCGGAGAGAAGTGAAGATTGGGGTGGGAGCTTGCCCTTGGGGTTCCCAACGGGGGATAATCAAGGTGGCTGTCACCACTTTTTGGTGGCAACGATTCGGGTGGGCTCGACGGAGGGAGCCATGGCAAAAAAATACGGTTTTTCTGATCCGACGGCTGAAGAGCTTCGAGAGGCTTACGACGTTTTCAATGTCCACCTCAAGAAGAATGGTATGCGGAAGCTGATGTTCCGTGGTCCCATCGATGAGGCCAAGATGAAGA
The DNA here is from genome assembly GCA_024278345.1 of bacterium. Taxonomy (GTDB): domain Bacteria; phylum CSSED10-310; class JAJRTK01; order JAJRTK01; family JAJRTK01; genus JAJRTK01. The sequence goes on along the minus strand of JAJRTK010000058.1, from coordinate 18,018 downwards.
AAGCGTTCCGCAAGTTGGCGCTCATTTACCACCCGGACAGGAATCCGGACAATCAGTCGTCGATGGAGGAGCGGCAGAAAGAGGTTTTCAACGCCTTCAACTTGTTCAAGCAATTTTTTTCGGAGAATGAACGCTACGATCCGGCGACCTATCGCGACAAGCGGGGAGGCCCCAGCCGGGCCAGGCCCCGGCCAGCGGCGGAAGACCGCTTTTGGAAGCGTGGAGTGGGGCGAAAGCGGGACCAGGCCTTCATGCGTGAGATGGAGCAGTACGAGAAGACGGTTTCCCCATCGGAGATCGATGGGAAGCTGGAGAGGGCCCTGTCGATTCTCTGGTCGGTCTTGGAAGGGACGGGAGTTGCGCCCAAGGAGGCGCGCCGATATGAGCTTGAGAATCGCCGGTTGTCCAGCAGCTACAACTTGCAGGCCGAACTAAGTTATGCCCAGCGCCGCTATGATAAGGCGAAGATCGAGTATTTCCTGGAGGCGGTGTACCTGGTCTTGGAGGCCTCGGCCCAGAGGAATTGGAGCGAGTTGGATGAGAAGCTGCTCCTTGCCTCGGCGAGGGAGGCGCTGCTGAATGCGGCAAAGAGCGCTCATTACGACGGCAAGGGAAATACCAAGGCACTTTGGCTGCTTGCGCGAAACAGCTCAAAAAGCGTCGAGCTTCTTCGGAAGAAATTGGAGGTCGAAGTGGAGACCCGGGGCCTTTGGGATCGGGTCTCCATGGACCGGGCGTCGTGGGGGCTGGGAGATGATGATGGCGGCGGCGGTGTAGGGAAGGGGATCTTGGACGGGTTGAGCGACTTCGGAAGCGACATCAAGCACAGCGTGCTCAAGGGGTTACGGAAGCTGATCAACCGATGAATTGCATGGATGGTCGGAGGCTGATTGGGATCTGGGGCTGTGATCTAGCGGTGGAATCGGGGAGGTAGGATCTCGTGGCCCTGGCGGCTGCTGTTGGACAAATGCTGAGCGGAGAGAGCGGACGTGGATAGGAATGGGTGGTCGGAGCTTTCAGAACCTCAGGCGCAGCCGGTGATCGAGCTGCGGGATGTATCGGTCCGCTTTCCGCCGGAACCGCCGTTGCTCAAGGGAATCAATCTCAAGGTGTTCCGCGGTGAGACCTTGGTTTTCATCGGCCCCGGTGCCACCGGAAAAACCGTGCTTCTCAAGACGATCAACGGCCTCATCAAGCCCTCCACCGGGAAGGTTCTTGTCAAGGGACGCGATCTCGCCGCTCTTAGGGCTTCGGAGCTGGCCGAAATCCGCCGTGTCATGGGAATGAGCTTCCAGAGCTACGCGCTATTCGACTCGATGACCGTCTTCGAGAACGTCGGCTTCTACCTGCTGAACCACAGCGATTTCCCGGAGGAGGAGATTCGGAAGCGCGTGAAAGACATTTTGGAAGAGGTCCGGTTGTTCGACGTCGAGCATCTGAAGCCGGTGGAGTTGTCGGGGGGAATGCGGAAGCGAGTGGGCCTGGCACGCTCCATGGTTCACAAGCCGGAGATCGTCCTCTTGGACGAGCCAACGGCCGGTCTCGATCCCATCAGTGCCGCCGCCATCAGCAAAATGATCAACCAGCTCAAGAGGCAGCTCTCCATGACGGTGGTGGCGGTTTCCAACGAAATGGCCGTCGCCAGAAGGATTGCCCACCGGATCGCCATGATTTGGGATGGCCGGATCCACGCCATCGGCCCCGCGGCGGAGATACTGAGATCCCATGATCCCGCCGTGCGTCAGTTCGTCACCGGCTCAAAGGACGGCCCCATTCCAACGCTGGTCTGAGATCCGCTCCCATGGCACGCTGTCCCGTGGACAAATCCCGTTGCCAGAGGGAGGATTCACTTTTTTCTGGGTGTGGGTAGGGCGATGAGGCCGCGTTTGGCAAGGGAGAGTAGAATCCTGGAGGTGGCGGGTTTTCCCAGTCCGGTGATGACGGCTAGAGAGCGGATGTCGGTGGCTCCGTCGATTTGGGTCAGAAGGAAAGATTCATCCGCCGTGAGGGGATAGTCTTTGAGGTTGGCGAGATCCCGGCGGAGGTACGGTTTGCATCTGCCACCTCCCACAGCCTTGTAAGGAAGGTCAGAGATGCTGGCCTGCACGTGCTGGAAGAGCTCAAGGACGCCTGGCCGCTCGGGATCGAGGGCCAGAACTTCTTCCAGTGCTCCGCAGGATTCTTGGAGCTTTTGCTGTTGCTGGAAAAAATAGGCGTTTCCTAAGAGTTGCCCGATCTTGGCTTCGGTTTCCAGTCTTTTTTCTGTTTCTTCTAGTTCCTTGGTGGCTGTTTCGTTTCCCGGTTCGAGTCTCAGAACTTCTTCGAAGTGGAGCTTGGCTGCTTCGAGGCGGGATTCGGCCATCTCGTCACCGGCGGCGGCCAGAAGTGCGGCAATCCGCAGATTTTCGAGCTCTTTTGCGGCATTTGGCCCAGAGAAACCGGGTTCCTTGAACTTGCCTGGATCGATGGAGAGCTTCGCTTGGGCCTTCGTCAAAAGTTTTGGTACGCTGGAATTGTGGGGGTCCTTGTGGAGGATATCTGCCGCGATTCGGAGCATCTCCGTCAGATGGTCCTTCTCCAGCATGCTTTGACATTTGGCCAGCGCTTTCTCCAGATCTTGGGACTCCCGAGTCTTTTCCCGGGCTTCTTTCAGGCGTTGGGCGGCTTCAGGGTAATCGGGATCGACGGAGAGACAAGCTTTCCAGGTATCCGCCGCCTCGGCGTAGTGGTGGAGGCTTGCCTCCAAGAGGCCCTCCTTGAAAAGTGCCTCAGCCCGTCGCTTTCGCTCCTGAACCGCAAGACTCTCCAGGTCGTGGACAAGGATGGGGCGTTCCCATTGCGGCTTGGCGGGATCCCGGACTTCGTCCGATTTTGTGGGTGGCGCGTTGATGGCGGTTTCCGAAGCTTCGATGAGATCCATCCAGGAGCCGAAAGCCTGGTGATCCATCCGGTTTTCTGAAATGGGCTCCTCCTTTTCTTCAGGACTCTTCCCTTTGGGTCGATTCATGGTGCTTCCATCATTCTCTTCAGGGACAAGCGGCGAGAGGCGGTCCGTTGGCTTCCACGGAGAAGCCGGTGAATCCAGGGCCGCAGCCTTTGGTATCGGGTCCGGGAGTGGAGTGGGTTCTTCTATCGGATGCTGAGCCGTAGAGCCCGCTTGGAAAGCCATTTCCAACAAGCGGGCCCACCGGGGAAGGACGATTTCTTCCAGTTTGGCGTTCCGTTTCAGGATGAGCTCGGCGCACAACTCCAGATTTTTTGTCATGGAGGTCAGGTAATCAATCCCAAAACTTTTTCGAAAACCCGTTAGAATTTGAAGGATAGCCGACTCAAGAAACGAGCGGAGTGCCTCGATGGCACGGGGGTCGGTCTGGCTGTTCCAGATCTTGGCCTCCAAGATCTGGAGCCCGCCCTCCGGATCGATTTCGATTTCGGGCCGTTTGTTCGGCAAAGTGCCAAGACCGACTGATACCCGGAGGGCATGGACTTCTTCGCTGTGATCCGAGGCCGTCGATGCGATGGTTTTTCGCCAGCTTTCCCAGAAGGCCAAAAGTCCCTCAGTGCCGGTTCGTGTGTCGGCGTGGAGGAAGATCGTGCGAAAGGCCGTGCGGTAGAAGCCAACGATATCAGCGATGCAGACAGGTTTATCGCCACGCACGGGAAGCTCTATGATCCCAAGGACGTCCAAGGCTGCCAACAATCGGCGAAGACGTTCCTTGGACAGAGATATCTGGCTCTGCAGTTGCGCCACGCTCCGATGCGTGTCGAGCTTTTGGAGAAGGAGAATCACTTCCGCGTTCAGTGGAGCTGCGCTCAGAGTGGCCCGAGAGCTTTTGATGACCTCGGAATCCTCCTGGATTTCATCTGCCAGAGGGATGCCTTCGTTCAGAATCCCACGGAAAATGAGGTCGTCGATCTCCAGCCAAACTGGGTGGCTCGGCGCAATTTCCAGGGGCCGCTCTTCAAAGTGAAACTGTCCCGACGTCCAAGAGAAGGTGCCGCACAGAAGATTTTCGGCCTGTTTGGAAAGTTCGTCCGCAAGAGACATGGCGTCCAGCTCTCCCGTGCGCAGAAGAAGCTCGCCAAACTTAGCGCCCAGCCCGGCCTGGGCCCGGAGAGTCTTATGGAATTGCTCCTCCGTCAGAAGGCCCCTGCGGATGAGGTGGCGGCCGATCCGTTCCTCAGGTTGATTGGACGTTGCCGCAACCACGGAGCCCGCAAAAAGGGTGATCTGCTTGAGGACGTTGTTGCGTTGGCAGCTCAGCACCCCTGTTGCCGCTTTTCGCCGGAGCATCGACAGAGCATCCGGGAGCATCATGTTGCTGAAATCGCCATAAACAACCATTTTCGTCCCATCTCAAGCGCTTCCCGGTGCCATGACGCGGGTTTTCAGACCGTTTTCTTGAGTTCCCAGTTTTTCGCCAGATCAGTTTTCAGGGGCGGAAACCAAGGGGCCTCATGATCTTTTTGGGTGTTGCCTTCCGCTCGCTGCGGCGGCAGTCCGTCCGCCACCACTCGCCTTTCAGCGCCGGCACTCGCGTCTCAGCGCCGCCATGATGAACTTCAAAGGTCAATTTTTCCCCAACACTATCCTTAAGAAAGTCATTGTCGGGTCTAAGCCAGCTCGTGTCAATGGAGGGGAGGGGAAAGTTCAGAATGCGTGACCCAGCGCGATGTGAAAGGTCAACCGGTCCTCTAGGGCATCGCCGGTTTGACCGGTCGGATCTTGCACAAGGGAACGGCGCATCGGGTTCCAGCCCACATCGAAGCGGACGGGGCCGACGATGGTCATGTAACGCAGTCCAATGCCGAGGCCGGGGCGGAGTGAAAAACTTTCCCCGAAGCCAAAAGCATTGCCCGCGTCCACAAACAGGCCGCAGTAAAGGTCACCCCAAAGGGGAAACCTGAGCTCGCCATTGAGGAGAAGAAAGGAGTCGCCTCCGACGAGGATTCCGTTTTTGTCCCGTGGTCCCAATCTGTCGTGAGAGAAGGCGCGGTGGGTGGCGCTACCTCCCAAAAAGTAGCGCTCGCTCAGGGGAAGGGCTGATGTCGTGCCCGTGGGCCGTGCGATCCCGCCGCGGGCCGCCACGGCCAGCGTCCACCGTTCCCCGAGGGCGAAATAGTGGCGAGACTCGAGGTCGAGCTTCCAGAATTCCTCCTGCCCGCCCAGGATGTCGGTGGCCAGGGAAAACTGTATCGAGGCCACCCCCCCCTTGCGCGGATCGACCAGTTGGTCTCGCCGGTCCCAGATCAGGGCCGGCGAAATGGAGACGATGCGCCCCGGTTCCGGGAGATCGTCCGACTGTTGGCTGGCGTCGATGGAGATCTCTTCGAATTTTGCTCGTATGGTGGTGCGGAGATGGTGTGCCAGGATTTTCGCGGCGCTCAATTCGATTCCCAGTCGCCGCTGGTCGAAACTTGGGTTGGAGGAATCCCGGCTGAGGGTGGCGTCGAGGGAAACGGGGATTCGGTAGCCGAAGAAGGTGGACTTCCGCAGGGCCGCTCCCAGCTCGTAGTAGTTCAGTTGAGCCCGTGCCCTGGCTTCGGCCTTCAGTGCGTGGCCGAAGAGGTTTTCGTGGCTGAGCAGTCCCTCTCCACCGAAGCTGTCGGTGGTATCGTAGATCAGGCTTAAATCAAGTCTTCCCGACCGCCGTTCCCGGACCCGTGCCACGACGTCGGTGCGCCCATCGGCTCCGTGGACCGTTTCCACGAGCACCGAGTCGAAGATGCCGACGTCCGTGAGATATTTCCGGAGCTTGGCGACCTTCGCCGAATCGAGGAGCGCTTCGGGCTCCCAGCCGAATCTTTTGAACATCAGGGCCGTGGAGGTCTTGTAGTTCCCCTTGGCGATGAGTTTTCCCGCCCGCTGCTCCCTCTTTTCGTCGATGGTGAAGAGCAGGTCCATCTCTTCTCCCTTCCGGTTGTCGGATCGGATCTGGATGGTGGCATTGGGATGGCCCTTCTTGAAATAGTCAAGGCTGATGGTCCGTGCCGCCAGGCCGATGATCTCCCTGGAAAGATCGGTGCCTGGAACCAGTCCCGTTTCTTCGGCGAGCTCTCTTAGGTCTTGCTCCGAGAGCATTTTCTGGCCCTTGAACTTGATTTCTCCCACCCGGTGGTGCCGGCCCTCTTCGATCCGAAGAAGGATCTGTACGTCGCCTTTCTCATCGATGATCACTTCCGGCTCGATCTTGGCTGCCGGGAAGCCTCGGAGGGCGTAGAGGGTCTTGACGGCCTCGAGATCATCGTTCAACACGCTTTGGCGAAAAGGTCTTTTGACGAAGGGTATCCAACCCTTCCGGCGGGTAAGCATGGCACCAAGGAGCTCCCAGGTGGGGATCGAGTCGTTTCCGGAAAACCTGATCTCCCGAACCGTCGTTTGCCGGCCCCCGTCCAGCCGGATTCGAAGGGTCCGAGCCGGGGCTCCATCCTCGATCTTCGCGCTCACCTGCCCGCCTGCCAAACCTTGTTTTTTCAATAGTTTATAGGATTTCCGAAGAAACCGGTCCAGCTCCCGCGCCGAAAGGCCGAACTTCTCCTTCCGGAAGAGGCCGCGGAGCTTTTTTACAGGCTTTTCACCGGACGCCACGACGAGGGTCCGGCGACCGGCGTCGATCTCTAGGATCAACTGTTTCTTGCCGGGAGCGCTTGGTTTTTCTTCGGCCTTCCAGGCGCCCGTGGCATCGGGATAGCCGATCTTCTTCAAATACCTCACGGCCTTCCCGATATGGCGGTTCCAGTGGGCTTTGTTCAGTCGCGGCGCCCCAAAAAGATGGCCTCGGTACAAGCGCCAGTTCAGCCAGAGCCTTTCCTGCCAGCCCAGAGAATCGGGCAAGCCCTTGAAGGCTAGTCCGCCCTCCAGTTTGGGGAGGGGATCCTCGGTGATCCGGATCTTGAGCTCGTGGGCGCCATCTTGCCCGATTGGGTGGGCCGAGATCCGAACGCTGGGGCGTCTGAAGCCATTTTGCTCGTATCGATCGGCCAGGGCGGTGACCGCCTTGTTCAGCACCTTGGGGTCGAGTTTTTCATAGTAACGAAGAGTCAGCCAGCTTCGGACCTTGGCTTTGGAGACCCCGTGGTTTCCCGTGATTCCGATCTTCTTGACGTAGGGTTGAGGCTTCAATTCCAGGAGTAGCCGCATGCCGCCGGGGACCGTCTCCCACGCCACGTCCACCCCAAGGACGCGGTCTGTTGCAAGAAGGTTTTCAGCGGTGAGGCGCAGGGTCTCTTCGTCGATGATGGTGCCGGGCTCGAACTCTAGGAGTTGCGCCAGCTCCCACCGCCCGAAGAGTGACGGTCGAGCCAAGATTTCGGTGACGGGGGAGGATGGCGGCTTGAGATGGCCGGTGATTTGACCGGTGGAAGTGGCCTTGGCTTCACGGGTTTCTTTCTGGGATGCAGGGAAAGCGGTTCCTGTCATGGGGCAGAGAATCCAGAGGGCAACGAATCCGCCAAGGAGCCCGTCGGCTATCCGGAAGCGCGGGTGTCGCCGCGGCCTGGCGGCGGATCTTGGCGAGGAGCGGGTGCCGGACGGCGCCCGATGTGAGCGGAACACAACCATCATCTCAATTCGCGTTCTCAGTCAAACTTTTTTCGGTAGCGCAGGCGCAGGGTCGTGGAATCAGAGCGTTGGGCTTCGAGGCTCACGGCTTCGCTGGCTTGGAACTTGACCTCGTAGATGTCGGGGTCTTCGGGTCTTTCGGTCATGTAGAAGGTGAAGGCAAGTGCGTCTGATATCTGTTTTCCTATGGAAAGGAGGAGGGATTTCCCGTTTTGGGGTGGTGGAACGAGGCGGACATCGAGGCCGGTGGCGCTTGATAGCTTGCTGGAGGCGAAGCTGCTGGCCTGGGAAATGGCGGCGCCCTTGAGGATTTCTTCCGGAGACTTGCTCTTTCCCGACTGGGAGCGAGTGAGGAGGAGGACGATGTCGGCCTGGCTTTTGTTGGAGCTCGATTGGAGGTCCAGTTGGGGGCCCGAGGCTTTGCCTAGGATGGCCAGTATGATGAGCTCGCCATCTTTTTCTGTTTCTCCTTGGAGGTTGAGGCTTGGGTCGAGGGCGAAGGGATCGCCTTCGAAGAGGATGGATCCGCGGAGGTTGTCGAATTTCGCCTTGTAAAAGTCGATGAATCCGCTGGTGATCTTCACCGCTCCAAGGATGCCGGGAGATGTGGGAGTCCCGGTAATCTGGAGCTCGGCTTCGGCGGTGGCACCAGCGAGACTCGAATCGACGACGATGGAACCGGCTCGCGCCACCAGGGTCAAATTGAGCTCCGGTTCCGCCTCCAGCGTTTGATCTACGGCGTGGAGGGGGAGATCTTCGAGCTGGATGGTGTACGGAGTGACCGTTCTGACTTTCGAGGTCAAGGAGCTCAGGATCTCCAGCGGGTTGAGGTCGGGAGCGTACCGCAGATCCAGCAGCTCGAGCTCTCCCGTGAGGTTCCCGGCGAGCAGCGGTCCACGGTACTCTAAATCACCGTCTAGGAGGAGGTCGGCGTCGTATTCGTCGATCTCAATCCGGGCGTCGTTGAGGTTCATGCCGATGTTCGCCGTGGGGTTGAAGGGATCGTCCAGGCCGATGGATCCGCTAACGGTGACCAGGCCTTTTCCTAACTCCGCCTTGATTGCTTCGAGGCGGATGTGGGTGCCTCTGGCCTCCAGAGTGCCTCGGAGGTTCTTGAGAGTCACCTCCGGTTCCGCCGTTGTTGCCGCGATCTTCTCCATCCGCACTCTCCCGTCCAGCCTGGGCGCGGTGGGGGGGCCGGTGAGGGCGATCTCCCAGGTGATTTCCCCCGAGATAGCAGCCATGGATGCCAAGAAAGGCTGGATCTCCCGAAGCTGGAATTCGCCTTGAGTCCGCAGATCCAAGGTCTCCGCACCGGCTGTTCCCGCGACGGTGAAAAAGGAATTCTCTGTTTCGAGTCGAAGATCTTGGAGAAGGGCGATCCCCTCTTTTAGCTCGACGCGGCTTTTGCGTTTCAGCGCCACGGTCAAGGCATCGAACTTCATCTCCAGGTGTTCAAGATCGACCCAGCCGTCCAGAGCCATCGGTTCGGCCACCGGAAGAAAAAAAGTCCCCTTGGAAGAAAAAAAGCCCTTGGGGGGATGGGCTGTTTCAAGATCGGCCATCTCCAGAAACGGGTCGAGAACCAGCGAACGGGTCTGGAAAGTCAGCTTTGCCCGGGACGCCTCGTCGAATGGCCACTCCATAAAGAGCTCCACCTGGTCATTCAGCGCCCGTCCCCGAATCTCAAATCCATCTTCCGCCACCGATGCCCGGGCGAAAGTGTCGCCCATGGCATAGCCGGAGCTGGAAAGACCCAAGACCTGGAGAGTCGCGTCAAAGATCGCTGATTTTTCCGGTCCCTCGGCGCGGGGGATGAACTCCAGGCTGATCTTGTCCGCCTCGAATCCGCCTCCGGCGAAGCCAGAGATGGAGAGGTAACCCTCAAGGATTGGGGCTTCCAAGGGGCCCGTCACCAAGATTTCGCTGCCAAGGCTGCCCGACAGATCAGAGATGGCCAGTGGCCGCAGCTTTGCTAAGTCCAGGCTGGACGCGAAAGAGAGGTTCGAGGTCCCCCGCCCGAGATCGACGTCGCCCAGAAGGTGGAATCGGCCTGCGCGACCCTTGGCCCCGGCGCTGCCGGAGGGGGTTTCGCTCTGTCCCCGGTCGGCCGTGAGATGTGCTTCGGGATCTCCCATGACCAGGTCCAGGCCCTCCAAAAGGATGCGTGGGCCAGGCTGGATCTCGATATCGCTTGCCAACTCCAGATCCAGCGGCAGACCGGCGATCCGGCAACTCCAGCTTCGGAGGTGTAGTCGTCCCGTGAGCTTCTCCGGCGCACTGAGAGGTACAGCCACCGCAATGTCGAAGCCCATCTGGCCGTCCGTTCCCTCCTTGGGGAAACCGCCAGCTAGGAGAAGAGGCCCGAGATCCAGGTTCTCAGCCTCGAGCTTGGCGTCAAGAGTCCCGTCCGTGATGAAGAGAGAGCCTCGCACCTGGTTGTCCAGAAAGATCCCCGTGGCGCCCAGTCCTCCGGTTTTCGGGTCCATGAAGGCGCTGACCATGGAGTCTCCGAAGGGCTGTCCCTCGAGTTGAAGGCCCTTGATGTCAAGACTGGCGGAGATTTTTCCCAAGAGTCCGGATTCCGCGGTTGGGCTTTGGGGGAAAAGGGCGAGCTCCAGTTTTGCCGTTCCCCGGGGCACCAGAGGAATCTTCATCTGGATCGAGCCGGCCTCCAGAGGGCCCGGCACCAGATCTAGGATCTCGGCGGTTCCCTGAATCTCGGGAGCCTCCAGGTTTCCCGAAACAGCAATCTCCACCTTGGCCAGGCCACTCAGCTCCGGGAAATCAAGGAAAGCCCTCAGCTGACGAAGGCGGAGGCCGCCTGACAATCGAGCCTCGACGGCAGCATTCTCGGGCTGAAAAACAGCAGACAGCCACAGCCGATCCGCATCCGCGAACGATGGCATGTCCACGGGTGCCTTTCTCTTGGGCTCGGAAGGTTTTGGCCCATCGCCTGATAGGGGGGATTCCTCGATTGCCAGAGTCGTCTTTCTTAGAAGGATGCGTCCGTCGGGGGAGAAGTCCAGGCGAGCCGGGCTTGCCAGGCCGATGTCCAGTCCCCCGGTCCTGGCCCAGAACTTCTTGATTTCGCCATTGGCGTCCAGACTGCCGTCCGGTTCTTCCGCCGAGGGAAAGAGGTAGCGAGCCGAGCCTTGGAGCTCCAGCCTGCCCGAGAGCTCTTGTTCCGGCTGGAGGCCAAGGAGCTCCCTGTAGCTCTCGAGATCCAGGCGTCCCGCCACTTCCGCCGTCGCCAGCGTAGGCGGCAGGTCAAGGGCGGCGTTTCCCGCAAGATCCCCGTCGAGCAAGCTGGCGGTGACGGAAAGCTGGTCCGGCGCAAGCTCATAGATGATTTCGCCTCCTCCAAGGCGCGTGCCTCCGCATTCCATCGAATCGAGATTGATGCGCCCGGCGCCCCTGGTGACGCCCAGCAGCAATTCGCGAACCCCGAGGCGAATGTCCGCGGCCACCCGGCAATCCGCCGCCGCAATTTCGAGCTTTTTGGAGGTCAAGATCCCATCCGCCAATGCCAGCGTGGCCGCAAGTTCCAGCGGGGCTCCAGAGACCATGGCCTCCCGCAGCGTTGCCTCAAGCTGCACCCCGGGATCTTCGGCGCCGCCGCTGAGCCTGCCCGAAAAGTCCAGCTTTCCGGCCATCTCCTGTCCGAAGATAGCGCCATAGCGGCCCAAATCCTGGATCTTTCCCGAAAAGTCCAAGTTGACCGAAAGATCGGGCATCACCTTCCCCGATACCACAACCGCCGCGGCGCTCTCCGAAACCCGCAACTCCCGGATCTCCAGTCGCCCCCTTTCCAGCGCGAAAGCCAGGACCGCCCGGGGTTCGAGCTGGGGAAGGTCCGCCGCCACTTCCTCCTGTTCCGCACTCTGACTCGCCGGTTTGTCCATGACCTTCCCGTCTGGGCTGACAGCCTCGCGCCCCAACAAAGCAGCCAGAAGCTCCGGCTGGATCTCGGCACCAGTGGAGATCTTTCCCGAGGCCTGAAGCGTCCCGATGTCGCCACCGATCCCCTTGGCCTCTATCCGCCCATTCAGAGGGATGAAGGCCGGCAGCAGTGGGAGCTCGGAAAAAGCCCTGGCAAGTTCCGACAGATCCAGCTCTCGAAGCTCTCCGGTGGCTTCCCAATGGCCTTTTTCCCATTCCACCCGGGCCTCAACTCGCGCCTGGCCCAGATTTTTGGTCTGAAGCTCCAAGCCCAGGTCGGCACGAGGCTGGGATGTTTGGGTCTTGGCGAAGAAAAGCAGGTTCGGCAGCGGTTTTTCGTCAAGGAGCAGGTGGAACGAGACACGGGCCGCAAGTTCCATGGATCTCCACGATCCTGTTCCCTTGGCCTTGAGGGTCACTTTTCCGGCCAAAGGCATGGACAACCTCTTTGCCAGGGCGGAGGCGCCTTCCAAGAGAAGGCTGGCCCTCAACTCCAGAGACCGCAGATCCAGGATTGACTCCACTTGGCCGTCGGCGGTGAGTCCAATGCCGCCGAAGCCGGTGTCCAGCCTGATGCTGCCTCGTCCTTCGGTGAATTTTGCCTCCAGTTTCGTCGGTTCGAGGCGGAACGTTTGCTCCTCCATCTTCATTTCCACGGCCGGGAGCATGAGCTTCAACCTTCCCGTGAGCTCCGGAAGCTCGATTCGCCCTTCGAACTCCGTGTTTCGGGTGGTGAGCTCGATTCCTTCCTGGCGGTAGTGAATCTGTAAGTCGTCGATGGCCAGGCTTTCTACCAGAAGGTGAGGAAGGTTCAGGGGCTCCTCTGGCGCTTCTTCGAACTCCGCCACGACCGGTGCATCCCCCATGAACGGCAGGTTCCAGGTGCCGTTCGGCCGTTGCTCCACCCAGATTTCCGGATGCGTGAGGCGGAGGCGGACCGCCGGTTTGCTCCAAAGCGAGCCCAGGGGAAGGCTCAAACGCAGTCCCTTGGCTGTCAGGAGCGGTTGCCCGCTTTTGTCGGAAACGCGGAGGTCACCGAAACTGGCCCCGAGCCCCAAAATGTTGTAGCCCGAGCGTGCTACTTCGATCCGGACCTCCAGTGCCTCCTCGGCCGTGCGAAGGGCGAAATCGATGATCTCTCGCTGGACCGTGGGCGACTGGAGGACCAGCAACAGCGTGGAGAGAACGAGTGTGGCGATTCCAACGACATTGAGGAGGAAATCGCTGAGCCGCCACCACGGATTTGCCTTGTGCCGCACCTTATCGGGAGTCATACTGGTCTTGCCCGTCTGATGGCCATCGATTCCTTGGGTTTTCTGAGCTTCGCCATTAGTTCAACGGCCACAGCCAGGGGATCGCCACCGTAGCCACCGCCCAAAGCAGGATGTTGAGGGGCAGGCCGATGCGGAGGTAATCGCGGAATCTGTAGCCGCCGGGGCCCATGACGATCAGGTTTGTCTGGTATCCGATGGGCGTGGAGAAGCTGGCGCTTGCGGCAAAGGCGATGGCGATGAGGAACGGCTTGGGATCCGCCCCCACTTTGGCGGCAATTTCCATTCCGATAGGGGCAAGGAGAACGGCGGTGGCGTTGTTGGAAAGAAGCTCAGTCATCACGTTTGTTATCAGGTAAAGGCAGCTCAGTATAGCTATGGGACCCAGGTGTCCGGCCAACTCCATGGCCCGGTGGGCAAGATTCTCGGCGATCCCGGTCTTCGCCATGGCCATACCCAAGGGGATTGTCCCCGCCAGAAGCAAGAGGACCGACGAATTCAGTGCCCGGCTTGCCTCCACCGTCGAAAGACACCGCGTCACGATCATCAACACGACCCCCGTCAAGGCGAGCACGGAGATTTGCCCGATCCCGAATGCCGCCAGCCCCACGACCAGCGCCATGATGCCCAGGGCGATGGGAGCCTTGTTCAGGAACCGGAGCGTGTGTCCGACGCCTTCGATAAGCAGAACATTCTGGGACTCGTGCAGCCTCCGGAGGGCTTGTTCCTCCCCATGAACCAGCAGTACATCCCCTGTCTGGAGAACCATATTCCGGAGTTGTGTCTGGTGCTGCCGCCCCATTCGCCGCATTCCCAACACCTTGATCCCGTAGTTTCGGTTGAGACCGATTTCGCTCAGCCGATGCTCCCGGTACGTGGAGTTGGGAGTGATGACCACCTCGGCCACCATCATGTCCACCTGGCTGATACTGACTCGTTCGTGATCCGCCACCGCCGATCCATGCTCCACTCCCCTCCTGGAGATGAGCTCGTGCAGGTTCGCAGCCGTGGCCTCCACGAGCATCGAGTCCCCGGCTTCCACGCGGGTTTCAGGCGGAGGCGTGAAAATCACCTCCTCGCCTCGAACCAGTTGGAGCACACGGATGGAGCTGCTCTCAAAAATCTCGGAAAACTGCCGCCCCAGCAGCCGGCTGCTCTGGGAAAACCGGATCTCCGTGACGAACGAGCTCCGGTGAACCGGTGACAACAAATCGCTCAAGGAATATCGTTCCGGAAGAAGACGATCAGAGAAGAGCAGCAAGTAAGTGCCGCCCACAACGACGAAGATCACGCCAAGGCGTGAAAACTCGAACAGCCCGAACCCCGGGCCTCCCGCTTCCCGGTAGATGGAGTCCACCAAGATGTTTGTGCTTGTCCCGAGCAGTGTGCAGCTCCCTCCAAGGATCGAGAAATAACTCAACGGGATCAAATACTTTGACGGTACCGAACCCACATCTTTCGACAGGCTGAGGACCGCGGGAACCATCATAATCACGATGGGTGTGTTGTTGACGAAGGCGCTGAATCCCACCGCGATGGCGCCAAGAAGCAGCAAGAGCCGCGCCTTTCGCCCGGCTGCCAACGAAGTCAAAGCCGAGTCCAAATAATCGACGATCCCCGTCTTCACCAAACCCGCGCTCAAAATGAACATCGCTCCCACCGTGATGGTGGCCGGATTCGAAAAACCCGATAGCGCCTCGGCTGGCGTCAAGATCCCAGTCATCGCAAGGGCCACCACGGAGAGGAGCGCCGCCACCTCCACCCGCACCACCTGTGTCATGAGCAGCACGACCATCGACAGCAAAATCGCGCTCATGAATAGCGTGTCCATGTCCGACGCCTTTCCGGTTCCCGCCAGAGCCTGCCAAGGTTCCCAATCTTCTGCTTCAGGGCTCCAACGCCCGTGGCGGAGCTTCCAAGCAGCGCACCCTATCAAAAAAAAACAGTCCCATGGGAAGGAGGCTCCATTTTTCAGTCGATTTTAGACGGACATTCGATCAAATTGCGGGCATTTTTCCAGCCGGTAGCGGGATCTTGGCCAAAAAATGTGCTAAAAGAACATTGTTTACGCCTACGGGGAATCGCCTCAGAAATTTGTGGCTCAACATTCAGGGTTTGCGGGAGTTGGGAGTCAGCCAATGGACAATCGGAGTGAGCGAGTTTCATCGAGTGTGATCGCAAAAGGACTCGTCGTGAATGGCCAGATCGACGGGACGGGAGACCTCAAGATTCAAGGAAGCCTCCAGGGACGCATCAAGCTGGATGGAGACTGCCGGATCGAGGCCGGAGGGCACGTCGATGGAGATGTCGATGCCAAGAATATCTGTCTTTCCGGCAAAGTCACTGGAAACCTGCAAGCCTCCGGCAGAGTCGAAATCAGAGCTGCCGGAAGGATCGATGGGAACATCCGCGTCCCCAAGATCGTCATCATCGACGGAGCCTCCATCAACGGCGATGTTCACGTGGGAGACGCCTAGAGGCTCTTCGGTGCCCGGCTGGTTTTTCGGCAAGCCGGAGCCCTTTCTTTGGCCTTGAGTTCCGCTCCCGTCGCTCACATCCGTTGCGCGCCACTCGCAACCTTCACCCCTGGCCTGGGCAATCGTCCCAAGGCCCGGGTTCTTCCAGGGGCGCCCTATGTCGCGGTCCCCGCGGTAACGCGGGTTAATCACCCCATGCCAAAGGCGGCGCTTTCTCGGTCCTGGCGTAGAAGAGCTCCTTCTCTGAAGAGAGAAAGGGATGGAGGATCTGGACTTCTCCCGTGAGCTGTTCGGGACTCTCGGCCATTGCTTCCAGGGTGATGACTCCCTCCAGCGGTCCCGCGGCCAGGGCTGCCATGGGTGGCAGGCCATCGTCGAAGAATGGGTCGGCCGACAGGAAGAGCTCCTCCTCGCCTGCGGCCCCGGCGATCCGGATGCGCAGAGCCGGTCGGCTCCACCAACCGTCACCGGGTCCCAGAATCCGGTGCCGGAAGACCAGACGATCTCCCGCCGGCACGGCGATCTCCATTCGACCGCCAGGCCGGAGCGTCCAGCCGGAAACCCTTCTTCCATCACACTCAAAATTTCCCGGAACCACTGGTCCTCTAGTGGAGGTAGGCCGCGGTTTCTGAAAAGAGTTGCCCACCCGGTTCCACCGCGCCCATGGCCGGAGCAGCCGGTAATTGTAGACGGGAGCCTCCGCCGCGTCGGAAATGGGATAGCCCAGGACATCCGTCCAGGCGTAGTTCCGGTCGAAAAGAGCGAAAATCGGCTGGGAATACTCCTTGAAACGCCGCGAATCCAGGCCATCGACGGCAATATCACTATAAAGGAAGAGCTTCGGCGCCGCCTTCCGGAGACGGTCCAGTGTCTTTTCCCGCTGAGCCTTTTTGCGCCAGGTTCCGGGAAGAATGTAGTCAAAACCCGTTGGGTTCGGCCGCTGGCCGAAATAGTAGAAGAGCGGCACGAGAGGCGCCGCGAAAATCGGTTCTCCCTCCGCCGTGGCTTCCTCGATCCAACCGTGAACCGTCTCCATGAGCTCTATGTGCCGCGGCTCCATCCACACTCCGGCCCGCTGATCCTCCAGCTTCAGCCATCGCTGGCCCAGAAGCGGCCCGGCTCCTCCCGTGGAAAGGTTCCGAAAAGCAGGACTCACCGACAGGTGGAGCGCCAGGGCAGCCAGATACCCCATGATTAGCATCGCAGCGCCCTTTCCCAGGCATCCCGGGGCTCGAGGCCCAGCTCCCTTTCCCACTCCAAAAAAACGGCCACTCCAAAGCCCGTAGCTCATCATGACCCCCAAGATCCAGGGGATGGGTGATGCCCGAAGGACATTGAAAAGCCCCGCCCGATAAATGGGAAGTAAGAAGTTCAGAATCCCCAGTGCCACCAAGAGCGACACCTTCTTCCAGACCTCCGCCGGAGGCCTCGAACCCGCAAAACGGCGCCAGAGCCCCCCGCGCCCGCTGGCCGCCAGAGTGAGACCTGCCACCAAAAAGAGCGCAAGGCTCCAAAAGAAGGCCTCTTCCACCGCCATGATCAGATCGCCCGCCAAGAGCGACTCCACCGGATTCGGATAGGGCACCCAAAGAGAGGTGCCCGTTACCACATATCCGTAAAGGTGCGTCTTGACCGCCTCGAGAAGCACACCCTGGATCGCGTAGTACGCAAGGACCGGAGCCCCGGCCAGCGCTGCCCAGCCAGCAACCGCCAAAGTCGCCCTCGGCACGCGGCGACACATCCCCGGTTTTCGGGTCATCCCCGCCCAAAGAGCCACAGGGGTCAGGACCAGAATGAACCCCCCGGACACCGTCTTGAACAGGAAACAGACCAACAAAACCAGTCCATGCACCGCCTGGCTCCACCGCGTGGGTGCCTCCACCAGCCGCAGGAGACTCCAGGCCCCAAGAAGCGCCAACAGCGGATAGAACCTCACATAGTAGGTGCTGGGGACCAGCATCACAAGGATCGCCGGGAAGAGAGCCCAGCCCCGTGGAAGAAATGACCGGCTCACCAAGTATGCCATCACTGGCATCACCGCCGTAACCACGGCGATGCCAATCCGGATCGACAACAGGTTTCCCCCAAGTTTGAAGCAGAGTGCCGCCAGCAGATAGCGGCCAGGAGCGTAGCCAAAGAAATCGACCCAGACCATCTGTCCGTCCAGGATGCGGAGCGCCCCGTTGGCCAAGACGCACTCGTCCCAAGGGTTGAAACCCAGGGAAGCGTACGAGAGCCAAAAGCAAAGGGTGACGCCATAAAGAATTGCGGCTGTCCAGAAGTCAGTTTGTTTGGAAAGGCATCTCACAACGCGATCCCCAACAGGTCCCGTAGGAAGCTCTCCGCATCCACCGGGCAATTTGATCTTCCCGGAGCAAGGGCATGATCCCCGGGCCGTTTCTAGTTTTTTCGACGGCGGTCATCGTCTCGGCACCCGCCAAATCCGCGGTGCCGAGCAGAGCGAGATGCCGAGCATAAGCCAGGCCCACCGTCCGAAGAGGGGTGGGGAACTTGCTGCCCTTCATTGCAACGGGTCCTGCGATCTCCCTGGTGGGTCCGGGGCGAAGCCCTGCCCGGGGCCGGATGCCGAGCGCAGCAAGACGCGGCCTACAGGGCCGCAGCCAGAGTCCCCGGACCACCGCCGGGTAACGCGAGGCGTGACCCTTCGAGTCACGCAAACGTGACCCTTCGAGTCACGCAAACGTGACCCTTCGAGTCACGCAAACGTGACCCTTCGAGTCACGCAAACGTGACCCTTCGAGTCACG
>JAJRTK010000057.1 GCA_024278345.1 bacterium | reverse complement strand
GCCGACACCGCCGCCAAAAGCAGGCGGCCGCGCCATCCGAGCCAGCGGCGGCGGGGCTCCTGCCGGCTGGATCTTTTGGACTTCCTCTCCGCTTTCCGGCGCAGCCGGATCTTCAGGCGGAAAGGGCGAGCGTTGCCGCCAGGATCCTCTCTCCGGCCCCGCTTTTCGGGTTCTTTGCCAATCAGGGTCAAATCGCCCAGGCCCAGCCGGTAGAGGAATCCCCGCCGTGGCGATTTTCCGCCGGTGGCGGGGGCTTTCTTCCTAGGGCCGGAGCGAGCTCCCCGCCTTCCGGGAGCCGCCTTTTGCGGGGCCCGCCTGGCACCCTTGCCAAGGTTTTTTCCCTTGGTGGCTGGTTTCTTCCGCGTTGGTTTCGGGCCGCGCCTCTTTGCGGTCCCCCCACCGGAAGTCCCGCGGCGGCGGGTGGGACCAGCCGATCTTCTTCCGGTCCGCTTCGTGGCAGGCTCATTGCCGGAGCTTTTGGCGCGACGGCCCATGTCAGTTTGTCCAGGTCACTGTAAAAGGCTTCGTGAAATCCTCATCTTTGGGCGGTGATGCGCCCCGAGGGATCTGGAGCCCCGTTTTGGCGGCGGAATGGGCGAGGGGCAGCGGTGGGACGCCGCTGACGTGAGCGGAACTCAACCCAACTCAACCAAAAAAAGCGGCGGTCCTTGAAGTTGCGGAGCTGAAGCTGGAAGAAGGGTCTTTTCTTCAAGGGCTTGGGGAATGTCAACTGCTGTAGCGGTAGACTCCGACGATTTGGTTGCTGAGCTCCTTCGTCATCTTTTCGTAGTGCGAGAAGAGCATGGAGGAGTTGGCGCGGCCCTGGCTAAGGGAGCGGAGATCGGTGGTGTAGCCGAACATCTTGGCCAGCGGGACCAGTGCGTCGATGAACTTGGTGGTGCCGTGGGTTTCGATCTTTTCGATCCTGCCTCTGCGGGCCTGGAGGTCGCCCAAGACTGCGCCCATGTGGTCTTCTGGGGTGACGGCTTCGACCTTCATGACGGGTTCGAGGAGGATGGGCTCGGCCTTTTCCAAGGCATCGCGGAAGGCCATGGTTGCGGCTACCTTGTAGGCGATTTCCTGGATGTCGCCGTCGGGCAGCTTGGCGTCCAGGAGGATCACGCGGATGCCGCACATTTCGTAGCCGGCCAGGACACCGGAATCCATCGCCTCCTGAATCCCGAGCACGATCTGCTTGACGACACTTTTGGGGATGCGCTTTTTCGACAGCTCGTTCACCAGATCGAGCTTGGTGGTTGTTTTGATGGGTTCGAGGCCGAGGGAGACCTGGCCGAACATCTTCTTCTTCTCGTCCAGGGCCTTTTCAAAGCGTGCTTCGGCTCTGGCGCGTTGGTTGATGGACTCCCGGTAGGTGACTCTGGGCTTGCCGATGTGGGCCTGGACCTTGAAGTCGGATTCGAGGCGGGAGACCGTCACCTCGATATGGAGCTCGCCCATTCCGGCGATGACCATCTGTCCCGACTCCTCGTCCTTCTGGAGCTTGAGAGTGGGATCCTCCCGCTGGAGCGTCTTAAGGGCTTCATCGAGTTTTTTGATGTCAGCTTGGGTCTTGGGCTCGATGGTCACGCGCACCACGGGTTCTGGGAAAGCGATGGATTCCAAAAGGATCGGGTGGCTTTTCCGAGCCAGGGTGTCGCCGGTGTGGCAGAACTTCGTTCCCAAAAAGGCGCCGATATCGCCGGCGCGAAGCTCTCTCAGGATCTCCCGCTTGTCGGCGTGCATTCGGAGGATTCGGCCAGCGCGTTCTTGCTTTTCCCGCGTGACGTTCCAAAAGATGTCGCCGGTGCGGATTTTTCCCGAATAGACCCGGAAATAGGCCAGTTGCCCGAAGTCTTCGGTCATGATTTTGAAGACCAGGGCGGAGAAATGCTCGCTGGCGCTCCGGGCCCGGGTGATGGTGACGCTCGGTTTCTTGGGATCGAAGCCCACGATCTCGGAGAGCTCTGGCGGAGAGGGCAGGTACTCCACGATGGCATCGATGAGAGGCTGAACGCCGATGTTTCGCAGGGCAGCGCCACACAGGACGGGCTGGATTTTGTAATCAAGAGTGCGGGTGCGAATGGCGCGGCGGATCTGCTCCGGGCTCAAAGGCTGATCCTCGAGGTAGAGCTCCAACAGCTCTTCGTCAGCCTCGGCGGCCGCCTCGAAGAGCTTCTGCCGCCAGGTCTCCACAAGCTCCAGCATCTCCTCGGGAACAGGTCCCTTCTTGATGGTGCTTCCGTGGTCGTCTTCTGAGAAGTAGAGAGCCTCGTTTTCGATGAGGTCCACGACTCCACGAAACTCCTTTTCGCTGCCGATGGGCAGTTGCAGCGGAACCGGCGTCGCGGCAAGGCGTTCTTTCATCATCTCCAGAACGCGGTAGAAATCGGCGCCCATGCGGTCCATCTTGTTGACGAAAGTGATGCGCGGGACCCGGTGCCGGTCGGCCTGGCGCCAGACCGTTTCGGACTGAGGCTCCACTCCGCCAACACCGCAAAAGACGACCACGGCACCATCCAAAACTCGAAGGCTCCGGATCACCTCCGCCGTGAAATCAACGTGCCCTGGCGTGTCGATGAGGTTGAGCTGGTGGCCCTGCCAATGACAAACCGTGGCCGCCGAGGTAATGGTGATTCCCCGCTCCCGCTCCTGCTCCATCCAGTCCGTCTGCGTCGTGCCCCAATCGACTTCGCCGATGCGATGGATCTCCCCCGTGTAATAAAGGATACGTTCGGTAGTCGTGGTCTTTCCGGCGTCAATGTGGGCCACGATGCCAAAGTTGCGGATCTTTTTTGGTGGGGGTTGAGGACTCATGGAACTTCCTTGGAACAGTGCTAAATCACTCCGGTGGCCAAGGCCCGGCACGGAAAGAGTGTAGAAAAGAGCGCGGGAAAGAGCATTCCGCGGGAGCGTTAGGAAAGAAGGAGGGAAAGGCGAATTGGCCAGATCGAATTTCCCTCTCCGGTGACGACGAAGGAGCAAGATTTCTTTCCCCTGATCTTCCACGTTCGGCCAAGGAATGCAACGCCAGGCCTTCAAATGAGCTGACTTCTCCAAGGCCGGCGGAGATCTGGAGGAAGCCGTTTCTTCACAAAAACAGCGCCAATAAAGAGGGTCGTCAGGAAAAACCGTAGGCGAGGTTCTTGCGGGAAAACCTGGCGTGGAACAGCGACCTGAAGGGTGGTAGACTGACTTTTTGCGAAAAGATCCAGCGCGGGAGACGGGATTCAAGAGTGCCAGTGGTTTTCTTTTGGGTTGAGTTCCGCTCACATCAGCGGCGTCCCACCGCCGCTGCTCGCCTTTCGCGGTCGCCGCCATCACACAGGAGATGAACATGCCGATGAATAGAATGATGCCTTTCCGGGGATCGAATCCACCATGGGGCCGGTTAAGGCTCGGCGGGCTTTGTCTCGTTGTGGGTTTTCTGGTGGCGAGTCACTCGCCAGCGTGGGCGGGAAAGAAAAAACGGCAGGAGAAAATTCTGAAGCAGTTCGAGAAGGAAACCGGCCTCGTGAAGGTGGAGCTTCCCGGGACCGGTGGCGAGTATTTGGGGAAGATCCACCGGGGATACCGGGTTCTCTACACCGCGAAGGCCGGCAATGTCTGGGGCCGCTTTGCGGCGCGGCTCGTCATGGGAGAGATCGGCCGGGAAGTTGGGGGAATTCTAGCCTACATGACCTGGAGCACGGAGCATGGCTCCGGCGTCGCCGGAAGTCCACTGGATCGCCTGCTGGCCAGGCTTATCGGTCAGCCGCTTTCCGTCATGGTGACGCTGGAGCACGGCAGAAGGAGCGCTCCTCGCCTGGAGATCTACCCCGGCTACGCAATCATCAAGCCGGAGATGGAGATGCCCAAGCTAGAGAAGATCGGAAGCGGCGCCGGATTCATCCATTCCCGGGACCGGGAGTTTGCCCGGGCGCTCATGGGCAACAAGAAGCTCGTAAAACGGCTGAAGCGCCTTCGAGGCCAGTACATCGGGGTCGATCAGCGAGCGGTCTCTCTTCTTTGGTCCGGGCAGGAAAAAGAGTATAGCTCCATGCTCCGGGACCATGGCGGCTATTGGAAGATGATCAACGCCTTCCTCGATGACGTGGCCGATATCGCCGACGCAATACCGGAGCAGCACTAGCAAGAAGTCGGTGGGGACGGTTTACGGGCCGCCCGCGATCAGCCCCGCCACCCGCGGGAGGCATGGCCACTGGGCCGCCCGTGCTCAACCCCGCCACCCGCGAGGAGGCATGGCGCGGGTGGAATTGCTCCAGATCCAGGGGATGGCCACCATGGCGGCGGCCATGGGGTAGAGAAGGGCTGCGTCCCGCAATTGCCGGCCTTGAAGGTTGGTGGCCAACAGGTAGGCGCCCAGGGCTGTCACGGGGAATGCCGCCGGCGCAAAGAGATCCCAGTCCCTGGCCGCCCCGAGATCCGGGTTCCAAAGGGCTACGAAGATCAACATGCCCGCAGCCAAAATGCCCAGGAAAAGCGCCCCGCGATCCAGCTTTTGGCGACGTCTCCAGGCCGCCAGCAGGCCGAGCAGCACCATGGGCAACCCAAGAGCGCTGCCCGCCGTCAGCGCGGAGAGCTTGTCGGAGACATGTTCCCTGGACAGCAACGTGTAACGCTCGAAGCGCGAGGAAGTCTCCCACAGGGGAACCAGCATTTGCTTGTCCGCGCCGCCGGGGTTGTCCGTCTTCCCGAATCGAGCCAGCCCATAACCGCCCAGGACGACCCCCACGATCAAGAGGAGGATTGGCAATCCAAACCAAAAACCGGCGGACCCAAGGCGGCGCCAGCGATCCAGGGCCCCTGGCCCTCCGGCATGAGCAATCTTCCGCTCTTGACCCGTCTCCACCCAGGCCAGGTAGAGAAGCGACGGCCCCAGCGTCAAGGAGAGCGGGTGCAGGGAGACGGCGAGCCCCGCAAGAAATGCCGCCAGGGCAATGTTGGTCCCTTCGCATAACCGGCGCATTCCGCTGGCCATGTAGAGCACGATGACCAGGCTGCACAGAGTG
This sequence comes from bacterium, assembly GCA_024278345.1. GTDB lineage: Bacteria > CSSED10-310 > JAJRTK01 > JAJRTK01 > JAJRTK01 > JAJRTK01. Next base: position 5,792 of record JAJRTK010000057.1, on the reverse strand, counting down.
TAACTTTCCGCGTACCCAAAAAAGAGCTGCATCGCACCCATGGAGAGCATCGCACCAATGAACAGGCTTCTTGCGTTCCCAGTCAGGCCGGCGACTCGTGCGATCCGGCCAGGCAATCCCATGTAGACGAGTCCGGCGCCAATGCTGAGGATTGCGTAGGCTCCTTCCGCCGTGGCGAGGGGAGTAAACCAAACCAAAACCCGATGAAGACCGGCATGGAGCATGATGTCCAGCGGTTCGTTCCAGGAAACCCACAAGCCGCGGGGGATCGCATGGACCAGGTGGTAGCTGTCACCCAGATAGAAGTTCTGGCACCGAATGCCCACAAGGAGCCCGCCCACGCCGAAGAACAAGCACCCCACCCGAATCCACCGAGGCCACCTGTTCCACTCCTTGCCCATGGTCTGAAGGGCGCCCCAGATCCACCGCCGCAACGCGGGAATGAGGCAGACAGCGATCCCACTTCCAAGCAAGAGCCACCGCCAGTGCCACCCAAGGGCTCGCGTCGTTTCCAGAGCGAAAAAACTGGTGGGCTCCGGCAAGCTCGCGGCGATCCCATGCGCCAGGAGAAGCGCCGCGGGCAACAGAGGAAGCAAGAGCCCCACCAGCCTGCTTTCCTTTTCGTTGTTTGACCTGATGCTATCCAATGCCGACACCCTTTTGCCGTTGGCGAACCACCGCCGTGAGACAAACGAGCGGTAGCAAGAGGCCCAGGTAGTTTGCGTGGAGCACCCGGGACGAAAAGACGAACATTCCGCAAAAAAGCGCGCCAAATCCCCCAACCACCCTCCAGTCCGGCCTTTTTAGAAGCGCCAGCGCTCCCGCAAGCAGCACGGGCCCGGCAAAAAGCAGTTGCCAGAAAGCAAATGAGTAGGGTTGGTCCAGCCGTTCCACGAGGCCCAGATAAAGGAGCAGGTTCGCGAAACCCAGCCCCGGTGTTCCGCCAAAGGGATAGGGATGTTCTCCACTGCCACTCATGAAAAGCACTGTATCTTCCCAAAACGCGCCAAAATCCCATATCAGAAAGGGACCGACCAGCAGAAAGATAGGAACCATCGCCCAGAGACAGAGCTTCGCACCGTCGCGGACCCGGCGCGGAGTCACCGGCCAAGGACCCACGAGATAGAACAGGAGGAAGGGGCCGAACAACCAGGCGAACTGCTTGGTAGAGCAGGCGATTCCCCACAGAAAGAAAGCCCCGGCCCGCCGCCCGCGCTGCAAGCAGAGCGCCATTCCGGCCAGCGGCAGCAGGACCAGCACGTCGTTCCGCCCCTGAACCAGGTAGGGCGCCATAAGAGGGTTGAGGGCGGTCACCGCCACCAGCGCCCGCCGGTGCGATCCCCCAAGAGCCGCCAGACAAGCCAAGACCCCGAAGTAGGCAGCCAAATAGAGCATCCTGGGGTCGTAGAAACCGAAGATCGCCCTTGCAAGGGGGCGGAGCGGAATGGGAAGCAGGAAGCAAACCGGCAAATAGGGAAGATGATAGAGAGCGGGGTTCCCGCCCCGGCGACGCCAAAAGCCCGACCGCCTGGACTGCTCTGCCTGGGGCGACTCCAGGTAGTCCTCCACGTACGGATTCTTGCCCTGAAGGAGAATATCGGTGGCCTGCTCGGTCTGCAAGACTCCGCCGTCATGGCCGTGCCAGGGGCGCCCGTGCCATTGGGCAAGCCCCACATCCAGCATGGTGGGCACCAAGATGGCCGCGCCAACGCTCATCACCAGAAACCCGTTTTTAAGCCAGGTTCGGCATCGGCTGTTCCGAACCATCAGATCCACCGCCAGAACGCCAAGGCCACACAAAACCGCAACGGTCGCCAAAAGTCTCAAGATCGGGTCCTGCACCAAACTGCCCAGCAGAGGGTTTTCCAGTGGAGGCACGGGCAACCAGCCAGGAAGATTGGGGTAGACCTCGGGTCGGGTCAAATCCCGGTAAGGGATCGCGCGATGGGCGCCTGCTACAAGCTGGTAGGCCGCCATCCAGGAAAGCGCGGCAATAAGCATTCCATCCAGGCTGAGCGGCCCCTTGTCTTCTACCGCAATCCGCGGAGCCCTGGATTCTTGTTTGGCCTCGGGGGGGGGCGTTCCGGTCCCGGCGGGCACAGTCTCGTCTGGCCCAGCCGCGGCCTGGAGTGGTATCTCCCGTGGTCTGTCCGGCGCCATCACCTACTCGATCCGGAGCAGGGAGAAGCTGCCAGCCTCGATCTTACATTCTCCTCCGAAGCCACCGCGGACCATGACGCCTGAAAACTGCCCGTTGATGTCCCGGCCGTCGAAGACCCCGGCAAAAGTCAGGTCGGCTTCGCTCAAATCGCAAAGGGAAAGCCGGTTGGTGCCGAAAACCACGACGGCATTCTCCACGACGCCCGCGCCCAGCGAGGGAAGCGCGATTTCGTCCCCCACCTGCAAGACCCGAACGGGAGTCATGACGCACTGCCCCGGCCGGTCCAGGGTCGTACATCGCCCGTCGTAGAGCATCGTGAATGCGTAGTTCCCCGTAATATCGGGAATGAACGTGTTCTTTTTTACCGGGTCACAAGCCTCGGCAAGAAAAAGCATGAAAAACACCGCGATGACACGCACTATGGACATCAGTTCCATCATCCGAATCCACTCGACTCTAGGGAGGCTCTCACACGGCCTTCATCAATTGGGGAAATCGACGGCGCACGCCACTAAGGGATTTCCTTGTATGTCTTGTATGTCGTGTCCATGTTCTCGATATCGAGAGTCCCCTCTTCAAAGCTACGGTGACGTGCCTCCTCCAAGAGGCTGTCAGCGAAGTAGTCGGCCAGGAGCTGGCGGTACTCCTCTGGCAGGCCCACAAACTCCACCCCCAGGTGAAACCAGCCTTCCCCCCGATCCTGGCACATGACCACCACGCCTCGGACTCCGATGATCAAGCCACGGAGAGGAAACTGCAATAGCAGCCACTTGCCGATGGGAAAACCGCGATCCACAAGCATGGAGATTCCGCCCAGACTCATGGATTGCGTCCGTGCCCAGCCCTGGATGAGTGCCGGCTCCATGTCGTCGTCTTCCAGATGGATGCGGCCATCACAGTGGGGACACTGGATGATCAGCTTCGCCGCCAGCGTCTGGAAAGTGACGGGCAGATCGCGCGCGTATCGGGGAAACCGGCGGCGATCTTGGTCCTTACTCATTGGTCGAGCCATGGTGAGAGGGAGAAGTCCAGCGAAAAACTTGAGGTGCTGAAACTTTTCCTGATTGTGTCATAGAGTGGGCGTCATGAGCAATGGAATGCCTTGATGAAGCGAAAACGAACGGAGAACCAGAGAGCCACCTCCGTTCCAGGCGGGCCCCGATTCGGAGGCAAATCCCATGCGGATTCTCATGAAATGCCCCCGCGTTTGCAAACGCGGGCTCAAAGGACTGGGGTTCTTCAGCCTTAGGGCAGTGGATGGCGAAAGCGGCGACAATGGCGAGCAGCGCACGAAGCGAAGAACACGATCCAAAGGACTGGGCTGCTTCGGACTGGTAGGGTTGGCGGGAGTCCTCTATTTTGGCCGTTCCATCAGGGTTCTTCTCCACTCTCTGCTCTTCCTTGCAGGCGTTTCCTCTCTGCCCCAGCAGGGGTCTTTGCCCGTGTTGGACTGGTTGGTTGCCTACGACGTGGATCGCTCCAGTGTGACGGCTGTTCTGGATGAGGGAGAAGAGCTTCGCCTCGACATCTACCGTCCAGAGGGGCAAGGCCCCTTCCCAGCGCTCCTCATGGTCCCAGGTTTCGCCAAAGACGGGATTGAAGACGACCGAATGATTGCCCTGGCTAAAACGGTGGCCCGAGCTGGCGTCATCGTGGTACTACCGGACCTCGCCGGAATCTTCCACTATCGCCTTGTCCCAAAGGATGCGGAACGCCTGGTAACCGCATTCGAGACCATGGCCGCCCTGCCGAAAACTCGCCAAAGCCACCTGGGCATCTTTGGAGCGAGCATCAGCGGGGGCTATGCTTTGGCTGCGGCCACCGATCCAAGGATCGCCCGGAGGCTTGGCTTCTTCATCGCCTTTGCCCCCTACCACAGTGGTGGCCCGCTTTATCAGTTCATCGCCACGGGAAGCTACGAATACCGGGGAAAACAATTGTGGAAGAAGCCCAACCCCTTTGCTCGATGGATTTTCCTCTACAATTACCTCTATTTGGAGGTCAATCCAAGCGACCCGGAATTCCAGATCCTCCTCGAAGTCATCCGCCTCAAGATCTACGAGGAGTGGGATGCCGCGGAAAGGCTGTCGGAGCAACTCTCCGAAGTCGCCTGCGACAAACTCCAGAAACTTGAGGGAATTGCGCCGGAGATTCTAGGACCCCTTGCTGAGCATGCCGTGGCCAGTTATTCCATGGCGGAAAGGTCCGTCCTGGAACCTGTTCAGCGTCTTTGCGATCTCTCCGGGGAGCTCTTCATCATCCATGGAAGCGATGACAATGTGATCCCCTTTACAGAGAGCATCGCCCTGGCCGAACAGTGTGGCCAATGTCCAAAACTGGAGTGTGACCTTCTAATCACCGGCATTTACGACCACGCCGACGTCGATGCCAAGCCTCGGGGGATCTGGCAAAAACTCACTCGTGGAATCCCGGAAATGCTTCGGTACTACAAGTTTCTCTACCGGGTCCTTTGGCGCATCCTGGAAGAGTAGCCGGGCGGAGCCATTGATTTTGATGAAGGGCGAGGGCTTCGTGGAGAAATCAGGCAAAATGAAGCTGAAAGTCGCGCTGGTATTGGGATTGACAGATAGATGAGAACCTGTCATACCCAGGGCGTACAAAGAGAATCTTCTTGGCGACTCTCTTGGCAATAGACAGGGGCCAAGACCATTCACGGAAGCTCGGAAACCGATGGATTACCCTGGAAGTCAGCTCAACAGAGCCATCCTTCAGGCCGGTGAAGCAGGTGTCATCGGCTCCCGAGCTCACGACACAAGGGATTGGACAATGAGGGGAACGAAAAGAAGCTCGAAGGCAAGGAGACCTCGCACCAAAAAGAGGCTCAACGAACCCCAGCCCATGGGGACTGCTAAGGTTGGGATCGACTTTGGGACCACCAATATTGTCGTGTCGCTGTGCGACCGAGGAAACTATCCGATCCTCGATCTTGGGCCGGAGGAAGATGTAGAGCTTAGCCAGCCCAACGTCATGGCCTACAGGAAGGATCTGTTTGGAGGAGTTGAGGCCAAGGCGGACGACTTTCTTTGGGGCCGCAAAGCATGGGGTGCTTTGGGGGACGAAACTTATAGGGTCATTCTTTCCCCCAAGCGTCTTCTGGGGACTCCGGAGCCGGCTCTCCCGACATCATCGGGACTTGCGCCTTCAGAGCTTCTCGATGCACTCTTGGATCGAACCCTTGGCGAACTCAAGGAGAGAATCCTGCAGAGTCCCGCTCTTGAGGAGACTCAGGAACTCCAAGCCATGATAGGGGTTCCGGCGAACTGCAACAGCCTGCAACGCTATCGGACCCTCCAGGCTTTCCGGAGAGCTGGCTTCGACGTGCTGGGCCTTGTCCACGAACCAACGGCCGCCGCCATCGAGTACGCCCATCTCCATCCCAGGTTCATTCAAAAGGCGCCACGCCACGTTTTGGTCTACGATTTGGGGGGCGGCACATTCGATGCCTCCGTAGTTCGAGTCGAAGCGGAACAGATCCAGGTGCTCGTTTCTAACGGCCTGGAACGGCTGGGCGGAGACGACTTCGACCAGGTGATGCTGGAGCTCGCCCTGGAAAAAGCTGGGATTCCCTCCGAGCAAGTTCCCGAGGAGCTTTTCCCGATCCTCCTCATGC
>JAJRTK010000056.1 GCA_024278345.1 bacterium | reverse complement strand
GGTGGTCCGGGGATTCCATCCCCCGTCCCCTGGCAGGGCTTCGCCCTGCACCCACCAGGGAGCGCGCTCCCTGGACCCACGTTTTTGTACGCTACGCGTTTTCCTTTTTTTTCTGTTCTGTCCCGCCTTGCGTGGATACCCGGAGCAGGGCTTCGGTCATCGTTCGGTGGAAAAAACGCTTTTGGGGCATGGAGAAGGCGTCAAGGGCGATGATAGGCGGACAGCGGCGGTGGGACCGCCGCCGATGGGAGCGGAAGGCAACCCAAAGAAACAAACCGCTGATCTTGCTCTATCCTGTCCGTTGTCAAGCCCTCACTTGCGGTCTACCGGGCGAACCAGGCGTGGGGATCGGCCATTTTCGCACCCTTGGGCAACATTCTTCGGCGGAGACGCTGGTGGAGGATACGGGTTCGCTCCTTGAAGAAATATTCGTGGCGTGCGCCGCGGGGGTTCTCCAAAGTGTGGACCATGAGGTGTGGATCGCCTTCGGTCCTGCATTCGTGGACCACCTGCACCGTGTGGCCTCCATCCTCCGTGGGAACCAGTGAAAGGGCGCCTTCCAAACGGTCCAGGCCCAAATCCTCGGCCTTCTTCAGGAGCTCCATGGCCGTGCCGGCCGTCAGTGCATGGGGCAGCGGCGAGAGCCAATCCATGAGGCTGCCGTCGGTCCGAAAACTGAGGATCCCGTGGTTGCCCAGCGTGGCCGAAGGGCCGTTTCGCATCAGTCCCACCCGAAGGAAGCGCCTTCCCTTCTTGTCCCGCTGGTGGCTCTGGAGACGAAGAGCGAAGGGAGGGTCGATTCCAAGCTCCTCCAGGCTTCCCCGCAACATTGCATCGGCTTCCTCCTGAGAGGCTTCGGCGGGCAAAACCAGCTTTGGCAGGGAATCTTCGTGGGCTTGCCATTCTTCCAGCGCCCGGGAGGTCAGGATCTCCCTCCAGGTGAGCTCCGCCGTCCAGAGCTCCCGGTAGTTCCCGGAGAAATACTCCTTATCGACCTTCAGAAGGGCTTTCCCCACGTCTTCCAGGGTCATGGAGTTTTCCGGCGTGTGATCGGCGGACCGGACCAGGAAGAGGCCCATGGTTTTTCCCGCCTCCCGCACCGCGTCGGCGGGGGATTTCCCCTCCTTCCTCCAGGCCTCCGCGATCCCCTGGAACACCCAGTAGGCCGCACCGGTAAGCACCTGCGAACGCTCGTGGAACCCCTCGCCGGTATCAGAGACCCGAAGCTCGTTCAAGGCGTCCCGAAGCCCTTCCTTCCCGCCCCGGAGGGTCCCGAACGCCTCGGCCATCCGCGTCAAGGCGCTTCGCCGCCCTAGATCCCCGCCTGTTTCGGCCAAAAGCGCCTCCACCCGGTCCCGGTCCACAAGCGACACCCACATGGCCAACTGGTCGCCAAACGACTCGCCCCATTGGCGATAACCGGGATCCACCAGCCCCTTGTTGGGCTTCAGTACATCATGGATGGCGTGGCCGCCCTCGTGGGCAGCGACTTCCCAGGAAGTGGAAATCTCGAAAAGATAAACTTGCTCCCGTTCCGGCATGCGATAGAGAACGACGCCAAAATGGAGTGCCCTATCCAAAGGATTGTAATAGGCGTTGAGGCCGACAAACTCGTGAGGCAGGACCTCTAGCCGACCATCCTCGCCCCAAGGGACGCGCCGGCCATACCATTGTTCCACGGCGTGGTTGACCGTGACGATAGCCTCGAAAACCGACGTCTGACCCAGATGGTGATCCCGTTTTTCCCAAATTTCAAGCCCTTGGGGAGTCCGGGCGATCCTGCCATCGGACGTCCGCAGAACCTGATGCACCGGAAAGCGGGGCTCTTCCACGAAGATGAAGTTTCCGTCGGCGTTGGGCATGGGGAGGAACCAGGGATTGGTGGCCACGGGCCGGATTCCGGCCCCAGCCTGAACCCCGATGGTCTCTGGCTCAGAGATCCGGGCGCGGGGCCCCGCCAGCCCCACGGGCCGACCTCGTTCGTCCAGGTAGAACTCGTCCTTCGAGAGCTTTTCAAGGTGTGCTGGCCGCACAAACGGATCGTCGTCGAACGAAGACATCTCCACATCGCCCACCAGCTCGGCACCGTGGGGATCCGCGGCGACAGAGGCCGTTTCGCCCCGGGAAACGCTCTGCTCACGGGGGGCGTGAGGCGGTCGCCGGAGCAGTCTGATGGCGGTCAAAGGCAACGGCATGGGAAGGAGGGACTGGAGAAAACAACTCTCCCGGAACTCGACCTTCCAGCGCTCCAGCCCATCCTCCAGAGCTCCCCGCCCCTGTGAATTTGACGCCGCGGGGTTCGTTCTCCACCAACGAAACCTGGCAACCAGCCGCGCAAACAGACTTCTGAGTCTCATGGCTCCTCTCCCTCCAGAAGTTTCACCATTCCTTCTTCACCACTTTTCCTCAAATCGAGTCGTGGAACAACTGCTCAACAAACAAGCCAAGGCGCCGCATTTCCTCCGGTCGACGCCTATTCCCGACCCGCGCGGAGCACGAGCCAAAGGAAGGCCACGCTGGCCACCCCATAGCCGATGGCCGACAGAATCGGCAGGGATCCCACGGATGGAGGATGGGGCGAAGTCGCCACCAATGCCGACGAGACCAATAGCCCCACAATCACCAGCGCCAGACTGATATGAAACCCGGTCCGCCGCATCTGACGCAGCATCCGATCCGCGTCATCGCTATAAAGGCCAAGGCGGAGCTGCCCCTGCCCAAGCTTGGTCATGATGCGCCGAAGCTCCCTGGGCACGACCTTCACAAGCTCGTTCAGCTCGAAGCTCATCTTCCAGGCCTGCACCGCTAATTGCTTCGGGCTCAGACGCTCACGAAGCAGTTCCACCGCAAAGGGCTTCCCCAACGCCACCAGGTCGTGGGCGGGGTCGAGCTGCCGCCCCAACCCCTCCACAAGCACGATGGCCCGAGCCAACAAATAGAGCTCCGACGGCCGATCCGCGCTGTACTTGAACGACAGCTCCACGATCCTCTGGATCACCACCCCGAAGGGTATCGCCCCCAAGGGCTTCCCATAATAGGGTTCCACCAAGTCGGCCAGATCCCGCCGGAGAGCCGGCAAATCCACGTCGGCGCTCACGACCCCCATGACGATGAGCTCGTGACTCAGTCGCTCGTAATCCCGGGCCAGGAGCGCAATCACCAGCGAAGCCACCGATTCCCGGAACGACTCCTCCAACCGGCCTACCATGCCGAAATCCACCAGCCCGAACCGGCCATCGGGAAGCACGAAAAAATTGCCCGAGTGGGGATCCGCGTGGAAAAAACCATGCACCAGCACCATCCGAAGGAAAATGCTCGCTCCCCGCCGGGCCAGGTCATTTCGATCCAGCCCCCACTCGTCGAGCTTCTTGTCATCGAAGACGCTGGTCCCCGCCAGCAACTCCATGGTGAGAACCCGTTCCGTAGACAGATCCCAATAGATCTCCGGCAGCTTGATGTCGGGGTTTCCCTCGAAATTGCGCCGGAAAATCTCAGCGTTGGACGCCTCCAGGGCAAAATCGAGCTCCCGGCGGATGGAGCGGGCAAACTCCTCTACGATCTCCACGGGCCGAAACTGTTCTACCTCGCGAATCGTCTTCTCCAAAAGATGCGCGAAATTGAAAAGAATGGTCAGGTCTTGGGAGATGATCGGCGCAATCCCCGGTCTCTGGATCTTGATGATGACTTCCGGGCCATCCTTGAGCTTCGCCGCGTGGACCTGGGCGATGGATGCGGAGCCCAGAGGCTCGGGGTCGAGGTCGTCAAAAATTTCTCCCACGGGCCGGCCAAGCTCTTCCTCCATCACCCTCCGGGCTTCCTCCAAAGGGAAAGGTGGCACCTTTTCCTGGAGCCGCTGAAGCTCCTCGCTAATCTCCGGCGTCACCAGGTCGGGACGCATGTACAAAAGCTGGCCCAGCTTGATGTAGGTCGGCCCCAAATCCTCGAAAGCCATCCGCAACCGCTCGGCCAAGGTGAACCGCTGCTCGGCGCCGCGCCGCTGCTTGAAAAAGGCAAGCCGGTTGCCCAGCGTCACAATGGACATGAGGTTCAGCTCTTCCACGAGCTGGCCGAAACCATGCTTCAAAAGAACCTGCACCACACGGCGAAGACGCGGAATGCTACGCAAGTTCCTATAGGTTCTGGAAAAGGCCGTAATGGAGCGCGCCATGGGTTGTTCCCTTCGCTTCCGCCCGGACAGAAGTCCGTGTTCCTGCCAGCAAGTCGGGCTTCGACATTTTCAGATTGCCATGCTTCGGGATTTTCAAGTTGCGTTCCGCTCCTGTCGGCGGCAGTCCGTCCGCCGCCACTCGCCCCTTTTCACCGGCAAACTTGAGCCCCAAATCCCGCTGAGCTCCATGGAACCGCTACTTCCACGGCCCCAATCAGACCTTCGTCCCGACCGATAGCCCGAACCTCTGCTCCCACGCCGCTGCCGTTGTCAACACCCGCGGAAAGCAAGCCACTCCGGGAATAGGGCGGTTTGCGGACAAAGCATAGCCAAAACGGGTGGATTGGGAAACCGCCCGGCGCCGGGGGCGGCTCCTCTCTCCATCATGGCCGGCCGCCTTTCCCTTCGCCAGAAACTTCCAGCGAGGGGCGAAGGATCTCCGAAACCCCAGGATTGCGCCTCCACCGCAAACTTCGTTCTTCCGGTTCACCATAGAGTTCAGGGTGCAAGTACGAGCCTTTCTCCTTGGTGGATTTCTCTTCTTCCACCGGGATCCGGTGAGCCTCCGCCCACGGATCCCGCCGGATCCCCGTCACCTGCCACGAAACCTCCAGCCCCGGCTCACCGCCGGCAATCCGGAAACGGTTCTCCGTGATCTTCTCCGCCACGTGGAGGTCCGGCGCCGGCCCGCCCAGGGGCGTGATCTGGTACCGGAAATCGCGGTTCAGCGCCTCGAACCAGTCCGGCAGCTCGATCCAGGCCTCGCCTGCTCCATCCAGGACCACGTTTCCGTTGTAAACGTTCATCATGTCAGGCGATTCAACGAAGGAATGGAGAAGATACTTGTTGGCCGGATCCAGGGGATGATCGATCTTAAAGCTGCCGCCAGACTTACTCACGTTGCCGATCACCGTCACGTCGCCATCGAACCAGCCAGCGTAGCCGCCCGCGACATTGGCGAGCCCCCAGATTGCCATGCCGCCGGTAGAGGAACTGGTGACTCCCCAGACTCCGGAACCCGTATCCGTCGTCGCCGTGTTGACACCAACCACGGCGCGGCCAAAAGGAGATCCGGTCTGTCCATACACCCCTATGCTCTCACCGGTAGTGGCGTAATTCCACCCAAAAACCGCCCGGCCGATGGAAGACGAACTCTCCCCGAAAACGCCATACGCCGCACCGGTGGTCGTCGTGGCCATCCCTCTGACACCAGACCCCGAAGGCGCCGCCGTTTCCCCGGTAACCCCTTCGGCATTACCCGAAGCCGCCGTGGCACGGCCATAGACCCCCCAACCAGCCGGGGAAGAACTTTTTCCCAGAACCCCAACATTGCCGCCGGTGGTCGAGGTCGCATTCCCGTACACTCCCCTGCCGCTCGGCGCTGCCGTCTGCCCCCAAACCCCCGTCGAACTGCCCGTGGTGGCGGCCGCGCTCCCAAAGACCCCGTATCCGCCCGAGGAAAGCGATTGCCCCCAAACCCCCACCGAACCGCCGGTCGTCGAGGTCGCCTGACCGATTACACCTTTCCCCTGCGTCGATGCCGTCTGCCCGTAGACCCCCACCGCATCGCCGGTAGTTGCCATATTCCAGCCGAAAACGGCCCGACCGTTGGGCGCAAAACTCTCTCCGTAAACCGCGTACCCCGCGCCGCTCGTCGCCGGCACCATCCCGTAAATCGCCCAACCATCCGTGGAACCCGTCTCTCCATAAACCCCCACCGCCATTCCGGTGGCCGCCGAGTTCACCGCCCGGACGCCGTATCCCGCCGCCGAGGCCGATTCCGCACGGACTCCCGCCGCCGAACCCGTCGTGGAGATGGAATTCCCGAAGACTCCGGCGCCCGCCGGAGCAAAGTTCCGACCCAGGACCCCGTACGTCGTGCCCGTCGTCACCTGGCTATCTCCGTAAACTCCCCGACCGTCGGTGGACAACGAAACGCCGTAAACCCCGATGGATCCCCCCGTCGCCGAGGTCGCCCAGCCGTACACAGCCTTCCCGCTGGTGGAATCGCTCCGCCCCATGACACCCCGGGCCTCACCGATAATCGCATTGTTCGTCCCCAGAACCCCGTGGCCGCTCGGCGCATCCACGAGCCCCAGCGCTCCCGTAGGACTCCCCGTCGTCGCCGTCGCAAGGCCATACAGCCCCCGGCCAGACGTCGAATCCGTAACCCCGTAGACGCCGATGCTACTCCCCGCCGTCGCCGACGCCCAACCGTACACTCCACGGCCAGCCGTCGAATCGGCGCGCCCGAAAACCCCCGACGGCGAACCCGTCGTGGAACTCGCCATCCCCAAAACCCCTTTGCCATCCGGCGAGACCGCCTCTCCCCGAACGCCGGCCGTGAAACCAACCCCACTCGACGCCAATCCCGAGACCCCCTTGCCGCTCGTGGACGCCGTCTCGCCATAGACCCCGGGAGCAGCGCCGCTCGTGGCCGCGTTCACCCCGCCGATGGCCTGAGCCGTGCTGCTCACCGCCACCGACAACGCCCCGGTCATGCTGTCCCCCGTCACGTCCACCCAGTTGTCGGCGGCGGCCGCCATGAAATCCGCGCTGTCCAGACCATCCAGCAAGTCGGCGTCCAACGTGCTTCCGCTGCCATCCCCCGCCAACACCGTGGAAAGAATCTCCGAGTCCCTGGCCACCGCCGGGTCGATATAGCTTTCGGCCACGGTCCCGCTGGTGATATCCGACCCGCCATGGGTGTGATCGCTTCGGGAAACAGTGGCGGCGGACCCCGCGCCGGCGAAATCGACATCCAGCGTCACCCCGCCGGAAGCTCCGCCGCCAGTGAGCCCCGTCCCCGCCGTCACGGCGGTGATATCACCGCCGCCAATGGTATCGAGGTTCCCACAGATCCATGCTCCCTGAACGCCGTCCCAGACGGCAAGCTCCGTCTGCTGGCAGCCCTGGGGCAATTGAAAGGAGCCCGAAAGCGAAAAAGTGCCGCTGGCCAGATCCAACCCGCTGCCAGCAGTGTAGGTCGTATCATCGTCGCCGTCGGCCAGATCGGCCGGTATCCCCGAAATCCCCGACCAGGCACTCGATTCAGCGAATCCCGAGTACAAGGCGTTGGGAGTCGGAGTCAACTCCTGCCTGGGAGTCAGGACCGTGAAGGCATCCGTGCTGCTCCCCGGTCGAACCGAGATCTGCAACCACGTGGCACTGCCCCCGAACACCGCACCAAAATCCAAGGTCGCCGTGAAGAGGCCGCCGGTAACCTGGAGGTCCTCCAATACCAACGTCGAGCCTACCTGAGCTCCGGCGGTCCCATCATCGTAGAGGGCCATCTCGAAGTCGAACGTCCCCGTAGCCGGAGACCCTCCTTCCACCAGGTGACCCTGGTAGACAAAGGCCGTGCCCAAACCCTGAGCCCAACCCATGGGCAGAGGAAGAAACAGGCCCACGAGCAAAAAAACCATGAAACTCCCGGAGAAAACTTTGGACACCTCTTTTCGCATCAAACCTCTCCTCTATTCATTGTCTCCCACGAAGGAAGCTTCGCCCTCAAGACCCTATCTGGCGGGCTCGGCTTCAGGCGTCTGAAGCCCCTATTTTACAAAGTGTCCCGCCTTACCGTGAAAGTAAACGCTGGAACCTATCAAATCCCCGCGTTTTTGTTTTACACTCCGCGACACCGCCCTGGTGGCACCGGCATCTTGCCGGTGGCGGGCTGGACGGGATTCACGGAAAGGAACGGTGGGTTCCTTTCGTGCGGGGACTTGTCAACCGGATCTGATAGGTCCCTAAACGCTAAGCAGATATTTATCTTTCATCTCCCGGGGGGGCTCGATTCCTTTCCATGAGTGTTACCGTGAAAGTATACGCCAAGCAGACAATCGTCTTCTTAGCTTACGGGCAACGCCGCGCTCCGCTCGGCGGGCAACGCCGCGCTGGGGCATCCACGTAACGCGGGACAATTCCAGGACTGTGGAACTGCAAGCGCCAACGCCTCGCTATCGCTCAGCGGGTCACGCTGCGCGTTACCCGAAGGTCGTCCGGGGCCT
>JAJRTK010000055.1 GCA_024278345.1 bacterium | reverse complement strand
TTGTCGTGTTTTTGCTTTACAATTTTCTTCGCCGAAACGGTGGCACCGGCATCTTGCCGGTGTAGCGCCCTCCGGGCTGCACGGAGCCGGGAAGGAGGCCCGCCCCAGCGGTGAAGTTGTCAACCGGATCTGATAGGTCCCTCCGGATCGACATCGGGGCGCATATTTGAGTTTATACCAAAGCGGGAAAGAGACCCAGACCGTTCCATGAACCAAGAGTTGGCAGAATGGGCTCCATTGTGGAAAGTTGGGTCCGTCACCTGCAACAGGCGCCCCATTCCGAGGTGAATCATGTATCCCGAAATCCCTTTGTCCCCCGATTCCGCCAGGCTGGAGATCTACAGCCGTATCCGAAACACCCTGGCCTTCAACGCCTGCTCCATGATCGACTGGGCGAACAACAAGCCCGAAAACCGTGGGGCAAAGCCAAAAGTCGGAGGGCATCAGGCGTCGAGTCTTTCGGCCGTGGACCTCTTGAGCGTGCTCTACCTCCATTTTAAACGAAGCCAGGATCGGGTGGCCCTCAAGCCGCATGCCGCGCCGGTTCTCTATTCGCTGGCCTACCTCATGGACCTGATGTCCGAAGAGGAGATGGGCCGTCTTCGCGAGCTTGGCGGCCCTCAACCCTACCCGACGAAGCTGAAGGATCCGGTCATCGTTGACTATACCACCAGCTCCGAGGCGCTGGGTGTCTGCGCCACAATCTATGATGCTTATGGCGCGACCTACCAGAACGATAACCTGGAGCGGCTGGGAGGAAAACGGATCGATTCCGTCTATTACGCCCATTGCGGTGATGGCGAGCTCACGGAAGGCCAGATCGATGAAAGCCTCTACGATGCCGGGCGGTGGCGCCTGGGCAACCTTGTCTGGATCGTCGATTTGAACCTCCAGAGCCTGGATCGTGTCATGGACGACGGCGGGCGGCTGGAAAACTGGGCTTCGGCCAAGTTCGAGACCAACGGCTGGCACGTGATCCGCCTTCGGTGGGGCTCGATGCTGGAGAGCCTCTTCCGGGAGGCGCCAGGAGGCGCGGCCCTGCGAGCGCGGCTGGAATCCCTCACCGACGCCCAGTTCCAGTGCCTTATCGCCGTGGGTCCCGCCGTGGCCAGGCGATTGCTCATTGGACGGGTGGAAGCGAAGGAGCCCGAGCTCCGGAGCCTGGAGGAATTGTTCCGGCGGGAAGCTCCCATGAGCGACCAGGAGGCCCGGGGCGTGGAAACGGCGCTCCAGGACCTGTCCGGCGGGAAGCTGGAGCTTCTCCTGTCCGATACCGGCGGCCATGACCACCAGACCCTGATCCTGGCCCTGGAGGAAGCGCTTGCCGTGAAGAACCGCCCCGTGGCCATCTTGGCGCGCACGGTGAAGGGAAAGGACTCGGTGCTGGCAGCCCACCCGGAAAACCACGGGATGCTCATGGGATCCGCCGAGTTGGAGGCCCTTCGGGAACGGCTTGGCGTGGGTCCGGGTAGGTTTCCCCGATTCCGCCAAGGAAGCGCAGAAGCCGCATTCTTGTCCCAGCGGCGGGCAGACTGCTTCGATCTTTCCCAAGGCTACCGGGAGTCGCCTGTGACCCTGGATCTCACCGGTGTCCGGGCAAGCCGCCGAGCCAAACAGTCCACGGGCGAAGCCTTCCAAAGCATGAACCTGGCACTCCTTCGCTCCAACGCGGCTCCGTACATGCAGTTCGGGGCGCCCGACGTGGGCCAGACCACCCACCTGGGACCGGTGATCCGCCAAACGGGCGTCTACTCGCCCGTGGACCAGTGCGACTATTTTGGCTGGATGGCTGCGCAACGCAAGAGTTCGTTCGCCTGGAGATCAGAGAAATCCGGCCAGTTCCACAGCTTTGGCATCGCCGAGGGGAATGCCATGCTCTGGGCGTACGCCTTCGGGCGCCGGAAGCGGGAAGGAGAAGGGCGCGTTCCGTTAATCCCAGTAGTCACGGTGTACGACAAGTTTTTTGAACGGGCCCTGAACCAACTGGACTACGCCTGCTACTCCGACGGAAGATTCATCGCCGTGGGTGTCCCCTCGGGAACCGGCCTTTCGCGGGAAGCAGGCACGCACCAGTCGATCTTCACGCCCAGAATGGTGATGGACATCCCGGGCATCATCGCGTACGAGCCAGCCTTTGCCGAGGACGTGGAAGCGATCTACCGCTGGGCCATTGCCCAGTTGTGGGAACCCGCCGGCGAAGCTGTCTATTTGCGACTTACCACCCAACCCCTTGCCCAACCCGATCTGGCAAAAAATGCCATGGAAGGCGCCGTGGCGGGCGCCTACTGGGTGAAGCACCCACTTCTGGGGCCGCCACCCCCCTTCGACGGATCCACCTTGAAAGGGACTCCGCTGCCACTGACAAGCCTCCCGTACGAACCCGGCGAAAACGTCGTTCACCTTTTCGCCACGGGCCGCAAGGTCGGCGATGCTCTCCTGGCCGCGGATCGGCTGGAAGAAGAAGGAATCCACGCCTGCGTCCTGAACGTCACGAGCTGGGAACGGCTCTGGAGGGAATGGGACCAGTGGCGGGGCAATCCCGATATTTGGGATGATCCTCGGAATAGCTACCGCCTGGTGGACCTGGTACCCGACAGGGAAGTCAATGTGCCCCTTGTGGTGGTGGGGGACTTTTGTCCGTCGGTCTGCGAATGGGTTTCGCCGGCATTGCAAAGGCTTTCGGACCACCGCTTCCTAGGGCCAAGACGAAATAGCCAGGCCGGCGACCTGGAAAGCCTCGATCGTTGGCACCGGATGGCGGTGGAAGACATCGTTCAGGCTGCCCGGGAGGAATTGGAGTGGCGCCGCCAGGCGCGGCTCGCGTGACCCGTGGACGGGCGCGGAACCGCCGGGAGAGGAAGCGGGCGGGACGCCCGCGCTCCCTGGGACACCGTCAGGGCAGGCCTGGGGCCTGCCTCCACGTGGGCGGGCTTCGGGGGCGTCACTCCGCTAGAAGCTCCACCACCTGGGCAAAATCTTGGACCACGGGGGTCTCTTCCACTGCCTGGAGCGCCGCGGCGACATCTTTCAGCCCGCTGCCGGTCACGATTGCCACGGCGGTCTCCGCCCCGCTCAACCTCCCTTCCCGGGCCCAGCGAAGGGCTCCGGCAAAGGCGGTGGCACCGGCGGGTTCAGCAAAAACGCCCAGCTCGCGCCCCAAACGGCGCATGGCGCTGAGGATCTCCTCATCACTCACGGCCAACATGGTCCCCTTGGACGAACGGAGTGCGGCCGTCGCCTTGAGGCGGTTCCGAGGAAGGGGCACGGCAATGCTGTCGGCAAGGGTATTCGGCTCGCAGGGCTGGCACTCCCTGTTTTCCAGGAAGGCCTTCACCAGGGGAGCACAGCCCTTGGCCTGAACGCCCACGAGCCTGGGCTCTCGGGAAAGAACGCCCAGCTCCACGAGATCGTGGAACCCCTTCCTGACTCCGCTGAGAATGCAACCATCGCCCAGCGGCACAAAAACGAGGTCTGGCGCACTCCAGTCCAGTTGTTCCGCGATCTCCAAAGAAACCGTCTTCTTGCCTTCCACCAGGTAGGGGTTGTAGGCGCAGTTGCGATTGTACCACCCGAACCTTCGGCTGAGCTCCAGGCTCATCCGGTAGGCTTCGTGATATCCTTGGCGCACACGGATCACCCGCGCCCCGAAGATCAAGAGCTGGGCGAGCTTCGCCTGAGGAATCGTCTCCGGAACCAGGATCGCGGTGGGAACCCCGGCGTTGGCCGCCAACCCGGCCACGGAGGAGGCCGCGTTCCCCGTGGAAGCGCAGACGATCCGCTCGGCACCCTCAATCAGGGCGCGGCCGACGCCGATGGCGGACGCCCGATCCTTGAGGGAGGCAGTGGGATTTCGGCTGTCATCCTTGATGAAAAGCTTGCAGCCGCCCTTGGATCCCTCGAAGCCGCCCCCCGGATAGCGATAAAGGGGTGTCCACCCGACATTGAGGCTCAACGGTGGAATCTTGTCCAAAGGGAGCAACGGCAAATAACGCCAGAGCGAAGCTTCTTTGCGGCGCCTTGGGCTCAGGGGGTCGAACTGGATCTTGGCGTAGTCGTATTTGACATCCAAGATCCCTTCGTCGCCGCAATCGGGGCAGGTATAGGCGGCGCTGCCAGGCTCGAAACGGCGGTGGCAAAGCAGGCAGTCAAGCTCGTGGACAGCTCCAAATCCCCGCATGGATTCTCTCTTCTGGTCAGGCGGTTGGCTCATGTTGGGGAGAGGGCCTGGTTTGGGGGTCATGAGAGGCGAGTAGTGGGCGGCGGCTGCCGCCCAATGGGAGCGGAAATCAACTCAAAGAAAAGCATGGCTCAAGGAAAAGCTTGGCGCGGTGGCCTTTCCTTCGCGGAGAGCCGGGAGAAGTGGAGGGAAGGCTCAGGAGCCCTTGAGGAGGGCCTCGGACATGCCAAGATAGGGGACGAAGATGGCCACGGCGATGAGGACGACGATGGCTCCCACAATCATCACCATGATGGGCTCTAGCAACATGCCGATATTCGTCAGGGAGCTCTCCACCTCTTCTTCAAAGGTCTGTGAGAGCTTATTCATGACGCTCCCGATGGCGCCGGTTTCCTCGCCGATCCCGATCATGTCCACGAACAGTTCGGGAAAGAAGCGGTGCTCCCGGAACGAAGCCTCCACGCTTCGGCCGCTGGTGATGGATTGAGCGATGGCAAGGAGCGGATGTTGGACTTGGAGATTCCCCGATGCCTTGGCGCTGATCTCTATGGCGCGTTGCACTGAAACGCCGCTTTCCAAGAGCAAATGCATGAGGCGGGCAAGGCGATAGAGTAGGATGTTCTGTTGAAGAGTGCCGGCGACGGGCAGACGCAAGCTGAGCCAATCGAGGACGGAGCGGCCCATGGAGGTTTTGGTCCAGAGCCAGAAAAGAAACAAAACAGATCCCAGTCCCGCCAAAAGCCACCAGAAATAGAGATTAAGAAAGTTCGAGACCGCGATGACCACGACCGTCGGCGTTGGAAGCGCCTGAATGTTGGTCATCTTGTAGGCATCCTGGAACTTGGGAATCACCACCATCAAGATGAAAGCCAGCACGATGAAAGAGAAGCCCAGCGTAATGCCGGGGTAGAGAAGAACGCTCTTCATCCGGTGGCGGATATTCCGATCTTTTTCCAGGTAGTCCGCCATGAGGTGGAGGGTTTTCTGCAAAATGCCCCCTTCCTCGCCAGCCCGCACGGTGTTGACGAAAAAGTCGTCAAAAATCCCTCTCTCTTCCATCAACGCGGCGGAAAACGATTTGCCCTTCTCCACCTGCTCCGCAAGTCCCTTGATTTTGCGGCGCATCACCAGATTGCTCGTACGATCCGACAACACATTCAGTGCCCTGAGCAATGGCAGTCCAACGTTGAGCAAAGTCGAAAGCTGACGGCAAAAGAGCGTCAGGTTCCGAACATCGACATGTCCGGTGAACTCAGAGATATTTCGGGAGAGTAGCCCCTTTTCCTTTGCCATGATCTATTCCCCTCGGAGTAAAAGCCATGGGTCAAACCCCGCCACGGATCCGTGATGAAAGTTTCGGGTCAAAGCTCAATCTCCCGCATGACTTCTTCGACGCTTGACTTCCCATCCAGAATTTTTCGTAGTCCGTTTTGCCTCAACGTCTGTGTTCCCGTGCGAATTGCTTGCTGGCGCAACTTCTGTTCAGTGGCGTCTCTCATGATCATCTGCCGCATCTCATCATCGATACCAAGGAGCTCGAACACTCCTGTCCGCCCTCTGAATCCGGTGTGAAAACAGAAATTGCACCCCTTGGCCCTGTAGAGGGTGGGCGAAACATCGCCTTCGAGGCCAATCTCGCGGAGCAGCGTGCTTGGCGGGGGGTAGGGCTCCTTGCAGTCAGGACAGAGTTGGCGCACGAGTCTCTGCGCCACGACGCCAATGAGGGCTCCCGCCACGACATATCGCTCCACGCCAAGACTGCAAAGCATCGTCACGGCGCTGGTGGCATCGTTGGTGTGGAGCGTGCATAGCACCAAATGGCCCGTGAGGGCAGCCCACGTAGCCACCTTCGCCGTCTCCTGGTCCCGGATCTCCCCCACCATGAGGATGTCGGCGTCCTGGCGCAAGACCGCTCGCAACCCCGCGGCAAAAGTGACTCCGATCTCGGGCTCCACCTGAACCTGATTGATCCCTTTAAGCTCGTATTCCACCGGATCTTCGATGGTCACCACGTTGTTTTCCGCCGTATTGAGACAGGAAAGCGCGCTGTAAAGGGTCGTCGATTTTCCGCTCCCCATGGGCCCCGTAACCAGGAGCATCCCGTGGGGCTTGTAGATGAGCTGCTCGAAGCGTTCCCGCTCTTCCCGTTCGAACCCAATCTGCCCCAACCCGCGAAGGACATTGGTTTCGTCAAGCACCCGCAGAACGAGTTTCTCCCCTCGGTACGTGGGCAACGTGGCCACGCGCAGATTGAACTCACTCCCTTCGAAGTGTAGCGAAAAATGGCCATCCTGCGGTCGGCGTTTTTCGGCGATGTCCATGTTTGCCAGGATTTTGATCCTGGACAGGACCTCTGTTTCAAGTCCCTTGGGAACAGACATGACATCGTGGAGGCGCCCGTCGAGGCGAAACCGGACGCGGAGCCTCTCCCGGGTGGGTTCGAGATGGATATCCGTGGCCTGAGCCTCGAGTCCGGCCTCCAAAATGGAGCGGGCCATCTTCACGGCCGGACTCTGGAGGTCGGCCGCCTCCGACGTCTGCCCCTGGCTGGCGGCCACCAGATCCTTGAGTTCTCTCCGCGGGCGATGCTCTTGATTGCTCCATTTTTTGAGGACGCGCCGCCAGTCTCCGGGGCGAATCAAGACGGGCTCCAGTTGGAACCGGCTCGCCTCCCTGAGCTCCTTCAGCCGGGGAAAAAGCCGCGGATCCACAAGCCCTACCGTGAGTTTTTGGGCTCGTCTTTCCAAGGGCAGGAACCGAAGCTCCCGAAGAGCCGACAGCGGAAAAGCCAGAAGCAAGTCGCTTTCCACGGCGGCCTCTGTATCCACCGCCTCGAAAACAAGGTCCAGGAATGGCTCCAGCAGTTCCAGGATGCGCTCCTTGGTCCCCCCCGCAGCGGAAAGAACGGAACCGAAACCAGACCCCTTCCCTTTTTTCTTCCCGCGCTTGCTCCTGGCAACCTCCTTGTCGGGGCCAAGGATCTCCATCACCTCCAGAAGCTCCAAAAGAAAAGTTTCGGCATCTTTCCGGTGGCGATAGATGTTCCACCGCCTCAAGAGCTGCGCTGCTTTTTGAGGCTCGATCCACCCCTCGGACACCAAGACCTTCCAAAGAGAATCTCCCGACCCGCGCTGCTTTTCCCTCGCTTCGCTCAGCACCGCCGGCTCCACGATATCGTGCTCGATGAGCAACGCCGCCAACCCCCGGCCCGACGGCGGATCGCTGTCGAGGGCCAAGAGCATTTCCCCATCGGAAACGTGCCCAAGATCGAGGAGCGTCCTGCGAAGCGTTTCCTGGACCTGACGCCCCTTGCCACCCCAGATTGGGTAGTTCAGGACCTTCATCAAGTTTCGGTAGTTGAAGTTGGCGTTGAGTTGCCGGAACGCGTCGGAAAATCGATCGTCATCCTCGGCGATCCCATCCAAATCCACCGCCAACAGCTCGTTGCTCTCCGACTCCTTCAGAAGACCCACTGCCTCCAACGCTTCACGCACGGTGAGCCGAGGCAAATCCTTCATGTTGACGCTCTGTTCCAAGCCTTTCACCCAATCCCCACGGCCAGGGCCTCATAAGTTTCTGTTTGACGAAAATTCCTAGAGTTCACGGGAAGATACCACAGTCACGTCTCCCGCCTCTGTTCGCCGCACCAAGGCTTGAAGGCCATAACGCGCATAAAAAGTGCCGTTTCTGGCTTCCCCCACCGACACCACCTCGAACAGGCTCGACTGAACGCTCAGCCAATCGACGCGAACTCCAGCCTTCCCCAGCAATTTGCCCAGCTTCTCCAGGCTGCGCCATGGGCGATCATCCTCCGTGCCATCACGCCCATCCTTCCCTCGCCGAACTTTCACGATCTCCCGTGCCAGTACCATATCCCCCAGCACCACGGCCAACACTCCCGCGCTGGCTGTGTTCACATTCACCGTGGAAACGTCGAAGACTGAAAAGAAAGCACCCGCCCCAGCCCCCAACTCCTTGGCCACTGCCTCCCGGTCCAAGGCCGCCAACTCCAAGAAACTCGACACAGTGGGAATCGACGCAGCCTTGCGCGCTTCCTCTACCTTCCGAGCTGCTTCTGCTGACAGGCCCGGAATCCTCGACAAAAACGCCGGCGGAAGGCGGTTTACCGGAAGCCGGCCCTCTAAATCCCGAATCCCCGCCGCGGAAACACCGCCACCGGGTCTCAGCCAATAGCGGCACCGCCCTTCCAAGGTCCCCGCAAGAAATGAAGAACTCGCCCAGGAATCGCCCAACGTGTCTATGGCGGGATCATCGGAACGAAGCAAAGACAAAGCCACCTCAAGACCGGCCCGGGCACATTCTCCGGCTTGCGCACGCTCCACGTGGGACGCCACGATCCGCCCCTTCAGCCCCATCATTTGCCGAAAAGCAAAACCAAGGCCTCCCAGAAATGTCAGCAGCAATAGCACCATGATAATGGCATTCCCACGCTCTCCGACGCCACCGCGAAGAACGCTCGACATGGAACATCCAGGAATCTCTCCGCCAGGCTTCATCACAAGCCCCCTACAGAAATCCGACCGGGAGTTTCAAAGGATGCCGAAAAAGTCTCCGTTACATCCAACCTCCTGGCGACAAACGATTCGAGCTTCAATTTCATGAGACGTCTGCCACCCGCCATGGGACCCAAGCGAAACTCCACCGAGGCGACGCCAAAAGAATAACCGCGCCTCGCCGAAGCACCCGCTCCACCCGTCACCGTCCGAATCAGCCTCTTTCGCCAAGGTTTCCTCCCGTCGGGAGTCTCCAAAATATATCGAACCCGGTAGGTGCTCAACCCAAGCTCACCGGCCTCTCCACGACCACGGGAGAAACAAAGAAGCTCCAGAACAACCTTATCCTCCGCTCCTTTCACCGGATGTTGTGCCAAAGAAGCCCCCGTACTGGGGTTTTGCCCATGAGCCATTGAGTTCTCTACTCCAGGAAGCGCTCCTTTTTGTTGAGGTCCGCTCCCATCAGCGGCGGGCCCGCCGCTGCTACTCGCACCTTCCGCCCCATTCCCGGGCTCCGCCACACCGGCATGGGCATCCGTGGATAAACCGTCCCCAGTCCCAGGCACGGAAACATCCGGAGATGGGGCCGCCGCGTCTTCCGCCAGGCCGCCGGGCTCCGCCACACCGGCATGGGCATCCGTGGATAAACCGTCCCCAGTCCCAGGCACGGAAACATCCGGAGATGGGGCCGCCGCGTCTTCCGCCAGGCCGCCGGGCTCCGCCACACCGGCATGGGCAT
>JAJRTK010000054.1 GCA_024278345.1 bacterium | reverse complement strand
TGGGTGCAGGGTGAAGCCCTGCCAGGGGACCGGGGACGGAGTCCCCGGACGACCTTCGGGTAACGCACGGCGTGACCCTTCGAGTCACGCAAACGTGACCCGCCGAGCGGAGCGCGGCGCTGCCCGATTCCAAGTTTTTTCCCCGCGACCCATTGTCCCGCTTTGCGTGGATACCCACACTGGCTGAAGCGTCTGGACAACTGGGAGATCTGAATTGGACTTAGAAAGCCCCAAAACACGGGTCCTCCATGGGCTCGATTCCCAACATCGGCAGGAGGCGGAGGAGGGCCTGGATCCTTTTCTCCGGCGGGCCTTCGGGATCATTCAGGAGGTGACGACGGAGCTCATGGGCGATGGGCTGCGGGTGGCGTTGGACAGTGATTTCGAGCGGCAGCTCGGCTTTGGCAGCCTGGAGCTTGTGGAGCTTTTCACACGGCTTGAGGGGGAGCTTGGAATCGCGGTCCCCGACAGCGCTCTTGTGGAAGCCCGCACGCCCCGGAAGCTCCTGGACGCTTTGGTTCAGTCCCGTGGGGACGGGGCTCCGGCATGGGCCGATTCCCTGGAGCGGGAGATCGCTTCGGGAGGCAATGTGGCTTCCGTTCCGGGGGAGGGAGAAATCGAGACCGTGGTGGATCTCCTTCGCTACCGGGCGTTGGAAGAGGGGGAGAATACGCATCTGCGGATTCTGGATGAGTCCCTGGGCGCGCCGCCAGTCAGTTACACGGCTCTTTGGGGCTGGTCGGCCAAGATGGCCTATGAGCTGGCAGGGCTGGGTCTTGACCGTGGAACGAGGGTGGCCTTGTTGCTTCCCAGTGGTGCGGAGTTTTTCGCTGCATTCGTGGGCATCCTCCGGACTGGCTGCGTCCCGGTTCCCATCTATCCGCCCGTTCGCCTGGATCAGTTGGCGCCCTATTTGAAGCGCCACGCCCGGATCCTGGCCGACGCTGGAGTTCGGGCCATCGTGACCGACCGAAAGATCCGGCCCGCGGCAAAACTATTGTCGGAGCGGGTTTCTACATCCCAAAAGGTTGTTCTGGTGAGCGGTCTTTCGCCAATTTCAGAGGGCTTTCAGGATGTGGAGATTGGACCGGACGATCTTGGTCTTATCCAGTACACTTCGGGGAGCACGGGCGATCCCAAGGGAGTCGCCCTACGCCACCGGAACCTGGTTGCCAATATGCGGGCCAACGGCAAGGGGCTGGCTTTGGGGCCGGGGGATGTCTGCGTTTCCTGGCTTCCCCTCTATCACGACATGGGCCTCATCGGATCTTGGATGACAGCGCTCCTCCACGGAGTACCCATCATCCTGTTGTCGCCACTTCAGTTCCTGAGCAGGCCCGAGCGGTGGCTCTGGGCGATCCACCGGTTCCGGGGGACGGTCTCGCCGGCGCCCAATTTCGGGTATGAACTCTGCTGCCGGAAGGTCCAGCCGCACGCCATCGAAGGGCTGGACCTGTCGAGCTGGCGGGTGGCCATGAACGGCTCGGAACCTGTGCTCAAAGAGACCATCGACCGGTTTTGCGAGCGATTCGGTCCCTATGGCTTCCGCCGATCCTCCATGATGCCGGTCTACGGCATGGCGGAAAACTGCGTGGGCCTGGCTTTCCCGCCGCCAGGCCGGGAGCCAAGGATCGACAGCATCGACCGGGAAGTTTTCGCGGCCACGGGCACCGCCGAACCGGCCAAGGCGAAAGCGAAAACCCTGCATATCCCTTCCGTGGGACAGGCTCTGGACCGCCACGAGATCTGCGTCGTGGCACCGGAACAATCGGACCAAGAGACGAAATCCGGGGAGGCCAAGAGCTCAGTTTCCCCACGGGCCGGGACCGATCCCATCCCCCTGCCTGAGCGAATCCAGGGGCGGATCCTTTTCCGCGGGCCCTCGATGATGGACGGATACTTCCAGCGGCCCGATGCTACAGAGGCGATCCGCGTGGGGAAGTGGCTGGATAGCGGGGATCTTGGCTATATCGCCGATGGCGAGCTCTTTATCACGGGCCGAATCAAAGATTTGATCATCAAAGGGGGCCGCAACTACCACCCTCAGGATATCGAGCAAGCCGCTTGGGCCGCGGATGGCGTCCGGAAAGGCTGCGTCGCCGCCTTTGCCGTTCCCGATTCCAATCGCGGCGAGGCCATCGTGGTCGTCGCCGAAACCCGGCGACCAGCCGGCGAGCTGGACGCACTTTCCAGGGGCCTGTCCCAAGCCGTCTTCGAGGCTATCGGCACACCGCCAGACCGGGCCATCTTCGTGGCTCCAGGCACGATTCCCAAAACCTCCAGCGGCAAGCTTCGGCGCCGAGAAACCCGGCGGATGTTCCTGGAAGGGCACCTTCAAAAGCGGCGGCGACCCTGGATGGGCCTGGCGGTTGTGGCCATCACCAGCGCGACAGCAAAAATCGGAAATGGAGCCAGGGCCGGCGGAAGGCTGGCGTACGGAGTGGCGGCAACGGGGCTGGGACGTCTGATCCTGGCCGCCGGAACCATCTGGGTCTCCCTCTGCCGCTCCAGGGAATCGGCCTGGAAAAGCGCCGTCTGGTGGATCCGATTCCTCTTCGCCGCCATCGGGATTCCTGTCCGGCGAAAAGGAGTCCCTCTGGTAGAAGGTCCCGCCGTACTCGTGGTGAACCACGGAAGCTACCTCGACCCGCTCTTTCTTATGGCCTGCTTGGAGCGGCCGGTAACGATCCTGGCGATCCAGGAAGCTTTCGATTGGCCGCTGTTCGGCCCCTGTATGAAGCGCCTGGAGGTGGTGCCGGTCATCCGATCAGCGGGAAAGGTTTCCCTTGGCGCGTACGAAAAGGCCAGGGAAGCCCTCCGCGCCGACCGACCGGTCCTGATCTTCCCCGAGGGCACGTTTTCCAAGGCCAATGGAGTGCGTCCTTTTCGCTTGGGAGCTTTTCAGCTTGCCGCCGAAGAGGGAGTCCCCGTCCAACCCATCGGTCTTCGCGGTGCGCGGCACGTCTACCGGGACGAGCAGCTCCTTATGCGTTGGGGGCCGGTAACGGTGGAGGTTTTGCCTCCGATAAAGCCGGCATCGAAGGAGAATTTCCGAGATGTGGCCGCCCAGCGAGAGATCGTCCGAAAGCAAATATCCAGCGCTTGCGGCGAGGCGCTCCTCCAGATCACCAGTACGGCACCGGTCGTCTCGCCAGAGGACATTCTTCCCGGCTGACAGGCGTGGCCCGCCTTCGTGGCACAGGATCTCGGAAGCGCTTGTTCTTCTTCTGCCCGTGGTGCAACCCGGTCAGAGCCGCTCGCCTCTCGTCAGCCGCTGTCTAACACTCGTTCCTCAAGTTTTTTCAGGTTCTACCGGATTTAGTGGTAGAGAGAAGGCATAAAAATGAAGGAGTTGTAGAAAAGACGTGGGCCGATAAACTCTCCTCTGAATATTTTGAAGGAGGCGAGTTATGGCCCGTATCAAGCCTACCCAAAAACCACCCCAACGTCTCAACCGCACGCTCTTCATCGATTTCGGATCCGAGGAACGGTATCTAAGTTTGCTTGAGCAGACCACCCTGTTCGTGGCCGAGGTGGTCTCGTTCCTGTTGGCTATCGGAGCCGAGCTCTTGCACAAAGCAGGCTGCCCTGGCGGCTTCGCATTGACTCGCCAATCTTGCTACCAGCACCGCCGACTGGGAGGACTCACCATCTGGCGAGTGCAATGCAAACGCTGTATGGCCGTATTCACCGTGCTTTCTCGCTTTGTCATGAGGCATAGGGCCTTGACCGTGACCCAGGCCGAGCCGGCATTGATAGGGTTGATGGGCGGAGCGAGCTTCGACACGCTTTCGATGATGCTTTCGGTGCCGGTCATGACTCTGTATCGGATGTTCGTCAGCTTCGGCCAGGTCGATCTTGTGGGGGTTCTCCTCATTGCCTCGGTTCCCCCGCCCCAATTCGGGGTGCCCGATGAGAAGCATACGTGGCGGTTGGGGGACCGCCACTACATGCCCATATCGGCTATCGGCCCGCTGTTCTGGGCCATCGACCTTGTGGAGTCGGCCAGCGAAAAGGCCCTCGAACCCGTCTATGCAGGTACCGTCCAGCGCATCGATGGCATCTGCGGTTCCAGAACGGTCAAGGGTGTGACCACCGATGGCTTCCTACCGAATGTGGAGTTTTGCGCCCGTCTTCGCCACGTGCTGAACTCCAGCTCCGAACCCATCCCGCGAGGCTTTCGCTTTGCCCATCGCATGCGGGTGCAGACCTCGATGAACCATCCTGAGTTACCTCGCACCAGCCTCTGGGTCGATTGGCTGTGCAATTTCCTCCACCGCAAGCTCTTCATGACGCGAACCTTCCACCGCGGCCTGGAGTCAGGGCGGCGGCTGGTCAAAGCCTACGCTGTGCTGCACAACTTCATGCCCTACGGACCCCGGGCCCGTAACAGTCTAGCCAGTCCGGTTGAGGTGGCCGGCGGCCAACTGCCTGCCCCCAGTTGGCTCGCTTCCCTCCAGATTCTGTCCGCAGGCGGGCTCACCTTCCGCAAACCACCGTGAATACTACATTCCCCCTCACCACTAAATCCGGTAGAACCTGTTCTGTTCTGTCCCGCCTTGCGTGGATACCCAACTCAGCGGACTGTGGAAAACTTGAGCATCGAGTATAAAGCAAAGAAAATGAATAGCGTGGATACATTTAATTTGCCAATTTTGTTGTTGCTTTTTGGGTTTCTAGCAATTCCCATGTTCGCCCCGAATTTCCGGTCGTCCTGAGAGGGCGCCTTCCGGTTTGTAGGGGGGTGGTCATCGGTGGTGCCTTCGGCAGCTCTCGCTGTCGCTCGGGCCTGTCATCCACTGGGTGGCCGAAAGGATGGACGAGGCCGCCTCCGTCCACCCAAAACCAGCCCCAGGGGCGCCTCACGTGGCGCCGCTCGGCAGGTATCGCGCCTCTCCAGTCCTTGAAAAGAGCCACCGGAACTGGGACCTATCAATTCATAGTATTTGGAGCTTACAAGTACAGAGGTCTGGCGGGGAGCCCTTGACAAAGACGTGGGGGGAAGGTGGAGCGGCTCAGTTGAGGAGATGAGAGGGTGGGTAGCCCAGCTCCGCGAGCCAGTCGTGGATTGCGCAGCCAGTAAGGCGTTG
>JAJRTK010000053.1 GCA_024278345.1 bacterium | reverse complement strand
GTCGTGTTTTTGCTTTACAATTTTCTTCGCCGAAACGGTGGCACCGGCATCTTGCCGGTGTAGCGCCCTCCGGGCTGCACGGAGCCGGGAAGGAGGCCCGCCCCAGCGGTGATGTTGTCAACCGGATCTGATAGGTCCCCAAAATCCGTTCCCCGGGACCTTTTCGCATGGAGGCCGCTCACCCTGCTCCTTGCCGGGAGGCCGGTCTTTGGCGCTGGATCTCCGGGATGACCCGGCCTGCCGGCCCCCGATGTAGCCCCCGATTCTAAGAGCTTCCGGCCATTTTCCATGCGAATTCCGTCAGAAGGCGAGCCCCGATTCCCGTGGCACCTTCCTTGGGTTGATAGGGACACTTGGTGTAGATGTGGGTCTGCTCCATAAGGGACGTCCCCGCAATGTCCAAGTGGGCCCAAACGCTAATTTTATCAACGTCGATAAACTGTTTGAGGAAGACGGCCGCCGTCACGGCGCCCGCGCCCGACGCTCGGTCGGTCTCGCAGTTCTCGATGTCCGCGATGTCGCTCCGCATCTGCACCAGATAGTCGTCGTCCACGGGCAACTGCCACAGCCACTCCCCGGTATCCTGCCCGGACTGCTGGAGCTTCCTGGAAAAGAGCCTGTCTGCCTCCTCATCCTCGGAGTGGGTGAAAAGTCCACTGACAAAATGGCCTAGAGCACTGACAATCGATCCGGTCAACGTCGCAATATCGATGATGGTATGAGGCCGGAAGGTGTCACATGCGAAGGTGAGAGAATCGGCCAATAGCAGGCGCCCCTCCGCATCCGTGTTCGTGATCTCTACGGTCAAACCCTTCCTTGAAGTCAGAATATCGCCAGGTAGGAATGCCCGGCCGCTCACCCGGTTTTCTGCCAGCGGGATGAGAGCGACTACGTTCAGGGGGATATGTTGCTGCGCGATGGTCCGGATCGCCCCAAGAACGGCAGCGCCGCCTGCCATGTCTCCGTACATCCGCTCCATTTGCTCGCCGCTCTTCATGTTGTAGCCGCCAGTGTCGAACGTCACACCTTTGCCCACCAGCGCCAGGTCCCACCCTGCCTCCGCGCCCTTGGGCCTATACCGCAGGATCGCCAGACATGGCGGGTTGTCCGAACCCATGCCCACCGCAACGTGAAGGTTCATTCGTTCCGCTTTCAGCTCATCGGCATCCAGGATTTGGCACTCCAGCCCATCGATTTCCTCCGCGCTTGCCCGAACCCGTTTCGCAAAGATCAGGGGTGTCAGGTCCGAGCCCGGTGTGTTCACCAGGTCGCGAACCAGGCAGGTGTTGAGGGCGCTCTGCCGGGCCTCCCGGATCGGTGCCTCCAGCTCGCCGGAAGAACAATCACTCAGGATGTAAATGGTCTTGGGACTACTTTCCTCTACAGACTTCTTCTTCGATTTGTATCTTTCGAATCGATAGAGCCCCAGAATCGCCCCATCGACGATGAGCCTTGCCGCTACCGAAGCTTCGAGACCGTAGTCCACGAAATCGTCCACGGCAAAGGAGCCGACGTGCTTCCGCCGGAAATGACGAGCGG
The DNA here is from genome assembly GCA_024278345.1 of bacterium. Taxonomy (GTDB): domain Bacteria; phylum CSSED10-310; class JAJRTK01; order JAJRTK01; family JAJRTK01; genus JAJRTK01. The sequence continues at coordinate 1,827 of JAJRTK010000053.1, read as the reverse complement.
CAATCGCCACCACGGAGCGGACCCGGTCCCGGAAACGGTAGGGCCGCGCATTTTCTTTCTTCTTGCCCAAGCCCATGAGCAAGATCCAGTCCCGCCCATGCTTGGCCCGATCCCCCGTCAAAAGATTGAATTCCTTGTAGCGCCCGCTCACGTGCTTCCGGTTCATGAGCTCCAGCACCATCAGGGCTGTGGGCTCTCCAAGGTGCTTGACAAGGTGGGCGCGGTTTTCCTCAACCTCCTCGAAAATGGCGAGCATGATAGCGCGGGTACCGCGATCACCCGAGGGGACCACGTGAAACTCGATCTGACGGTGGGGCATGATCTTCTCCGAACTTCTGGGCGTAGTCTCTCTGCTAGGGAATCGGGCGATGCTACGCGCTTTTCCTTCTGTGGGCCGGCTTTCGCTTCCATTGCGGGAAGTGAGCCGGAACGAAAGTGGAGACAAGAGTCGAAGGGCGAAACCGGGTTGTCAAACTCTTCAAGGGCATCGTTAGAACAAACTTTTCTTGGGTTGCGTTCCGCTCGCGTCGGCGGCAGTCCGTCCGCCGCCACTCGCCCTTCAACACCCCCGGTAGGGTCTACTGCCCCGAAAGAACGCCACCCCCCCGAAACCGATGGGCCGTTCCCCTTACGCTGTCCGCTTCTTGCTCCTCATTTTGGGGCGCCTTCCCAAAGGAGCGGGAACCACCGGGCCGGTTCCACCCCCCAACTTTCGTCAGAGAGTGTCACGAGGCAGCCTAAGGCACGGCTCCACCAGGGACGAGAGCCGGACTGCGGCAAGAGATACCGAAGGTGAATAGGCGGTCACCGGAGGCGCAGCCTGCCTGGCGTGGAGGGGGGATTGCTCAAACCGCCCGTGAGCTTCACCAAAAGAACGCCCCACGGGAAGGCCGGTGGAGACGATGGAGCAGACGCCGCGATGGAGCAGACGCCGCGGTAGCTCCGTGACAAGAGTTCCAGGTTCTAGTAGTCGAAGGCTTCCCGCAAGTTTTGGAGGAGTTGAGGCGCGTTGCTCTTGATGCGGCCACGGGTGAAATCCATGACGCCTGGAGTGTAATTTTCTACCAGCATCTTGAGGAAAAAATCGGAAGAACACTTGAGCACGCAGTCCGCCTTGTCCGTCTTCTTGCCTTCCTCAACCCGGCATTCCTCGGGGCCTATGAAGAGGGTCCATTTTTCTCCCGGACCATCACCCAGAGAGAAGTAAAAGCTCGTCTCTTCATCGAGCATTCCCGGGACGAAGTGTTCCTGCATGTTTTCGAAGAGCTGCCGGAGCTTGTCGGACATCATGTTCTCCTTGGATTGAAAGGCTGGCCATTCGTGCCGGAAGAATAAGAAAACTACATACTCCATTTGGAGGGTGATCTTCAATCCCGAATGTCTCAGCGCGGACTGTCGCGAGGTTCCCGAGACCTGTTGACAACATGGAGATAGAGCGTCGGTGGCAAATCCCGGCTTGAGACGCAAGCCTCTGGGATTCCATTCTTGACGATCATTATGATACAATATCCTTACCATAAGATGAAGTGGCCTTCCTCCCAAAGGGCAAACCACGGACCGTGCAGCGTTGTTGGGCCGGCCGGGTATCCACGTACCATGAAAGTAAATGGTTAAATTCATCTTCGACGGTGTGGTTATGGCGCTCTGCGCCATTCACTTTCATCTTCCGGCGGGACCTATCAAATTGTCGTGTTTTTGGGCCTCGGTCATGGTACCGGCCACCCGAAAAAAGCACGCAGCGCACAAAGATGTGGGTCCAGGGAGCTGGCTCCCTGGCGTGGGTCTGGGAGCGGCGCTCCCAGCGGAGGTCCGGAGGCAGAGCCTCCG
>JAJRTK010000052.1 GCA_024278345.1 bacterium | reverse complement strand
GGCGAGGAGAAGGCCAGCGGAGCCCCGGGCCTCGGTCATGGTACCGGCCACGGTGCAGATTTCAGACGCCGCCCCAGGGCTTCCAGCCCTGGAACCCGGCGGAGGCTCTGCCTCCGGACCTCCGCTGGGAGCGCCGCTCCCCGACCCACGCCAGGGAGCCAGCTCCCTGGACCCACATCTTTGTGCGCTGCGTGCTTTTTTCGGGTGGCCGGTACCATGACCGAGGCCCCCGTTTATTTCATGGGACTCAATCTATCCAACAATCAGATTGCCGAGGAACTAGACCTGGACCGAACTGATGTTCAGAAGATGACAAGTCAACTTCGTGAGGGTGTAAAAAAAAGCCTGAAGCTAAGCTAAAGGATGAAGTAGAGTGTGATGAGGTCTAGATCGTCGCGGGGCTTAAAGGAAATCCCGTAGCAGTCGAAAAAAAAGGCCGTGAAGCCAGGAGAAACCGTCTCAGAAGCAGACCTGGCCGAGGAACCCTTGAAGGGCCTCGGTCATCGTATCGGCCACCCGCCCAAAAAACGCGGAGCGAAAAAAATCGGTCCAGGGAGTTAGGCAGAAGGCTCCTAGCGGCCCGGTTCGGACAAAAACAACTGGAGGCACCAGATGCTCACAACCAATTCCCCTGAAAAACGTGACGGCCGCCCGGGCGGCTTGTTCTTCTCCCTCCGTTCCGAAGCCCTCCGTCTCACGGGTGGGCTATTCCTTATGGCCAGTCTGCTCCCCGCCCCCGCCGACAGTCAGGCGGCTCCCGCTACATTCGGCCTGCTTCTCTTCCCAGGAGCGACGGAGCAACCTTTTCCCGAGACCCTGCAGATGGACGACGACCTTGCGCGCCGGGAAACCTCTGGAACCACCGTGCGGCAGCGCTGTTTCAGGGCGACGACTGACTTTGGCGAAGTGGTCAACTTCTATGATACGGCCCTTCAGGCTGACTTGGAATCGGGGGCCGTCGTCAAGCGGGACGACCGGGAAGCGCTGAGACGGTTTCCGGCCATCATCGGATTTGACGGGGCCAAGGTAGTGAGCCGGCCTCCGCCCAAAAGAATCCGGTACGTGCGCCGACATCGGAAACCTGGATCATGGAGGGAGGTGGTCATCACCCAATCAGCAGCCGTGGCAACGAACCGTAAGCCCCCGGAGGTTCTGATCCTGATCTTCCCGGTCGCGTCCGCTACGTCGGTTCCCACGGCTCCATAGCCTTCGGGCGCCAGCCAAGCCTGATCTTCCTCCACCCACCGAGGCCGCTCCCATGAGCCGATCCGAGGCCCCTCCCATGAACCGATCCTTCTCCCTCCGGCAAAGACACCCGATTCGGGCGGCACTCCTCTTGGCGGTTGCGATCCTGCTTCCAGCTTCTGGAAGCGGCCAAGCCCGGGCAGGCCCGGGGAAAGCCGAGCTTCGAAAAATCACGCCCCGGGCCCGCCTCCTGCCCTCGGAAGTGGCAAATATCCAGCTCTTCGAGCGTGCCACCGGATCGGTGGTTCACATTACCAACATCGCTACTCGCCAAGACTGGTTCACGCTGGACATCCTGAAGATTCCCCAGGGCACGGGCTCGGGCTTCATCTGGGACAAGCAGGGACACATCGTAACAAACTTCCATGTCATTGAAGGGGGGCACGAATTCCTGGTGACCCTTGCGGATCAATCGACCTGGAAGGCTAAGGTCACGGGGTATGAGGCCGACAAGGACCTAGCTGTTCTGGAAATCGGGGCCCCACGTTCGAAGCTGACTCCCATTCCCCTCGGTCGATCGAAGGATCTCCGGGTGGGTCAATCGGTCTTCGCCATCGGCAATCCTTTCGGGCTGGATCACACGCTCACTACGGGGGTCATCAGCGGCCTTGGCCGCGAAATCCAGTCGGTGACTCGGCGTCCTATCCAGGACGTCATCCAGACGGACGCAGCCATCAACCCCGGCAACTCCGGCGGGCCTCTCCTGGATAGTGCCGGACGTCTCATCGGCGTCAACACGGCGATTTACAGCCCTTCCGGGACTTACATCGGCATCGGCTTCGCGGTTCCCGTGGACACCGTCAACCGGATTGCGTCGCAGCTCATTGCCTACGGTCGAGTCATCCGGCCCGGTCTTGGGATCACGATGGTGCCGGACAAGACGGTTCAGCGGTTGGATATGGAAGGCGTCGTGATCCTTGAAGCGCGACCGGGGAGCGCAGCGGAAAAAGCCGGGCTCCGCTCCACCCAGAGAACGCGCCGTGGACAAATCATCCTTGGCGACGTGATCATCGCCATTGACGGCGAACCGGTGACCGGTTCCAACGATCTTTACCGAATCCTCGATCACCATGACGTTGGAGATGAGGTCACCGTGACGATCCTTCGAGGCTCCGGGAAAAAGAAGCTCAAGCTCACTCTTCAGGCCCTTTGACCTGGATAGATGAGGTGGCCTCGGTCATGGTACCGGCCACGGTGCAGATTTCAGACGCCGCCCCAGGGCTTCCAGCCCTGGAACCAGGCGGAGGCTCTGCCTTCGGACCTCCGCTGGGAGCGCCGCTCCCAGACCCACGCCAGGGAGCCAGCTCCCTGGACCCACATCTTTGTGCGCTGCGCGCTTTTTTCGGGTGGCCGGTACCATGACCGAGGCCGATGAGGTCACCGTGACGATCCTTCGAGGCTCCGGGAAAAAGAAGCTCAAGCTCACTCTTCAGGCCCTCTGACCTGGATGGGCATCCACGCAAAGCGGGACAATGGGTCGCGGAAAAAAACTTGGCATCGGGCGGCGCCTCGCGCTGCTCGGCGGTCGTCCGGGGACGCTGTCCCCCGTCCCCTGGCAGGGCTTCGCCCT
>JAJRTK010000051.1 GCA_024278345.1 bacterium | reverse complement strand
GAACCCGGCGGAGGCTCTGCCTCCGGACCTCCGCTGGGAGCGCCGCTCCCAGACCCACGCCAGGGAGCCAGCTCCCTGGACCCACATCTTTGTGCGCTGCGCGCTTTTTTCGGGTGGCCGGTACCATGACCGAGGCCCCTTCAACGTTTTCGAAGAAAAATGCCCGGGGCTTGTAGGCCGCGACAATGTGGGCAAAAACAGCGACTAGTGTATTCCTTGAGTCTCCAGAAGCGCGGCGGCCAGCAGAGGAGAACCCTTGACAAGGCGGGCCGCCTGCGAAGAGATCCGCGGCGGGAACCGCCGTGTTCCAGGTAAGCTCGACTTGTTCTTCGTGAGTTCCGAGATTGCGCCGGTAGGTCTGGATGGCGCAATCCTTCTTATCGGCGGCCCAGATCACCTGGAATCCAGCTCCGACAAGGCCGAGTGAAAGCCCCCCGGAACCGCAAAAAAGGTCTACGGCAGTCAGTTTCCGAACCATGATTTGCCTCTCCTGCCATCAGCGGAACTGGCCAGACGGAGCTGCTGCTGTGTCTGACCCGTCGTTTCCGGCGATCTCTTCCGCAGGCGGGTTAAAATAGCCAAACCGCAGGCCGGGACGCGCTTCCAGGAGCCGCTCCATCAAGAAGGCGACCCCCCTGCCCGGCCGCCGATCCCGGATGCCCAAGGTTTCGAGGTAGAGCTCGGGATCGATGTTGAGATTTCTCATCTGGACCATCTGGAGGGCCGTGGAACGGAGTAGATCCTCCAGCGCTTCCATCTCCGCGGGCTGATCCGTGACGCCGGGAAAGACCAGCAGGTTAATGCAGGCATAGCCACCGCCTTCCCTCACCGACCGGATGGATCTCACCACGTCGGTGAAGGAATAACCCGCGGGCTTGTAGTAGGCGTTGTAGGTGCCAGGAATAGCGCTGTTGAGGCTGACCCGGATGCTGTCGAGGCCCGTGTCCATCAGGCGCTCCACGACTTCCGGCCGGCTGCCGTTGGTGTTGAGGTGGATCCGGCCCTTGGAGGTCTCTTTTCGGATGAGTCGGATCGCTTCTTCCAGGACCCAGCCCTGGTTGAGCGGCTCTCCTTCGCAGCCCTGGCCGAAACTGACCATGGCCCGCTCCGCCGTTTCCAGGTGGCGAACGGCCAGGTCGCGGATCTCTTCCGGACGGGGCACAAACCGGATGCGGTCGTGGGAAGCGACCCGGCCTTCCTTGGGCTGGAGGGAGATACAGCCGACGCAAGCGGAATTGCAGGAGGGAGAAGTTGGAAGAGGCGCCTCGTACCGCTCATAGAAGTAGTTTTGGGCCGCGGGACAGCGGTAGACGGTGGCGCAGTGGGCGACGTGCTCCACCAGACGGTTCCCAGGATGGCGCGCCACCATCTTCTCTGCCAGGCGGGGGACCGCGGTAGGATCGAAATTGGCCAGCTCCTGGCGGGAGTCCTTGTCTACGCGGACGGCGGGAACCCAGAAGCGGCCATGGGCATAACCCACGGCGGTGTAGGCGAAAAGGGGAAGAACCGGCCCGGCGGTTTTTTTCCGATCCGTGGCATACGCCGTGTTCAGCAGGCGAAGGTAGGCTGGGGAAAGGAAGGCCGCCACGGCACGGGGCCGCCCCTTGGCGGGAGAGGGCAGCCGGTTGAGGACCTTGCGCCGTTTCCGGCGGCGCAGGAAGCCTATGGGAAGGCAGCCCGGCAGGGTGAACAGCTCGCTGCCGGGAGGGAGCGGGATGAGCTGTTCCGGGTCGATGGGTACCGTTGCGCGGCCACTCTGCCCCAGCATCTCGAAGTCGGGATCATCGTAGATCCGCCCGTTTTCATCGCTGTAGACCAGATTGGGAATTTGGCGCACGGAAAAAAACTCCTGGAACGACCCGGCAGGCTCAGGGTGTTTGATTATATCCCTTCTGCCCGAGCCAATCCAGTACCGCCCGGCGGTCGTCGAAAGGATGGAGTTGACCAGCGATTTCCTGTGTCGTTTCGTGCCCCTTGCCAGCGATGATGACGGCATCCTTGGGACGGGCCGATGCCAGGGCGTGGCGAATCGCTAATCTCCGATCAATTTCCCGGTGACAAGGCGCACCGCCCATGCCCGCGGCGATTTCAGAAAGGATTGTTACTGGGTCTTCCCAACGGGGGTTGTCGGAGGTCAGGATGGTCTGATGGGCTCGCCGGGCCGCGATGGAGCCCATGAGTGGGCGTTTTCCGCGATCCCGATCACCGCCGCAGCCGAAGACCACGAGGACCCGGCCATGGCAATGGCGTTGAACAAATTGGAGCAGTTTATCCAGGGCATCGGGTGTGTGGGCATAGTCGATAAGAATCGCGAACGGCTGACCGGCGTGGACGGGTTCGAGCCTTCCGCGAACAGGTTTTAGATCCTCCACGGCCTCCAGCAGGGGATCCAGTGGCCGCCCCATTTCCAGGGCGCTGGCGATGGCGGCCAGTGTATTTGCGATGTTGACCGGGCCCGGGAAGGGAAGGGTCACGCCATGGCGAACCTTGGAGCCTTGCAGGAAGAATGAGAACCGGCTCTGGGTCAAGTCGCAGACCACATGCCGGGCTTCGAGATCGGCGGTGCTCTTCAGCGCATAGGTGACTGATCTCGGCGACGCGACCGCGAACTCCCGGCCAAATGGATCGTCGGCATTGATGATGGCGGTTCCTCGAAGGAACCTAGAAAAAAGGTGTTTCTTTGTGGCGACGTAGTTCTCGAAGGTTCCATGAAAATCGAGGTGCTCGCTTCCGCTGATGTTGGTCAGAATCGCCGTTGAAAACTCAAGGCCCAGGGTCCGGCCCTGGCTGATGGCATGGGATGAAACTTCCATGACAACTTCCCGGGCGCCTTCGCGAACGATTTCCTGGAGAAGGCGAGCCAAAGTGACGGGATCGGGCGTCGTCAGAGCGTGAGGAAGGGGCTTGGCGCCTACACGGCCCCCTAGAGTTCCCAAAAGACCTACGGGACGGCTGCCGGTTCGTTCCAGGAGTTGGGCCAAGAGATGGGCTGTCGTCGATTTACCATTGGTCCCCGTGATCCCGACGAAATTTAGGCTCCTCTGAGGGGCGCCCGCCAGCCGCAAGGCCAGGGAGGCCAGGGCCTGCCGGGTATCCCGGACCAAGATCCGTGGCCCGGCTCCAGAGCAGGCTGCCGGGTCGGAAATGACCACACCGGTGGCTCCCCTGGCCAGGGCATTTTCCACATAGCGGTGCCCATCGGTGCAGGTCCCGGAAATGGCGACGAAGAGGGTGCCCGGCCCTGCTTTCCTGGAATCGGCGGTGACGCCGGAAATCGGCACCGCCAGATCACCGGTGGCCCAAAGAATCTCCAGTCCTGCCATGAGTTCTTTCAGCAGCATTGAAAGTCTCCCCTTTCCCCCAAAAAGAAGGGACCGAAAACGATGTCCTAGACCAAGAGCGCGATTGTTTTATTCTAACCCGGAACTCTCATCACGTCTCTACCGCGGCAGCCGATCCATCGGTGGCGCCTTCGGCGGGTATCCACGCAAGGCGGGACATTCCCGGGACCGTGGAATCGAAAGCGTCCGGGCAACGCCTCGCTGTTGCTTGGCGGTCGTCCGGGGACGCTGTCCCCCGTCCCCTGGCAGGGCTTCGCCCTGCACCCACCAGGGAGTTACCTCCCTG
>JAJRTK010000050.1 GCA_024278345.1 bacterium | reverse complement strand
GGGCCCCCGTAGGCATAAGACGTACTCCGGCAGGCGACCTGCGCGATACCACCCTCCACGACTTGAAAAAATGCCGGCAGAAACGATGGCTCCAGGTGGTGCCGCTGATCCGTGGTTCCTTGTTCGGATGCTAAGGCCTCACTGTAGAAGATGAGCCAGATTCTTGCCAATTCATGAATGTTCTGGCGAGTGTCAAGCGCGTTGTCAAAACTGGAAAAGAACTTGACACCGCGGGGGCCACAGATAGTGTTCCGTTGGCTTGAAATATATTAAAAACTAATACGTTAGAAGATTTAGAAGATTTCTGTAGATACTGGCACGCTTCTTTCTTATTGCCACGGACAACTGAAACTGTGAAGGAGAAAGCATGCTTGCCAGTGTGAGCTCTTGCGCTATTGTTGGAGTCGATGCACAAAAAGTTAGCGTCGAAGTGGACATCTCTTACGGAATGCCAGTTTATGCAACCATTGGGCTTCCAGATGCCGCGGTCCGAGAATCGAGAGATCGGGTGAAATCCGCGATCCAAAACTGCGAATACGATTTCCCCATGGATCGCGTGGTGGTCAGTCTGGCTCCCGCCGACCTGAAGAAAGAAGGTGCCCTGTACGATCTTCCCATCGCCTTGGGAATCCTTGCCGCCTCGGGGAAACTCCCTCTAGATTTTGGAAAGCGCTCCCTTGTTCTTGGCGAGCTTGCTTTGGGGGCGGAGGTAAGGCCCACCCGAGGCGCTCTTGCAGCGGCTGTCCTGGCACGCCAGGAAGGCATGGACCTCTTGTTGCCAAAGGCCTGTGTGGAAGAAGCAGCCATCGTGAGTGGCGTCCGCGTGTTCGGCGTGGCAAATCTGAAAGAGGCCGTCGATCACCTCAGTGGGGAATCGGCACTGACACCAACAACCTGTTCCACGAAATATGATTCTCCCGTTGGCCAGCGACAGCCTGATTTGGCTCAGGTTCTGGGCCAGGAAAGCGCCAAGCGGGCCCTCGTCATTGCCGCGGCTGGAGGACACAATCTCTTAATGCTCGGTGCGCCAGGATCGGGAAAAACCATGCTCGCTCGAAGACTTCCTGGATTACTTCCTCGGTTGACAGAGGAGCAGATCCTGGAAACCACGAAGGTCTACAGCGCGGCCGGAATGCTAAAACCTGAGATCCCATTGGTCTTAGACCGGCCGTTTCGAGCCCCCCACCACTCTATCTCAGATGTGGGACTTGTGGGCGGTGGCAGTCTTCCGCGCCCGGGAGAAGTGAGTCTTGCTCACAACGGCGTCCTTTTTTTGGATGAGCTTACGGAATTTCGGCGAAGCACTCTGGAGGTTCTCCGACAGCCTTTGGAGCAGGGCTTTGTGCATATCACACGCGCTCGTTGCTCCGTGATCCTCCCGGCGCGTTTTCTTTTGATCGCGGCGCTCAACCCTTGTCCGTGCGGATTTTTCGGAGACGGCGGACATCGGGGATGCCGTTGCAGCGCCAGGGAAGTCAGTCGATACCTCGGCCGCATTTCCGGGCCTCTGCTTGACCGGATCGATCTAATTCTTCGCCTGCACTCAGTAGATTTGGGAAGTCTGGAGCCGGCGGCCCCGGCAGCATCTTCGGCTGAGCTTCGAGGGCTGGTGGTTTCAGGTCGAAAGCGGCGAATGGCCAGGGGGCAGGCCGGTTCAAACGGAGGTCTCGGACAGCGCCAACTTCACGAATACGCGCCACTTTCCAAGGAAGCCGCCCGTTGCCTTCGTCAAGGAAGCAGTCGCTTTGGGCTGAGTGCCAGAGGGTACCACCGTGTCTGGAGGGTCGCCAGAACCATAGCCGATCTGGAGGAAGGCTATGAGATCGAGCCCAAACATCTTCTGGAGGCCATGAGCTACCGAGCCAACGAGCTTTACACTCTTTAGCGCGGAGCAGATTCCTGGGAAAAGAAGATCACGCCACGGTGCGGATTGCGCCTCTTCCGAGGCTCGACTATGATGGTGGGGCGATCTCTAGAAGCTGCTAGAGCGGCTTGAACTGATTCCCCGAACTCGATGGGCCAACCGATGCGTGTGGAAAGCTTTGACTGCAGTGACAAGCTCTTAAAAGAGTTCATCGATCTTCCGTGGGAGGTCTACCGAGGAGACGGACTTTGGATTCCCCCGTTCAAAAAAGAGCTTCGGCGACTCTTGTCGGAGGAGAATCCTTTCTTCCAGTACGGAGCGATGCGCAGTTTTCTTGCTTTTGACGGGAATCGCCCTGTGGCACGCTGTTCGGCCATTTGGAACAAGCGCTTGCGGCCTGGTGGTAGGCCGGTGGGTGTCGTGGGATTCTACGAATCCGTAAGGTGGCGCGAAGGGAGCGATGCTGTTCTATCCGCCGCTTGCCAGTGGCTTCAGGATCGTGGCCTGGAAGAAGTTTGGGGCCCCATGAACTTCTCCATCTGGCATTCCTACCGCTTGATGACCAACGGCTTTGGACGTTTGCCTTTCTATGGCGAGCCCTACAACCCCAGTTACTACCCAGAGCTGTTCGACGACTTTGGATTCCTTCCCAAGGGCCGCTGGTATTCTTGGGACCTCAGTGAGGCGCAACTCTTGGGAATGCGTGCAGCCGCGACCCAGATGGCCCGGCCCGAAATCTTGGAAGAAGGCTTTCGGCTGGCCCCCATCGACCTTGATTGCTTCGAGGAGGAATTAGAGAAGCTCCACGCCCTATTGGTGGAGGCATTCCATGAACATCCCGGCTACAGCCCCATCGATATGGGGGAGTTCCAGGCGTTGTACAGTGGAATGCGGCATCTCGTCGATCCGGAGCTTGTCTGCTTTGTGGTCTCGCCCCGGGGAGATCCCGTGGCGCTGGCTTATCTCTATCCCGACCATTCGGAGGCCCTCCGCGCCATGAACGGCCGGAGCGGGCTTCTTTCAAAGTTCAGCTTCTTTCGCAAAACTCGCAGGGGAACCCGGCGCTTGATTTTTCACACCATGGCTCTAAAAAAAGAGTTCCGCCGCCAAGGAATGGTGGAGACCTTTTTGGCTCCCGTTTTCGACAAAGCATTCGAGCTGGGCTATCGCGAGGCCATTGGCGCACTGGCTCTGGAAGGACCCACGGTCTACAGTAAAACCGGTGCGGCCAGCCGCGAATACGTCCTTTACCGAAAGGAGCTTTAGCCCAGAACTCTCATCTAGGACCGCCTCGTGACGATCCGTGATAAGAGTTCCGGGCTTAGGGCAGGTTCTTTGTGGGCTTTTTCTCCAGCACTAGAAGACACGCGGGCAATAAGATCAGATCGCAAACCAATGCCACCAGCAGGGCGCTTGATATCATGACCCCCATATCATGTAACCCGTAAAAACTGGCTAGACAGAGCGAAATGTAACCGCCAGAAAGAATCGCCGTCGTCATCACCGCTGCTAGCCCCGTGCGGGAAAGGGTGGCACGAAGTGCATCGGGCAGGTTTTGGGAACGCTGGCGCTCAATCCGCAGGCGAGCCACCACGTGGATCGTGTCGTCCACGGCAAGACCTAGAACAATGCTCGCTAGGAGCACGGTTTCGGGCTTGAGGGAATTTCCTGTCCACCAGAGGGCCGCAAAGACGAAAAGTACGGGCAACGCATTGGCGATCATTGCTACCGTCACCAATCTCCAATTCCGTAGTAATGCCGCGAGTACCCCCAAGATTAGAATGAGCGCCAGTCCCAAACTGCCCACCAGACTGTAGACGACCTCGTCGAACACGCGCTGAACAAAGACGGTGGTGCCGGTAGCGGCCACACTCAACCCGGGGATTTGGATCTTTGCGATCTCCTGCCGGAGCCGGCGCAAGATTTCGGCCATCTTTTTCGATCCGCAATCCGTGATCCGTGCTCGAACCTGCGCTGCCCGATAATCACTCGAGAGAAGATCGGCGTAGAGGGACCGATCAAGAAGCTGGATCTCGGACATAATAAGAGCGGCCGAATCTGGGATTGCCCGCGAGCCAGGTTCTTCATCGTGCAACACGGCATTCGCTTTTTCCACGAGCTCCACGATGGAGGCTGCGTCACCGATTTCCGGCTCCCGTTCCAGTGATTCCGCCAGATGTTTCATCGCACGAAGCGTCTCGGGTCGCAAGACGACTTCGTCATCCTCCCCGGTCGCCTCGAACAAAATGGTCAAGGGAAGTGTGCCTCCGAATCTTTCGTCCACGTACTGGTTTCGTTTGTAAAGGTCGGTGGATTCCTTTAAATCCCCATACATCAAGCTCAGGGCTTCCAGCTTCGATGCCGAAATCCCGCAGACCAAGGCAAATGTGGCGAACCCAACCAAGATTGGAATCTGGCGCTTCTCGATCCAGAAGACTGTCGTCGAGAGGAACCTGGCCACATCTCCTGTCGTCGGAGCAAGCATCGCAACTTTCTGTTTGGGCGCCGGGAGAAAAGAATAGACCACCGGGAGGAAAAGCATGTTCAGCACGTACGCTGCCATAACTCCAAATGCCGTGGCCAGCCCGAATTGTCCCGCCACTTCGATATTCATAGCCAAGAGCGCCAAGAAACCGATAGCCGTTGTGACACTTGTTAGAAGGCAGGCGCTGGACATTTCCTGGAAGGTTTGAAGGAGCGCTTCCTCCGCGTTGGAGGTCCGGGGAATGAGGTCTCGGTAGCAACCGATGACATGGATGGCATCGGAGATCCCCACGATCATGATGATGATGGGGGTGACCGTGGACAAGAAAGTCACTGGATACCCCATGTACGCCATCATGCCCAGGGTCCAGACCACCGAGAGAAGGATCACGCCCACGGAAACGCTGACATCCGCCACGGAGCGGAAACAGAGCCCTAGCAAGATGACCACCAGCAAGAAGACAAGGCCAAAGAGCTGCTGATCCTTTTCGAGCATCCTCACGATCTCGGCTCTGACTACAGGCAGCCCCGTCACGGTGATACGGAAGCCTTTGTCTTGGAACTCCGCCATTGCCTGGTGGAGCGACGTCACAAATGCCTCGCGCCCTTCCTCGGTGTTCCGGTCGAGGCGAAGGCCCACTCTGATGACGGCAATTCGGCCATCCTTCGAAATCAAGCGATCCGCCAACAGAGGGTCTCCCAGGATCTCTTTTCGCACCTTTTCCATCTGATCGGGCGGAAGACCAAAATTTGCAAGGAGCTTGCCGCCGGTGTCCAGGATGCCATCTAGGCTTCGCACTGTTTGCACATTCGTCAGACTCGTCACGCTCTCGACGATGTCCAGCAGTCCTTCGAGTTTCCGCGTTATCCGATCCAGAGTTTTCAAGCTCTTGGGCTGAAAGAGTTCACCCTCTACCAAGACGAATCCCACGGTATCTTCGTCGGGAAAAATTTCCTTGTACCGGTCGTAGAATTCCTTGTCTGGGTCGTTGTGGGGAAAATACTGCTCCACCGAAAAATCGATCCGAAGGTCACGGCACTCGAAGGCGAACCAGGCTGTGGCCAAAGCGAGCCCCAGCGCCACGAGCAAACGGAACCTCAGAATCAACTCAAAAAAAAACCGAACCAACCGCTCCAACTTAGCCTCCTCGATCCTCGCGACATCTGGAAACGCTTCTTGAGATTCAGCCCTGGAAGGTTAACCATCCGGCTGTCAGAAGGTGAAACCCGAAAATATAGCCCTCCACGAGGCTGCGAACCCGACAACGACGTTCCGCCGGAGCCACCAGGAAGGGCATCGAACCGGCGGCCATGACAAGAATCAACAGGACGTGACCCGCAGCGAATCCCGTTCCGGCGCCTAGCTTTTTCCAGGACGCCGCCATCAATCCTCCGGCCAAGGTGAGGGCCAATACTGGGACCAACGCCGCGGCCCGCGGTCCCCACATCCTCGAATAAGTCCAGTACTCCGTCTCGTCCTGAGGGGAGCGGACTTTCCGCCCGATCTCCCAGGCGAACAGGGGAAACCAGAATATCACACAGAGCAAGGTTGCCACGTAGAAATCGGGAGTTGCCCCGGTGGCCTCCAGATTGAGCGCGTAAACGTATAGAAGCAAGGCTGGCGCAAGCGGCTGGTGGGTTAAGAGCACGAGCCCGGTTCGTGAGGCAACGAACTGGGGGAACATCCACCATTGCCACGACAGAACCAGAAGCGCAAAAAAGAGTAGAAATGCCGCAGTGGACGGCCCGCCTCCCAAATTGAGGCCCACTGCCAGAAGAATCGCCCCGAGTGTCAAGAAACGAATATCTGAATAAAGCACTTCACCGGTGACCAGTGGCCGGTGGGGGAAGAGACTGGCGTCGATATCTTCGTCCTTGAGCTCATCGAGAAGTCTGGGCAACAACATGCACAAGAGTACTGTCACGGCGCCGCGAAGCTCAACTAAACCAAAGCTCATGGGCAAACCTTGGGCCGCCCGAACCGCCACGGAAAAACTCCAGAACATGAGAAGTCCCGCGGGCACGTTCACCCAAAGGGGAAACATCACCCGAAAATAAGTCCGAAGACGTGCCGGCAACCCAGGCATCTCAGTCCGATTGGCCAAAATTATCTTCTCCGTTCCAGCGATCCCGATAGGCAATTTTCCGAGGCCTTAGACAGGACGCTTGCGAAGCCCCGCCAGGTAGAGCAGAAAGTTCATGGCAAGGTGAAGCAGCGTTCCCACTAGGAGCATGAGGAAGAACAGCTTCCACGGCGGGCACCAGAAAAGGCAGAGCGCCAAAAGGCATCCCAGCACCGAATCGCCTTGATCCAATAGGAGAAATACCCACCGGACCTCGTTGGCTGCCTCCTGGCCGGGGCCGATTCCAAGCTGGCGCTTCACAAAACTGTTGGGAAGCTCCGCCAGGGCATACCCAAGGCCGTACACAAATCCCGCGGTCAGGGGGGTCCAGTAGCTCCGTGGAAAAGTGTAGTCGAAAAAGCTCATACTTCTGGCCCACTGGCACCATTTGAAGCTCCAAGCCTGACCATAGAAAAAAAGGGCCGTCAGAACAGGGATGAGCAGAAGGCCCCGCCATGTCTTGTTCCGACCGAAGATCCGCCGTCCTCGCCAGGTGTAACCGCCATCCACGGGTCGGTTCAAGGATGGCAGGAGATCGAGCTTCGCCGCCGCCATGTGAAGAATCCCAGCCAATGTCGGCGGAAGCGCCAGATACAGGATCTTCAGCACGAGTAAGAAGCTGCCGGTGAAGCCCGCGGCCCAGTCCATCGGCCAAGGGCAGGGAAGAGCCTGAAAATAGGTGAGCAGCAGCATGGTGAACCCTCGTTGAAGTTGTCCTGTGGGCTGCACTCCGCAGCTGCGCCCACCACCGCGGGGCTCAAGGATGAAAGGGCGAGTCCCCCAACCGGTCAAATAAAACGTCCCTTTTTAGCCGTTCTTGGCTAAGAACTGATTGATGCGACCCACGACCTTCTCAGGAAACTCTAGGAGCACAAAGTGCGTGCCAAATGGGAGTTTCAGGTGCTCGACATCGGGAAGGCGGCGCGCCATTTCGCTTGACTGATAGGCGGGCGTGAGAACATCCAGGGCACCACTTACCACCAAAGCGGGCTGTTCGATGTCTCGCAGGTGGTGGATGACCGAGTGGCCGTCCAGCTCTTGAAATAGGCTCAGGTAGTTGGGAAAGTTGTCTTCTTGAAAAATATCCTCAAAATACTGCCGGTAGGCGATGGCGAAAGTGGGATTCTTCCACGCCCAGGCCAGAAAACCACCAATGACCTGGTTGGACACTTGATTTCGCAGGAGCGCCTGAATGAGCTGGAGCCAGGGGGGTCGCTCTCGCGCCCGATCAATGATGGCGTGGAGAACGCCGGGAAGCCAGGGAACCCGGAAGAGCGGCTGGAAGGCCGTTTCCATGGTGTGCCCGTGGGTGCCGTTGATAAGAACAAGGCTCTTGACGCGCTCGGGGAAGAGCGTTGCGGTCTCCAAGGAAACCTGGACCCCCATGCTCCAGCCCATGAGGCACGCCTGATCGATTCCTTCCTTGTCCAGCATTGCCACAAGGTCCTGAGCATGGAAGTGAACGCTCATGTGCCGGCGGATATCAGGCGCATCCGAACCGAAAAGACCGCGGTAGTCCCAGGTGAGGATCCGGTAGTTGTCCCGGAAAGCATCGACGATGGGTTTCCAGGTGTAGAGACGCCCACCCAGGCCGTTGGCAAGGACGATGCACCGGTCGGCATCACCGATCCGTTCGTAGGCGATGGTGACTCCGTCGGCACTCTGGACGGTGGAGCGTTCCACTCCTTCAAAGATAGCGGTCATGGGTCCTGTGGGCATACGGTTCTCCAGGGGGGTGTCCAGCCGTTTATCCCACGCCGTCGAACGCAGGTGGTGCTGTTGGCCGTTTGCGGAAAAGTCGGGGCGCCTCCATGACTGCCCAAAGCAGAAAGGGCAGAAGGAGGTGGAGCATGTCCGTGATGGAGGCAAAAGCTCGACTCACGGCGCTCGTTGGTTCATAAGTGTAGTTGACAGTGAAGACGCCTAACAAATACCCAACGTGGGCCAGGTGGAGAAGAAGCGTTCCCAAAACAAGGGAGGCCAAGCGACGACGCCAGGGAGTGCCCGGCGTGGCAACGACCAGAGCAACGAAAACCACCAGATTCAAAGTAGAGGAGATCGCGGCAAAGCTCACATTGTGGGTTGTGTCAAGCTGAAAGACGATCTGGAGTTGAGTGACACCTGTGGAAAGAACGGTGTAGCCCAGTGCATTGAGGATCGCAGCGGACTCCTGGCCCAGGATTCGGAGATAGCCAGGTGCCACAAGGAGCCAACCCAACATCGCCACGGAAACCAGGAACAAAAACTTAAGCAGGAACAGGAGCTTGCCTTGCATCTTGAACAATCTTGTCGATCCAGGTGAGCCACAGGACGATGACGAACGCGATAAAGATCACCTGAAACAGATAGAGATGGACGAAATCGAAGAGTTCCTGGTTTGTATACCCAAGGTAACCCAAGAGCAGAAGGCGGGAAAAGTTCAGAAGCGCCAGTGAGGGAATTCCAATCAGAAGGCCCAACAGTTTTTTTCCGAAACTGGCAGGATAAGCCGCGATGCAGGCAAAATAGATGATCATCGTTGAAACGGCGGTGCAAACAGGAGCGATGCTCATGCTAAAACCCTCGACCGTCACCGTATAGCGGCTGATGAAGGTCTTGAGCTCAAGCCATTCATAGGTCGCATGCACAAGCTTGGCGTTGAGAGTCGAATACCAGAGCATGAACTCGGATTGCTCGTACCGATTGTAGATCAGGTTCAACACCAGCGTCAGAGACGTGAACAGGACGCAAAACTGAACGACGTCCCGATTGCGATGCAGGAAGCCTCTAACCTTGAAACCAATCGTACTTGCGGGGGGATCGGCATCCAGTGCCATTTTCTCGTCGGTCATGAAATCCTCAGAATCGCTATGAGTGGCTATCCATTATCGCGAGCCGCACTGCTCGGCGGTTATCCCAAAAACCAGTCTATCGACCCACCGGTTCC
This sequence comes from bacterium, assembly GCA_024278345.1. GTDB lineage: Bacteria > CSSED10-310 > JAJRTK01 > JAJRTK01 > JAJRTK01 > JAJRTK01. Next base: position 10,305 of record JAJRTK010000050.1, on the reverse strand, counting down.
ACCGTCAATGGAAGAGATGCCGGAAAAGGGGGATCTGGCCTTCAATCGGGAACTCTCACCAAGGGTCGCAGCGAGGCGGTAGGCGGTGCGAAAATGGCGAACGGCGGGCGCCGGCCGGCGCCCGATGAGAGCGGAATGCAACACCAAGAAAAAGAGGGATTACCGAGAACCATGCCTTTTCCCTTGACCTCCATGAATATCGCTGAGCTCCAGCAGTTGACGGCGGAGTTGGGCTTCCCTCCCTATCGGGGTCGCCAGCTTTTTCATTGGCTTTACCGCCGCCGTGTGGAGTCAGTCCACGCCATGCACAACCTCCCTCACCGGCTGCGGCAGATCCTGGCGGAGCAAGCGTCCATTCCCAGGCTTGCGCTGGCAGGAGTGCGCACCGATGGAAGAGGAACCACCAAAGTTCTTTTTTCTCATGAAGGGGAAAGCCTTCAGATCGAGTCTGTCTTCATCCAGACCTCGGATCGGACGACCGCGTGCCTCTCCAGCCAGATAGGTTGCGGTCGCAAGTGCCAATTCTGCGTCACAGGCCAACTTAGGCTTCGGGGAAACCTCCAAACCTGGGAGATTCTCGAGCAGCTTTGGGCGATGGAACGGCATTCCGACCGAAAGGCGGATCACGTGGTTTTCATGGGGATGGGAGAACCCTTCGACAACTGGCCTGCTGTCAGCCGTGCCCTGGAGATCATGACCCACCCGCGGGGCATGGCGTTAGCGCCGCGGCGGATCACGGTTTCCACGGCTGGCGTCGTGCCTGGAATACGGAATCTGGCAAAGGAGCATCCCAAGGTGCGCCTCGCCATCTCCCTTGTTGCCCCCCACGATTCTCTGAGAGACGTACTCATGCCCATCAACCAACGCTATCCCCTGGAACAACTCCTGGATGCCGCCCGCTGTTTTTCCAGAAATCGGGGGGACAAAGTGACCTTTGAATACCCGCTCCTGGCCGGCGTCAACGATTCTCTCCACCACGCCAGAACCTTGGGGAAGCTCTTGCGCGGAATCAAGTGCAAGGTCAACCTCATTCCCTTTAACGAAAGTCCGCTCTTACCATTTGAGCGCCCCGCCAAGGATGTCGTGGAAGCTTTTCGACACTACCTGACCCGCACCGGGATTGTCACGACTGTCCGCTACAGCGCCGGAACGGAAGTGCAGGCCGCTTGCGGGCAACTGGTCTATTTGGATATCGACGAGCCGGGAAAAGGGTCCCCATGTTGACGGAATCCTCCCTCCAATTCAAAGGAATCGGCCTTCACACCGGTCACCCATGTGCCGTCGCTGTCCAATTGGCCACAGATCTCCGGGAGGCCATCACCTTTCGCACTTCCAGGGGCGACGTAGCCGCAATTCCGGCATCCGTTGCATCAACGGAGCTATCCATGGTCCTTGGGCGTGAAGGGGCTCGCATCGCCACGGTGGAGCACCTTCTTTCGGCGCTGACGGCCATGGGCCACTGGTCGGCCCTGGTGTTCTGCCAAGGGAATGAAATCCCCATCCTGGACGGATCGGCTCTCCCTTTTCTTGACGGCATTCCAGAGAACCGCTTTCCCCCGGAGCCATTCCGCCTCTCCCGGTCCCTGGAAATCCGGCTCGGGGCTGCCAGTGTCCAGGCTGTCCCCTCTGATTGTCTAGAAATCGACTACCGGATCGAGTTCCCCGGCACCGCCATCGGCATCCAGCAGTTTTTCTACCGCCACTCGCCAGCCGCCTACCGGAAGGAGATTGCACCGGCCCGAACCTTCACTCTTCTTCGGGAAGTCGAAGAGGCCCGTAGCCGTGGACTTATCAAGGGAGGTAGCCTTGACTGCGCCCTGGTCTTCGGAGAGGATGGCCCCATCAATCCTCCTCTCCGGTTCCCCGACGAGCCCGTGCGTCACAAGATCCTCGATTTGCTGGGAGATCTGGCGCTCCTGGGAAGGCCGTTCATGGGGCGCCTAACGGTCGTCCAAGGGGGGCACGCCCTCCATGCCAAGCTGGTTCGGGCGATCTGGAAACACCCTTAGGACTTCCACGAGGCCGAGCTCACGGAGCCCCATCACTCTTCAAAGGGATAGTGACAAGCGATGGAATGCTCCGTCTCGACGGATTCCAGCCTGGGCTCCAGCTCATGACACTCTCTGGGCATGCCCAACCGCTTCGCCCTGTGGCAACGAGCAACAAAGGGGCATCCCACCGATGACTCCGACTTCATTTCCAGCGCCTCGATGGCCTCCGTGCCAAGGGAATCGGCTTTTTCGTCCAGCAGTACCGAACTGAAGAGCAGCTCCGAGTAGGGATGTTGCGGCGTTGTCTGGTTGAAGTGAGCTTTGAGACCAAGCTCCACCATCCGGCCGCGGTACATCACGGCGATGCGGTGGCTCATGTACTTGACGACGCCAATGTCGTGGCTGATGAAAATGTAGGAAATGGACCGTTCAGCTTGGAGTTTTTCCAGTAGATTCAGGATTTGCGCCTGGATGGAGACGTCTAAGGCCGAAACAGGCTCATCACCGATGATGAGGCTTGGGTTGCCCGTCAGGACCCGGGCAATGGTGATTCGCCGTTTTTCTCCTCCTGAAAGCTGGTATGGATAGTTGTTGGCGTAATAGGCCGGAAGGTTGACCAGATCCAAGAGCTCCGCAATACGCTCCCGTCGCTGCTTTCGGCGCAAGGAGGTCTGGTAGGCAAGAGCTTCATCAAGGATTGCCTCCACCCGCATGTAGGGATTCAAGGCAGCATCTGGGTTCTGGAAAATGAGACGCATCTCGCCGCGGAGCTTCCTGACCTCTCGAGACGGAAGCTCCATGAGCTCCTGGCCGCGAAAAAGAATGCGGCCTTCGTCCGGGCGGGTCAAGAGCAAAAGACAGCGGGCAAGAGTCGTCTTACCGCACCCGGATTCACCTACCAACCCAAGAGTCTCGCCCTGGTCCAACGAAAAACTGACGTTTTGGACCGCTTGTAATGGGGGGGCTTTCCGGCCGCCGAACGCTGCCAGGAGGCCACCTCTTTTGAAGGACTTTGACAGGTTTTCAACTTTGAGCAGACTCACGTTTCCATCCGTAACCAACAACGGTTCCAAGTTTCGGGTGCAACCTCGACAAGGGGCGGCTCTTCCAGACATGCTTCGACTGATTCTTGGCAGCGGGGCTCGAACTTGCAGCCAGGCGGGAGAACCAAAGAAGAGGGAGTCTCCCCGCGAATTGGAATGAGCTCTCTCGCTTCCTCATTCCCCCGAAGAACCGGAATCGAGCGCAGCAGGCCGTCGGTGTAGGGATGCCTCCGATGCCGCCCGTTGCTGCCAGCCATGATCCGAGAACAGTCCCCGCTCTCCACGACCCGCCCGGCATAAAAAATTGCGACTCGGTCGGCGTAGTGAGAGATGATGTGCATGTCATGAGTGATGAGGATGATGGTGATTCCAAGTTCATCCCGAAGGTCCCGAAGAAGATTGAGGATCTGGAGCTGGATGCTGGCGTCGAGGGCGGTGGTGGGCTCATCAGCGATGAGAATGTTCGGTCGCCTGGCCAGGGCGATGGCCAGCATGATCCTCTGGCACATCCCGCCGGAAAGCTGGTGCGGATAGGAATCGATGACGTCCGGGGAACGGATGGCGACCTTTTCGAGCCATTCTCCAGCCTCGGCTCGCGCTTCGCGGCGCGAGGAACAGTGACCGGAACGAATCAAGCTCTCCGCGATCTGCTGGCCCACGCTGTAGAGCGGATCGAGGCTCGTCACGGGCTCTTGAAAAATGATGGAGATCCGCCTGCCTCGGATGGGAACCAGCCGCCGAGAAAAATGCCGGCGCCAGGCTCGGACACTCTTCCGCACAATGATCCCTTCTTCGCTCTTTTCCAAAGAACAGTATCGCCCTAGCTGGTCCAGCAGATTCTCGCCGTCGTAAACAATGGAGCCCGAAACGATTCCCGGTGCAGCCGGAACAAGCCCCAGAATGGAGAACACGGTCATCGTTTTCCCGGATCCCGACTCTCCCACGATGCCCAGAATTTCACCCTGATAGACATCGAGATCCACTCCGTCCACGGCACGGATCAGCCCCTGTTCACTGTGGAAATAGGTCCTGAGATCTCGTATCGACAGAAGAGGTTTGCGCATGGAATGCCGCTTTTCCTTCTTGGGTTGTACTCCGCTCCCATCACTCGCAGCCGCTCGCGCTGCTCGCCTTTCATCGACTCCCGGACACCAGTTTTGTCCCATCATCCGCAGTCACCGCAAAACAGCCATCCAAATGCCGGGGAAGAGGCGATCAACTCTTGAGCTTGAAGATTCTGGAAAGGCCGTCCCCGATGAGGCAAAAACCCGTGATGGTCATCACAACGGCGATTGCCGGAACAGCGCTTGCCCAAAGTTCCCCGTTGAACAGATAGTCGTCTCCAGTTGCCACCATTTGCCCCCAGCTCGCCTGGGCCCCGAAGCCCAGGTAGGAGAGTGTCGTCTCCGTCAGCACCGCATCCGCCATCCCAAATGAGGCCTGGATGAACAGGATGTGCCGGCAATTGTACCACAGGATGTGCTTCACTAGAATGGCGAGGTCGCCCATGCCGACTTCCCGGGCCGCCGTGATGAATTCCTGCTTCTCGAGGCTCAGAATCCGGCCACGGATAAGCTCTGAGATCTTGGGGAAACTCACGATTCCAAGGGCCGTCATGATGGAGTAGATACCGAAGTTCGATGCAGCCCCCACCACCAGGAGCAGAAAAAGCCTTGGAATCGAGTGGACGATCTTGATGATGGCCTGAACCAGCGAGCTACGCCAGCCGCCGTAGTATCCCCAAAGCACGCCGAACAGGCAGCCTAGCCCAAGGGAAAGGAAGACGGCATAGAGTCCGGGAAGAAAGGCCGAATGGGCTCCCAGGATGATGTAGGAAAACAGGTCCCGTCCCGCCGAATCCGTGCCCAATGGATGAAATGCCCTTGGAGACCCGTTGGCATCGGTTTCAGGCCGTGCTCTTGGTCGGGTAGCGAAGGGGTTCCCAGGTTCCGATTTGGCGGTTGGGCGATTGTCCAGCCAAAGAGCCAGGAGACTCCAGTCTGGCGGCTGCAAGCGCTCCAACGGCTTTGGATCCGCTGACACATCCAGAAAAGAGGCCATGTTGGCCAAATAGGGCAGAAGAAGCGTCAAAACAAGCACTGAGCCCAAGACGACATTGAGGATCCCCCGAAGCCGCCCGCTCCGGACCAGCCGGTACCAAATCCCGCCGTCGCGCCGGTCTGTGTACACCGTTGCCAGCACGCTTAGTCCCTCGCCCGCGGATCGAGGAAAAGGATGAGGAACTTGTTGATGACCGTCACAAGGAGAACCAACAATACGGACACGACTGTGATGGCAAAGACAAGGCCATATTCTCGATCCTTCACCGCTTCTACCGTCAACTGTCCCAACCCTGGGTACTCAAAGACCGACTCCACCACCACGGCGCCTCCCAAAAGATAGAGGATTCGGAGGTTCAAAACCGTCAAAATCGGGACCAGCAGGTTCCGGGCAAGATGTTTCCACACAGCCCCGCCATTGGCCCGCACAGCCCGGATGAACTCCGAGTCAGCAATTCGTCCCACTTCTTCCCGTACTGCACGAACCAACTCCGTAATCGTCCCGTCTCCAACTGCCAAGACGATGGCCATGGTCGAAAAGATAGCCACGTACAAATAGGTCTCCGAATACTGAGGATTTAGGCGTACCAGTATATCGATATCCGTCAAAACTGGTGGAAACGGCCAAAAGAAAAAACTCGCGTAAGCCAGCAGAAAGATCGGCACCATACTCACGAGGTACACAAGAAAACTGACCTGATTCCACAGCCAGCTCTCAGGATAAAGCCCCGAAGCAAGGCCGATGGGAACCCCTATCAACACAACGACGAGGATTGCGCCCAAAGTCAGGCTACAAGTCACCCAAGTTCCGAACTTGATTCTTTCCGCATTGGGAAAACCTGACGAAATGCCAAGGTTGAGAGTCAATGTGGCATAGACCCAACTGGAATACTGCCGGAGGAAGGACTGATCGGTCCTCCGGGTGTGGCCTACGGACTCCACCTCCGGGGCCGCCGCGCCCGGTCCCAAGCTCCAAAGGGCTTCATCGCCCGGGATGGAGCGAATCAAGGCGAAAACAATGAGTGTCGTCGTGATGAAGACCACAAGATTTTCCACCGCGATTCGCCCGATTTGTAACAACAACCACAAGATCCGGCGGCCCAGAGACCGTGCCGCTCCCTTCCCATCCGTACCGCCGTGGGGTTTCGCAAGTTCGATGGCTGATGATGATGAGGACACTAACTTTCCCTCGCCCACGATAATCGTTGGAACTCCAGCGAACTCCCACCCTTTCGAGATGCCCGCTAATGCCGCACGGTTCGACTCGGCAGCAACTCCCTCACTGGGCTTCCTCGGGAATCCACCACTGGTGGACCCACGTGAAGAAACGGTAGGGATCGATGTTCTCGTGCCGGATATTCCGGATCTTGTTGTGGACGGCCGCAATGTTCTTCAAGGTCCAAAGAAAGGTCCAGGGGCAATCATCGGCAAGGATCTGCTGGCTCCTGTTTGCCAGAGTGCGGATTGCCTCAAAGTCCGTTTCCCGGCGCCAAGCCCGAAAAATTTCCCCCAGTTCTTGATTGTCGTAGTGGCCGTAGTTTTGGTCCCCATCTGGTTCAAAAAGAGGCCGATAATTGTAGCCATAGTTCAGGATGTACTCCTGAAAGGCTATATCAAACCTCCCCTTGGCAAGGGTTTCAGAGAAAACCAGGCGCTCGAGGGGAACGATTTCGATGTTGACGTTGATTTGCGCCATGGCATTCTTGTATGCCGCCACGAAATCCATGTCCTGGGACGGCCGATCACTCGAGATAACCAGCTTGAGCTTGACTGGCTTCCTCCCCGCAGCGCTTGCCCGGAGTTTCTTGGCCTTGGCGAGGTCGAAGGGAAGCGGTCGAAGCTCCGTGTTATAGAGCCAAGAATCCGGCGCCGCCGGGCCGGCGATGAGATACCCCTTTTTCTGGTAAAATGTGTCAAGCCACTGAACACGGTTACTGGCATAGGTCAGAGCCTGCCGAAACTCTTTCTTTGCCAAATTGGGGTTTCGACAATTGTACATGAGTCCGGCGAATCGCAATGAGGCGTAGGAAATCAACTTGCAAACACCACTTTGCTGGATGCGGGCCAGATCTTCGAGAGGAGTTTCCGGAAGAAGATCCAACACCTCGTTGGTGAGGCGGTTGACCATGGTGCGCGGATCTTGGGATCGTTTTCTTCTGATGGTGCGGATATACCCCTTCCGCCCATAGTAATCTTCATTGACCTTGAGATTAGCGTCACCGCTCACCGTTGAACCATTGAACTTGTAAGGACCCGTACCGATGGGCCAAGTCATGAATTCGGCATCATCGATCTCGTTGATTTCGGGGCGATGTTGCAGAACCCAACCCTGTTTTCCCACAGGCCCCTTGGCGATAATTTTGATTTCCGCCCACCGTTTATCCGACTTGAGCACGGTCAACTTAGCACCCACGGGGATCCTGAACAGTTTTCGTTCCTTGGGACTCGGTCCAGCATAGACCTGGATAGCGTTGAGCCGCGCTTCTCGCACGGTTCCCGGCTTCTTGTCTTCCACCAAGGAGGGAAGGAATACGCTGAATTTATGGCGCGGAACGATGGGAAGGGAGAGAAAATAGGCATCGGCGTTGGGCACGGGGTGTCTGAAGCTAAAACTGATGGAATGGTCATCGAGTACCGTGGCATCTTCAATGAACTGGAATTCTTTCCGCAACACGCTCCCCGTCTTGGGATTGGAGATGAGCCGGTAGGTGAACTCCACGTCGTAAGCAGTGAAGGGAACCCCGTCATGCCATTTGATGTCCTGGCGCAAGTAGAAGGTAATCAGCTTGTCGTTTGCGTCGTAGTCCTTGCACATTCTGCACCGAACACCGGTGCCGATTTTCTTTCTTTCAAGCAGTTGCTCGAAAATCATCGCACAAAAGCGCGTCGTCGCGGAATTCATCTTTGTTATCGGTTCGAACGCGCTGAGATTCAAGCGACCGCTGTAGTTCATGTGCCCGCCGCGATCCGCGGCCAGCGTATGGGCGGCTCCGGCCAATAGGAGAGCGCCGAACAGGACTCCCGACATCGCTCGTCTTTTCATTCTGTGCTCGCTTCTTTGCAAGGAATAGTGACCGTGTCGCCCCATGGTGGAATCTCTCCTGCCTACGCCCCATACCGGTAGGGGCTATCTCAACACGCAACGGTAAATACTTGTCGTCTGCCGATCATGGGCCGAAAATATTACGACGTCCGACCCTTGGATGCCCGGCCCTAATGCAATGTCCCTGTTGAGCTTCGTCTCATGAAACGCCGAAGCGCTGCCAGACGGGACAGAGATGACCAACACGGGATTGTCGTCCGCGGGACTGTCTTTGACCACAAGCATTGCACTGAAGTTGCGGCTCCACACCGGACCCCTGAGAAAAGAATCCACGTTCGGGTCCAAAACTTGGGCATCGAGACTGAAGTTGTCGATGCTGGAAAAAACCACGTCGTTTTCAAACCTCTTGACCCGTAATATACCAATTTGATGCTTTACTTTTTCGTTAGGATCCCTGCGCCCACTCCGGCGGGCGGTGGTGTGCTCGCTGTAGTAGAATGCCAAATACCTGCTGTCAGGCGACCAACTTGCCGCGACTTCATCGAGGTGCAAGAATCGCTTTGAGATCTTGGCCCCGCTGGCGCGGATCGGTTGAATGCTGCCGCTGGCATCCCTTCCTGGCACCAAAGTTCCCCGGATCTTCCCAAACTGGATCACGTTGATCCCATCGTTGAGTACGCCATCCTCTGCTTCCTCTGAAGTATAACTCAAAAACGCGCCATCTGGTGACCAGGCAGGGTAGAGAACTCCGTTGGCAGATCGTGTCAATCGAACGGGCTCTGGCGCCGCGGACGCTGGATTCATCAATTTTCCGTCGATATCCAGGATCACATAGAGATCGGTTCCCTCGCTTCGGCCCTTCGTCGAGATGAAGGCCAGGTCTTTGCCGTTCGGGGAAAAGACCGGCTGGTGATCGTTGGATCTCCAGTTCACAACGGGATAGGTCGTCTTTGGATTTGACGCGTTTCCCAAGTAAACGTCGAAATTATTTTTCTCGCCCGTGACGAAGATAAACCATTCCTGCAAATCCAGCGACGGAAACCAGTCCAACTCGCTTTCAAAGCTTTCGCGGCTCCTGAAGATGCTCTTGCCAACGCGCACTTCGTGCCGTTTCCAGTTCGCGGTGCTGGAAATGTGAATCTCCCGTCGATCACCACGGAGCGTCTCGTAGGCCAGAAAACTTCCACCATAGCTGAGTTGTGGCGCCAAGAGCTGATAGTGAGCGATCCGCTGACCATCGGGAACAAAAAGCCGGCAACTTTGGAGATTCGACCCGCCAAAGCTAGCGCTCGGTTTGGCCACGAGTACCAAAGTCACGACCACGATAAAGAAGGATCGGGTTCCGAGCCTACGTCTCATCATTCTTGGCAATTCCTCTCTTGCTCAAGCAATTACTCTTCATTCACCCTTAGCGATCGACCCACTGGAGCGACAGTTTCTGCTTCAGATCCGTCGCCCGCCTTGCAGCCCGATCAACCAAATCGTTGGGACATTCCACGTCAAAGCAAAAATCCTCGAACTCATTCCAACTTGTGATGGCTTCCTGAAGCAACCTCTGGTTTGCCTGCTTGTCCGAGCCAAGGCCCTTAGTTGCGCGACGATCTGCTGCATCCGCAATGAAATACCTGGTCTGCATCAAGATCTCTTCCCGAACGGGAACCACCCGATAGTGCTTGAGCACTTCGCGGAGTGAATCTATGGCTTCTCGATAGCTACTGACCTGATACTGGGCATACCCCTGTAAGAACCAGAGAAATGTTTGCCTTGCATCGATCTTGAGGCCTTTCTTCGTGGCCTTGATCCCTTTGTCAAAGTTCTTCAACTTGAAGATCTGGATGTCGGCAATCAGGCCACATGCTTCAAGGAAGAGGATCTGGCAATCTCCGTGGGGGCGAGCCTTGCCAGCCAGCTCCACGGCGATCTCAAGTTCTCCCTTCTTGCGATACATCTTCGCTTTCGACAAGTACTGTCGGTTCTCCGCGCAGACCTTGGTCCGGGGAAGCATGGCCGGAGTCTTGGTGGGTCTCCCGACGCTCACGACCCGTTTTGTCGGCGTTTTCGTGGGACGCCTGATGGTGACCATCCGTTTTGTCGGCGTTTTCGTGGGACGCCTGATGGTGACCATCCGTTTTGTCGGCGTTTTCGTGGGACGCCTGATGGTGACCATC